>CAYWBU010000299.1:0-1508 GCA_964456565.1 uncultured Bacteriovoracaceae bacterium | reverse complement strand
TCCGCAGTCTCCATTTTATTTAATTGTGTCTCAGTGGATACCAGCTCCTTCAATAAATGCATCCTAACTGGATCAACTTGTTGATAATTAAGGTCATACGCCTGAAGCCCATTACATACATACCTAATAAGATCACGATCAGTTTTCTTGTTCTCTTTCAGAATACCCAGAATATCATTACCATGAATTACATCTTTTCCATCAAGCACAACGCATCCCCTCTCATAGCGTATTCCCTCGCAAGAAACTCCACGGCCAGGGGTTGAGGAGACCCTTTTCAGTCCGGGTAGCTAATCCGGTCCTAGGCCGTGGCTTTTTTCATATCTAAGCCTGTTTTAACGGAATCACCACGGCCCCGGCCTTGAGTCCGTCAAGGTAATCCGCCCACTGCTGCATCATCTTCCGGCGCGCCTCAAGATGGGTCGTCCGGTTGTAGGCCCGGCCATTAGGATCTTTGACCGCATGGGCAAGCTGGTGTTCTATCAGTTCGGGCCGGAATTGCAGGACTTCATCAAGGATTGTGCGCGCCATGGCCCGGAAACCGTGGGTGGTAATTTCATCCTTTTCAAAGCCCATGCGTCGCAGTGCAGCGTTCAGGGCATTATCAGACATGCAACGCTGCGGAGATCTGGCGGAAGGAAAGACATAACGCCCCGTGCCTGTCATGGGCTGCAGTTCCTTGAGAATCTCAATGGTCTGGGTTGACAGCGGCACAATGTGCGGTTCCTTCATCTTCATTTTTTCGGCGGGAATATTCCACTGGGCATTTTCAAAATCGAACTCGGACCATTCAGCGCCCCGCAACTCGCCCGGCCGGACAAACAGAAGCGGAGCAAGACGCAAGGCGCACTTGGTCACGAAACTGCCCTGATATTCATCAATGGCGCGTAACAGGGGGCCTACATCTTTGGGATCGGTCAGGGCCGCATAGTGTCCACCCTTGACCGGGGGCAATGCACCCTTCAGATCTGCAGCCGGATCACGCTCGGCCTTGCCTGTAGCAACGGCATATCTGAAAATCTGACCGCACAGGAACCGGATGCGGTGCGCGATATCCAAGGCGCCCCTCGATTCTATGCGCCTCAGAACTGCCAGCAATTGCGGCGGATTGATCAAAGCAATGTCTTCGGCTCCAATATATGGGAAAACATCTTTTTCCAGGCGGTTCATCAAGGTGGTTGCATGGCTTTCAGCCCAGGTGTGCCGAAACTTCTCATGCCATTCACGCGCCACGGCTTCAAAGCTGTTTTGAACCGAACCGTTTTCAGCGGCCTTGGCGGCCTTTTTAACCGCACCGGGGTCAATCCCTTCCGTAAGCAGTTTGCGGGCATCCAGACGCTTATGGCGGGCGTCCGAGAGGGATATTTCGGGATAGCTGCCCATGGCAAGGGTCTTTTGCTTACCATCAAAACGATAGTTCAAGCGCCAGAGTTTACCGCCTTTGGCAGTCACAAGCAGATATAGCCCCTGACCATCAACAAGCTTGTAGTCTTTTTCCTTGGATTTCG
>CAYWBU010000298.1:0-1517 GCA_964456565.1 uncultured Bacteriovoracaceae bacterium | reverse complement strand
TGCTGCTGGTGATAGTCATGGCCACGCTGTCGGGCCTGGTTTACGGCAGCATCTTTGCCTAAAGAATAATTAAAAGGAGTGAACCATGAAAAAAATCCAGATTCTGGGGACGGGCTGTCCCAAATGCAACCAGCTGCTGGAAAACGCCAGGGAGGCCGCCACCGATATGGAGGTGGAGATAGAGAAGGTCAGCGACATCAACGAGATAACAAAGATGGGCGTCATGCTGACGCCGGCCCTGGCAATTGACGGCCAGGTCAAAGCTTCGGGCAAGCTGCTCAACCCGCAGCAGATCCGGGAACTGCTGGATGAATAGACTTAAGGTGCTTTTCCTGTGTACGGGCAATTCGTGCCGCAGCCAGATGGCTGAAGGCTGGGCCCGCCATCTGAAAGGCGCCGAGATTGAGGCCTATTCGGCCGGCATCGAAACCCACGGGCTGAACCCTATGGCCGTCAGGGTCATGCAGGAAGCCGGCGTGGATATCTCCGGTCAGCATTCCAAGACCGTCGCTGAAGTGATTGAGGTCCCCTTTGATTATGTGGTCACGGTCTGCGATCATGCGGCCGAGACCTGTCCCATGTTTCCGGGCCGGGCCCGCATCATCCACCGAGGTTTTGCCGATCCGCCGGCCCTGGCGGCGGCCTCCGCTGAAGATCCCCTTGCAATTTACCGCCGGGTGCGCGATGAAATCCGGGACTATATTATGACTCTGCCGCAGGCCCTCGGGACTGGGCTTTAATGGCAAAAGGAAAGACTATGCCCGGGAAAAAGATCTGGAAGACGGCGGGGCTGCTGCTGGCCCTGATACTGAGCGGCTGTGCCGCAGGCGGCGGAATTGCGGTTGATACCACAGGCTATACGGCTGATTTCCGACCGGCAGCGCCCAAGGTTGCAGACAATCCGGCCGCGGTTGAAAATGTCATCCTGCTGATCGGCGACGGCATGGGGATCAACCAGATCTGGCTTTCGCAGGTAACGGCCCTGGCTGCGGACGAACGGCTGCACATGCTGGGCATGCCCGTTACGGGCCTGATGATCACCACGAGCGCCTCCAACCTGAAAACCGATTCGGCGGCCGCGGCCACGGCCATGGCTACGGGCATCAAGACTGTCAACGGCTGCATCGGCCAGGATCCGGACGGCACGGCCTGGAAATCCATCCTGGAAAAGGCCGAGGAACATGCCCTGGCCACCGGGCTGGTGGTCACCAAGGCGGTGACGGACGCCACTCCGGCCGGGTTCAGCGCCCATGAAACTTCGCGCCGCAACCAGGAGGCCATTGCCGTGGATATGCTGCAGGCCGGGATGGAAATCATCTGGGGCGGCGGCCGGCGCTTCTGGCAGGGGCGCCGTGACGGCCGGGACCTGCTCCGGGAGGCTGAAGAGCGCGGCTACAGTATTGCGGCCGACAAGGCCGGTTTTGCGGCTATCAATACGGTCCCGTCCCTGGGACTGTTCGCCGACGGGATGCTGGCCGAGGATGAGAGCGAACCTTCCCTGGCGGACATGACCCGTC
>CAYWBU010000297.1:0-1579 GCA_964456565.1 uncultured Bacteriovoracaceae bacterium | reverse complement strand
GATATCTGTTGCCGGAATACATTAAGTTCACGCCCTATGTTGAAGGCGGAGTCTTCTACCGCTATCTGGACGGAGACCTGGATTATGCCGTCCGCAATTATGATCCGGCCCTGGGTTTTGATATCGGGGCGGGATTTGAGCTGGATCGCTGGTTCATGGGAGTGGGTTACCGCTACTCCAGTCATGCGGCCGGCAGTATTTTTCCGGGATTCTCTTCCGGCAGTGATCTGGATCTGGGGGCGCTGTATCTTAAAGGCGGCTATGGTTTCGACTGGCCTCGAAAGTGACGGAAATAATTAAAGCAGGGGGTGTAAACCCCCTGCTTATGAGACTTACTTCAGCCAGGCATCAACCCGGGCTTCGTTTTCCTTGATCCAGCGCCGGGCCGTATTTTCAGGCTTGGCTCCCTCTTCCTGGTTCCAGACCATGACCTGCTGCATGTCTTCGGGAGTCCAGTTGAACTTGTCGAGGAAGCTGTAGACTTCGGGCATATCGGCTTTGAGTCCTTTGCGGACAATGGTGTGGACATATTCGGCGTCGCCGTAGACCTTTTTGGGGTCTTCGAGATATTTGAGGTCCCAGCGGGCAAACTTCCAATGCGGCGTCCAGCCGGTCACCACCACCCACTCGTTGTTTTTGATGGCGTCCGCCAGAGCGGCGGTCATGGTGGCGCCGGAGCCCTCCATCAGCTCAAATTTGTCCAGACCATAGTCGGAGAGGACCTTCTCGGTCTTGCTCATGAGCCCGGCCCCGGGGTCAATGCCGATGATCTTGCCGTTGAATTTGTCGGCATTGGCGTTCAATTCGGTAATGGAATTGATGGTGACATACTGCGGCACAACCAGTCCGATCTTGGTGCCGGTGAGGTTGGCTCCCAGATCTTCAACCTTGTCCTTGACGGTCTCGAGGTAATGGTTGTGGGTGGTGGGCAGCCAGGCGGCCACCAGGCCGTCCACGTCGCCGGTTCCCACGGCCTGCCACATGGCGGCGGCGCTTACAGGGGTGAGCTCCACTTCATAGCCCAGCTTGTCTTCCAGAACCGCGGCAACAACATTGGTGCTGGCGATTTCAGACGCCCATTCCACATAGGCCAGTTCGACCTTGCCCTTGCTTTCGGGGGCTGCGGTGGTTTGCGTTTTTTCCTCCGAGCAACCCGTTGCCAACATGGCAACCAGCAGGATTGCCATCATGAAATTGAAAAATTTGCGCATAGTTTCCTCCTAACTTGCTTTTTGATCCGATTTGATACTCTGGGTTATACGATCCAGAATAATTGCGATGATGACGACGGCCGTACCGGCCTCGAAGCCCATGCCGGGCTTGAAACGCTGGATGGCCTTCCAGACCTCGCCGCCCAGACCCTTGGCGCCGATCCTGGCTGCGATAACAACCATGGAGAGTGAGAGCATGATGGTCTGGTTGATGCCGGCCATGATGGTGGGCGAGGCCATGGGAAGCTGAAGTTTGAACAGCTTCTGGCTCCTCGTGCTCCCGAAGGAATCTGCTGCCTCCACGAGTTCAACGGGCACCTGTTTGATGCCGAGGCAGGTGAGCCTGATGGCCGGCGGCATGGAGAAGA
>CAYWBU010000296.1:0-1593 GCA_964456565.1 uncultured Bacteriovoracaceae bacterium | reverse complement strand
TGGTGCCCGGAGCGGGACTTGAACCCGCACAGCCCGAAGACCGAGGGATTTTAAGTCCCTTGTGTCTACCAATTCCACCATCCGGGCGGATGCACGAAGATCTAATATCAATGCCGGTGGGCTGTCAAGTCAATCATGGCGGCCGGAATGGGCTGCAAGACCGCGCTTATCAAACTTGCCGCTCCGGATAAAGTCTGCTAGGCTCGGGTGTCAAAAAAATTGGGGGAGGCCTTTTATTTATGGCGGAGTTCAGGGAAATAACCATCGGAGATCTCTTGCGGGAGACAGCAGCAAAACTACCGGACCATGAAGCCCTGGTCTGCCCCGAGTTCGGCGTGCGCCAGACCTACAGCGAATTTCTGGAGACCTGTGAAAAGGTTGCCAAGGGACTGCTGGCCATTGATATCGCCAAGGGCGAACATGTCTCGGTCTGGACCACCAACCTGCCCGAGTGGGTCTATCTGCAGTTTTCGCTGGGCATGATCGGGGCCGTGTTTGTGACCGTGAACACCAATTTCCGCACCAGCGAGCTGGAATATATCCTGGGACAGTCCGATTCCACCACCCTGCTGCTGTGCGAAAAATTTCGCGACAACAACTATTATGAAGTGGCCAACGAGGTCCTGCCCGAACTCAGACATTCGCTGCCCGGCAAGCTGCGTTCCGACAAGCTGCCGCATCTCAACAATGTGGTCTATATCGGCGAGCGTAAGGATATCCCCGGCATGTACTCCTTTGACGAGCTGATCCGCCTGGGCGAGAAGGTGACCGACGAGGAACTGCAGCGCCGCGAAAAGAGTCTGGACTGCCACGAGGTCATCAACATGCAGTACACCTCGGGAACCACGGGTTTTCCCAAGGGCGTGATGCTCTCGCACTACAATATCATCAACAATGCCATGCTGGTGGGCGCGGTCATGGGTATGACGCCCCAGGACCGGCTGCTGATCCAGGTGCCGCTGTTCCACTGTTTCGGCCTGGTGATGAGCACGCTCAACAGCGTCTTCTACGGTTCCACCATGGTGGTGATGGAGTTTTTTGATGCATTGAAGGCCCTGCAGGTTATCCAGCAGGAAAAGTGCACGGCCATCAACGGCGTGCCCACCATGTTCATTGCGATCCTGAATCATCCCGAGTTCAAGAACTATGACATGGGCTCGCTCAGGACCGGCATCATGGCCGGCTCGCCCTGTCCGGTGGAGGCCATGAACCGGGTGCGCACCGAGATGCACTGCGAGGAGATCGTGATCGCCTTCGGCCAGACCGAATGTTCGCCGGTCATGACCATGACCCATCGCGATGACCCGGTGGAGCTGCGGGTCTCCACCGTGGGCAAGCTGCTGCCCGGGATCGAGGGCCGCATCGTGGATACCAAGACCGGCCGGGAAGTTCCGCCGGACACCAAGGGCGAGATCGTTACCCGCAGCGCCTGTGTGATGAAGGGCTACTACAAGATGCCCGAGGAGACCCGCAAGGTGATTGATGATGAGGGATGGCTGCACACCGGCGATGTGGGCACGGTTGACGCCGACGGCTATTTCACCGTGACCGGGCGCATCAAGGACATGATTATCCGCGGCGGAGAAAATATCT
>CAYWBU010000295.1:0-1618 GCA_964456565.1 uncultured Bacteriovoracaceae bacterium | reverse complement strand
GTTCATGTTCAAGATGGGTCAGGGTGGCCGACTCCCCGGTTGTCCCGCAGGGAACTATTCCGGCAATGCCGGCGTCCAGCTGAAAGCGGATCAGCTCCCGGAAGGCGTCCTCATCGATCTTGCCGTCCTTGAACGGCGTCACTATTGCAGAAATTGCTCCTGAAAACATAGCTGCCTCCTGATCACTTCATTGCTGCCGGCACTTCTTCTCCGGCAATCAGATCATCATATGTTTCTCTTTTCCTTACCACGGTGTAGCTGTCTCCATCCACCAGGACTTCGGGGACCCGCGGCCGGGAATTATAATTGGAACTCATGGTATGCCCATAGGCCCCCGCGCTCATCACCGCCAGCAGATCACCCCGTCTGAAGATCGGCAGTTCGCGGTCCTTGGCCAGGAAATCGCCGGTTTCGCAGATGGGTCCCACCACATCGGCCTTTTCGGTATCGGATGACTTGACCGCCACGGACTTGATGTCATGAAAGGCCCCGTAGAGTGACGGCCGCATCAGATCGTTCATGCCGGCATCCACGATCACAAATTTTTTGCCGGCATTCTCCTTGCGGTAGAGCACCTCGGTCACCAGCAGACCGGCATTGCCCACGATCACCCGGCCCGGTTCAAAGACAAGTTTGAGTCCCAGGCCGCCCACGGCATCCAGGATGGCCTTGTGATAGTCGCCGGGGTGGGGCGGTTCCTCGTCGGAATAGGTGATCCCCAGACCGCCGCCCAGATCCAGATATCTGAGGCTCACTCCCAGCTCATTCAGCCTCCTGATCAGGATCTTGAGCCGTTCAACCGCATCCACAAAAGGTTGCACCTCGGTCAGCTGGGATCCGATATGACAGTCGATCCCCACCACCTCGATATTTTCCATATCCATGGCCCGCTGATATTCGAGAATCGCGGTTTCGATATCAATGCCGAATTTGTTCTCCTTGAGCCCGGTGGATATGTAGGGATGGGTCTTGGCATCCACATCGGGATTGACCCGGATGGCAATCGGGGCCTTCTTGCCGATTACGCCGGCCCGCTCATTGATCACCTCCAGCTCCTGGGCGCTTTCGATATTGAACATCATGATACCGGCCTCAATGGCCATATCAATCTCACGGATGGTCTTGCCCACCCCCGAATAAACAATGCGGCTGGCCGGAATACCGGCCTTCATGGCCCTGAAGAGTTCCCCGCCGCTGACGACATCCGCGCCCAGGCCGGCCTTGGCCATATGGGCCAGCACCGCCATGCTGGCATTGGCCTTCATGGCAAAGCAGGTCTGGTGGTCAATCTCCGCCAGCGGATCCTCAAAGGCCTTGATATGTCTCTTGATCGTCGGCAGACTGTAGCAGTAGAAAGGCGTCCCCTCCTCACCGGCAATCCGGTCGAGCGGGACATCACCACAGTGCAGTCTGCCGTCCTTGTATACAAAATCGTTCATGAAAACCTTCCTCCGGAACTAATCACAAATTATCATGGCTTCTGTCAGCCAGCGGGCCTGCCCCCGCATCACGGCCGCCCGATATACCATGCAGCCGCCCTCCGGCGCCGCATCCCTCAGGATCACCGTACTTTTTACATCTACCGCAATTGCATCCCGGATGACAAGATCATCAACAC
>CAYWBU010000294.1:0-1627 GCA_964456565.1 uncultured Bacteriovoracaceae bacterium | reverse complement strand
CGCCGTCATGTCGCAGACGGACCGGTATTCGTCATAGAATTCCTTGGTCTTGTCGGCGCTTTCACCATCGCCTTCGACCATGGCAGGATCCTGGCCGACTATGCCGCCTGGAAGGCCGGTGAGGTGCGCGGTCTGCTGGACAAGAAGGCCTGATATGCGCATCTATCTGATTGACGGCAGTTCTTATATCTACCAGGCCTTCTATGCCATGCGCAGCATGACCACCTCAAACGGCCTGCCCCCCAACGCGGTCTATATCTTTGCCCGCATGCTGCTCAAGCTGCTGCGCGACGAAAACCCGGAATATATCTGTTTTGTGAAAGATGCCAAGGGCCCGACCCACCGCCATGAGCGCTATGCCGAATACAAGGCCAACCGCCAGAAGATGCCCGAGGACCTGCAGGTCCAGGTGCCCTACATCATGCAGGTGGTGGACGCCCTGGGAATTCCGGCCATCGAGGAGCCGGGCCTGGAGGCCGACGACATCATTGCGGCCCTGGCCGGCAAGCTCAGGAAAGAGGCCGAGGTCATGATCGTCTCGGGCGACAAGGACCTGATGCAGCTGGTGGACGAGAGGGTCACGGTCTGGGATACCTTGAAGGATGTGCGCTACGATATCGCAGGTGTGCGCGCAAAATTCGGCGTGGGACCGGAATATATCGCCGATCTGCTGGCCCTCATGGGCGACAGTTCCGACAATGTCCCCGGCGTGCGCGGCATCGGCAGCAAGGGGGCCCTGAAGCTGGTGAACGAATGGGGCCACCTGGAGGATATCCTGGCCGCCATAGACGAGGTCAAGCCGCCGCGGGCCCGCGCTGCCCTGGAGGCCGGGCCGGAGATGGCGCGCCTGAGCCTGGAACTGGTGACCCTGGATCCATCCCGGCCGGTTGAACCTGGACTTGCTGAGCTTAAATACGGCGCCATGGACCGCGAGGCCCTGCTCAAGATCTTTGAGGAGCTGGAGTTCCGCGGCCTGCTGCGCGAGATGGGTGAAACAAAAGAGGCCTCCCATGATAATGTGGCGGCTGAAATCATCTACGGTCCGCCTGAAGATCCGGCCGGCCGGGGGGGCTATTATCTGCTGCCCGGACTGGGATCCGCCCTGGCATTAAAAAACAGGGCGCATGTCTGCCTGGCCCCGGCAACGCTCTGGGACCAGGACCGCTCCTGCGCGGTGCTGGAATCATCCGCGCTGGATCTGACCGTGCATGACGCCAAGGCCGTCAAACTGGCGGCCCTCAAAAACGAGAGCACGGTCAAGGCGCGTTTTTTCGATGTCATGCTGGCGGCCTACTGCGCGGATGCGGCCGTGGGCACGGTCAGCCTGGAAAACCTGGCCATGCAGCATCTGGGCCGCAGCATTCCCACGGTCAAGGACCTGACCGGCACCGGCAGAGGGGCGCGCTCGCTGTCTTCCATCGCCGAGAAGGAGGCCGGGCCCTTCCTGGCGGCGCATGCCTGCGCCCTGGACGAATTGCGCCTGATCCTTGAAAAACAGCTGGCCGACAGCAAAACCCTGCCGCTCTATACCGAGCTGGAGTTGCCGCTGATGGAGGTGCTGGCCGCCATGGAGACCGCCGGCATCGCGCTTGATAAAGAGGTGTTGGCCGAGATCGGCAGCGAGATC
>CAYWBU010000293.1:0-1638 GCA_964456565.1 uncultured Bacteriovoracaceae bacterium | reverse complement strand
AGTTTTGCCTGCCTGTTGTGGAACAGCGGAGAGGATTTTAGATTTGATTCGGCAGTGCTGGCGTAAAAAATTTTTAATATCAATCACCCATGACGGCGGAGCTGTGCGTCCTTTAACGCATTTGGTTGCCAGTGTTTCCAGCAATAACCCTCCCGATGGTGTTTTTGTCTTTTATTGCCACAGAGTGCTGCATAATTCGATTGACGCCTGCAGGATATGAGTGTTTCATTTTTGCTGCAGAATTTATTTCATATTGAAGATGCTGGTCAAGGATTGAGGGCAGCATGAAAACCCAAAAGAAAAGAGGTTAAGATGAAAGTTCCTTTTATTGATTTGAAGGCTCAACAGGAAAAAATTTTTGAAAAACTGACGGAAAATATCCAGGATGTTCTGATCCATGGAAAATATATAATGGGACCGGAAGTGTTCGAGCTTGAACGCAAGTTGGCGGAGTATGTCGGGGTCAGCAATGCGGTTTCATGTTCCTCCGGTACAGACGCCCTTTTGATGGCCTTGATGGCCTACGATGTGGGCCCCGGGGATGCGATTTTCACCACCCCATTTACCTTTGTGGCGACGGCCGAGGTGATCGCCATGCTGGGGGCGACGCCGGTCTTTGTGGATATCTGTGAGGATGATTTCAATATGGATCCCGACCGGCTGAAAACGGCGATAGAGGCCCTGCTGGAAGACGATCCCAATAAATATCCCCTGCCGGCAAATTATGCCGAGATAAAACCGCGGGGCGTTATCGCGGTGGATCTTTTCGGGCAGCCGGCTGACTATGAGAGGATCAATGCCATAGCCGCAGATTACGGGATGTTTGTGGTGGAGGATGCCGCCCAGTCATTTGGCGCGGAATGCGGCGGCAGAAAAGCCTGCGGCTTGGCGGATGTTGCCGCCACCTCATTTTTTCCGGCGAAGCCCCTGGGCGGTTACGGCGACAGCGGGATGGTTTTTACCAACAATGATGATTTGGCCGAGAGGCTGAAGTCCATCCGGATTCATGGCAAGGGGCGTGACAAATATGACAATGTGCGGATCGGGATCAACGGCCGCATGGATACCCTGCAGGCCGCAGTGTTGCTGGCAAAATTTGAACTTTTTCCGGGAGAGGTTGATTCCAGACAGCTCGTGGCCGATCGATACGCAAGTTTTTTGGAAGACAGTGTGAAATGTCCGGAGGTAAGGCCTGGTCGTCTGAGCGCCTGGGCCCAGTATTCGGTGCTTTCAGAACAGCGGGAGCTGATCCAGAAACAGCTGGCGGCCGAAGAGGTTCCGACGGCCGTGTATTATCCGATCCCGCTACATTTGCAGAGCGGCTATGCCTTTTTGGGGTATGGTGAAGGCGATTTTCCTGTCTGCGAGGATATCGCAGGCAAAATCTTCAGCCTGCCCATGCACCCCTATCTTTCCGAAGACGACCAGCGCTTTATCGCAAATGTGATCAAAACGGCCTGATGCCTGATGAGTCTTTGCGTTGATGAGGGTCCCATGCTGCATGATCGATTAAATGACAAGGTATACTTTCGGATACCTTGACGGGGCTTGGTGCTTATAATATTTATGCGAAGTTTTGAAATACTGGTATATTATGATTAATCGTTTCACCGTGAAGAGCGGAGCTTTGCAAGTTAA
>CAYWBU010000292.1:0-1655 GCA_964456565.1 uncultured Bacteriovoracaceae bacterium | reverse complement strand
TTCGGTGGTGCCGGCCGGGAAGGTGCCGTCTTCGCGACCCTTGAAGGTGCTGACCGGCAGTTTTTCTCCCTCCTGGCGGTTGATGGGATAGACCACATCGGCGATGAATTCCGGCAGATGGCCGTTGTCAGCGGCGGGGTCGGCCGGCAGGGATTTCCAGGACGGATCGATCTCGACCTTCACCAGGCCTTCGCTGCCCTGATCAACCGCGGCATTGTTCATCTTGACGATGTCCTCGCCCTTCTTGCCGTAGCTCTTCTTGATGGCGTCTTTCATGAAGGTGACGGCATCACTGTAGTCGATGACCTTGGAGAGAAAGAAGAAGGCCGACTGCATGATGGTGTTGGTGCGGTTGCCCAGGCCGATTTTTTCGGCGATCTCGGTGGCGTTGATGATGTAGAAATTGACATCATGCTCGGCCATATATTTCTTCATGGAGTTGGGCAGACGTTTGACGGTCTCATCGGCATCCCAGATGCTGTTGAGCAGGAAGATGCCGCCTTTTTTGAGCCCGGTCAGCATGTCGTACTGGTTGATGTAGGCCGGAACCGAGCAGGCCACATAGTCGGCATGCTTGACCAGGTAGGCGCTGCGGATCGGGGTCTTGCCGAAACGCAGGTGGGAGACGGTCAGACCGCCGGATTTTTTGGAGTCATAGGCGAAATATCCCTGGGCATACATGTCGGTGTTGTCACCGATGATCTTGATGGAGTTCTTGTTGGCGCCGACGGTGCCGTCCGAACCCAGGCCGTAGAATTTGCATTCCACGGTGCCGGCTGCGGCGCTGTCAATTTCGTCCAGCAGCGGCAGGGAGGTGTGGGTCACGTCGTCAATGATGCCGACGGTGAAACGGTCTTTGGGCTCACTTGCATCAAGGTTGTTGTAGACCGAGAGGATCTGGGCCGGGGTGGTGTCCTTGGAGCTCAGCCCGTAACGGCCGCCGACGATCAGCGGCTGAGACTCTTTGCCGTAGAAGACGTTCCTGACGTCCAGATAAAGCGGTTCCCCTCCGGCGCCCGGCTCCTTGGTGCGGTCGAGGACGGCGATCTTCTTGGCGGTTTTGGGCAGGGCCTTGAAGAAATATTTCTCGGAGAACGGACGGTAGAGATGCACGCTCACCAGGCCGACCTTTTCGCCCTTGGCCCGGAGGTAGTCAACCGCCTCCTTGATGGTGTCGGTGATGGATCCCATGGCCACGATGACTTTTTCGGCTTCAGGGTCGCCATAGTAATCAAACGGGTGATATTCTCTGCCCGTGATCTTTTTGATTTCCTGCAGATAGTCTTCGACAATGTCGGGGATGGCCTCATAGAAGCTGTTGCAGGCCTCGCGGGACTGGAAGAAGATGTCGGGGTTCTGGGCCGTGCCCCGGGTCACCGGATGATCGGGATTGAGGGCATTGTGCCTGAATTTTTTGATGGCCTCCTGGTCCACCAGTTTGGCGAGGTCCTCATATTCCATAAGTTCAACCTTCTGGATTTCATGAGAATTCCGGAAGCCGTCAAAGAAGTGCAGGAAGGGGATCCGGCCCTTGATGGCTGCCAGATGGGCCACACCGCCGATATCCATGATCTCCTGGATGCTGCCGCTGGCCAGCATGGCAAAGCCAGTCTGGCGGGTGGCGTAGACATCGGAATGTTCACCGAAGATCGAGA
>CAYWBU010000291.1:0-1667 GCA_964456565.1 uncultured Bacteriovoracaceae bacterium | reverse complement strand
GGCCGGGCGCGGGCTTGAGGGCAGCGTGAGCGGCGAATGTGACACGGATGCCGTCAAGGTCAGCAGCTCCGCCGGCATCGAGCTTGAGACCATCGCGGAGGAAGCGCTTGCAAACAAGTGGCAGCGGGTCACGGCCAGGATCACGGTGAAGGCCGATCCGCCGGAAAATTTATATGTGAAAATCACGGCCCTGCGAAAGTGGTCGCTTTTTGATCTCAAACGCAACGCCTATATCAGTGATGTGATGATTGGCACCCGCAGCCTGGCGCGGCTGGAAGCCGTGCAGTACGGGCAGCAGCCCGCTCCGGTTGCGGTTGCGGCCGCTCCGGCTGCGACGGTCGGGTCATCGGCAGCCTGGGCCAGGCCCGAGCTGACGGCTGAAGGTTTCCTGCTGAACTGCAATACCGAAGACCTGGAAAAGGGTCGCCACTGCGGCGAAGTTCTGCTTGACTATGCTGCCGGTGCAAAAGTCCTGCCGGTGGAGTTGAGCCTGCTGCCGCCCCTGGGCAGCACCTATCAGCGTTGGGAATTCAACAGTCCTGAAGATGAGCAGGTTCCGGGGCTCGATGCCGGATTTGTCCTGGCCCCGGATGCGGCTGACCCCGCTGATGCCACCATTAACACGGCCGGAACGCCGGTGCTTAAATATGCGATTGTGCCCGCAATGATGGGCGGCTGGATGGTGAAACCGCCCATGGGCAGCTGGGGGCGGACCGGCATGTACGGCGGCATGGGCAGTTCGGCCATGATTTTTGAGATCCCCGACAATGCCGGCGAACGCTCCCTGGTCACGGTTGAATGGGTGGTCTACCTTAAGGAGTACAGCGCGGACGGCCATTATGTCGAAATCGGTAATTCCGTCAGCGGCAGCTATGCCAAGGGCGATCTGAACTGCATCAATGTTGGTGATCCGGTGGAACTTGCCAGTCTGGAACATGCGGAGATAACCGATTCCACCGGCCGGGTCTGGCACCGTTTCAAGGCAAGTGCCCTGGTGGATGCGGCCGAAAATCATTATGTGAAACTGCTGGCCGATACCGGGATCAGCGGTTTTGACGAGGTCTGCATAAAGACCCTGGCGGCCTCCCCGGTGATTGCATCCGGGCTGGGATCAGTCGACCTGACGGCTCCTGGCGGTGAACCGGTCTCGGTCGCCACCACCATCTGGAACGCCGGCGCGGGGGTCCTGAACTGGGAGGCCCGCAGTGATGCCGCCTGGCTGAGTGTCTCGCCGGCAAACGATATTTCGTTGGGACCGGACAGCTTTAACCCCATAACGGTTACGGCCGATCCGGCCGGGCTGGCGGCCGGTGTTTATGACCCTCAGGTTTAAGGCCCTGAACGTGGCCCCGCTGCGGCTGCCGGTCAGGTTTGCGGTGGCGGCCCAGGGTGAGCCGCAGATCGGCTGTGAAATCGAAACCCTCACGGTTGATCTGGCGACCGGTTCCGATCCGCAATTTGAGATCTACAACGCCGGCGGCGGTTCCCTTGTCTGGACGGCCGCTGCGGCTGACGCCTGGCTGAGTTTATCGCCGGCCAGCGGCGAACTCATCGGCGATGCCAGGCAAAGCATCCGGCTGCAGGTGGCTGACGGGCTGGAGGCGGGCACTTATCAGACAACCGTCACCATCACTGCCGGCTCGCAGAGCTATGCAATTCCGGTCAGT
>CAYWBU010000290.1:0-1681 GCA_964456565.1 uncultured Bacteriovoracaceae bacterium | reverse complement strand
TGCAGCACGCCCACGGCGGCGACGGTGCCGTGCATCCCCGGCATCCCGAGGTGCAGCGGGTGGCTGTCGGGGAACGCGCCGCGCGCCATCAGGGTCGTGACGACGGGGATGCCTGTGAGCTCGGCCAGTCGGCGCAGGGTAATGTCCTCGCAGATAACCACCGATCGCGCAATCGTTTCATCATCGGTTGGAATCCCCGCTACCGAAAGTCTTACCCATACTTCACGGCCGTTTTTGGTGATATAACGTTTTTCCATCCGAAAATTTTCCAGCTCCCCACTATTGATCTTTTCCATCAGGGGCGCCTCCTGTTCCAAATCGTTGGGATGGGTGACATCTTTATATGTCATATTTTTCAGCTCGTTCTCCGGATACTCCAGCATGTGACAAAGCGCCGGATTGGCCGCCAGAAGCTCATAATCCGAGCCGCAGATCCCCATAGCGACCGGTGAATGTTTCAACGTCTGGCGAATCAACATCTCAGCTGACCTGAGTTGGGCCTCCGCATTAACCCGGGGTGTGGCATAATGCGCTATCCATAGTACCAGTTTTTTATCATTATAGATCTCGTTGATAATAAAGGTGTGGGCCTCAAACCAGTTCACAGAACCATTGAGGCGCGTCATGTACTCCAGATCCTGCCGCCGACCCGTTACAACCGTCTTTTTTATGACATCCAGATACCTGTCAGCTTCATCCGCAGCATAAACCTCATGCAGAGAACACCCCTCCAACGCCTTAATTGGTCTCGAGAATATCGGGCTTTCCGGAATTCTTATTATTCGACCATCTTCATCCAGAATCAAAATCTTATCCGGAAACCGGCTCTGAAGCATGGAAATAATATATTCAAAGTCATCCCGCTTCAAATAATCCCTGAAAAGGGCGCTCAAATAAGATGTCAAATGTTTTTCAGCGGCCAAAATCTGATCAAAAAAACTATGGTTGTCCTGCTGTGTTTTTTTGTGATCCTCCATAATATCCACCCCCTCTGGCGGAAACAACTCTTTTGACAACCTCCCATGATAATGTAGACTCTTCCAATTTGAAAGTATTTTCAGAACGGCTTAACCCGAAACACTGCAATAAAGGGATTTGAATTTATTTCCATAAAAGGCGATATGCAAAGCACCAGAAAAACCTGAAGAAAACCCGTACAGCCAGCGTGGGCGCCCTTGATCACCTGCATTCAGATTCAATACCCGGCAAAGCCGGCAAACAGGTCAGATCAAGATACCCTACCGCCGCCGGACCCGCAGAAGCAACAGTGAGCGGTGGGCCTGCTGAGAAATGATTTCAAAATCGGGTTCCAACCGGGCAACGGCTTTGCGGCGGTCAGGATGCGGGCCGCAGAACCAGCCCCGGCGGTTATAGAATCCGCTGACCACCAGATCGGTAACCAGCCGCTCGCCCCGGATATAGAAGCAGCCGCTCAGCAGACCGCCGGATTTAAGCACCCGGGCAAATTCAGCAAAGGCCGCCTGTTTGTCGGGAAAGGCGTGCAGACCGTTCATGCTCAGCAACGCATCCACTGCGCCAAAGTCCAGGGGCAGGTGCCCGACATCGGCATGCAGGCCGATTACATTCTGCAGCCCCAGGCTCCGGTAGCGCGCCAGGGCCTTTTCAAGCATGGCATAAGAATAGTCGGCCACCACAATGGTGGCCTTTGGCAGACGGGCAT
>CAYWBU010000289.1:0-1697 GCA_964456565.1 uncultured Bacteriovoracaceae bacterium | reverse complement strand
GCAAAAAACGGCACGGATGGCGGTAGAAACGCACCAGAGCGGCAAGATCCGGTTCACGGAACTTTTCATCAATCCCGGACAGCATTACAGCATCATCTTTTACGGCCGGTTCACCCTGCAGCGCGGCCGCCCCCCGGCAGTTGCGCCTGGAATAGCTGAAAAGGTCCGTCCCGGTCCTGAAATATTCGGGATTGAAGGCCTGCAGCCTGTGCCGTCGCACCAGCCTTTCGGCAGTCACCGCATCGTCTTTTTCAGTAGCGAAGCGGCTTTCCAGGTAGTCTGTAAAACCGCTCACAATCACGCTGGGCGGCATAATTGTGTTGTCGCGGATACTCTGACCCACATAACTGAGGTAGAGGTGACTGCGCGCCGAAAGCAGTGTCTCGAGGAAAAGGTAGAGGTCGTCGTCACGCTTGTTGCGGTCGCCGGGCCGGGGATGACGCCCCATCAGGTCAAAATCGTGCGGCACCTGGCGCCTGGGATAGGCGTCATGATTGAGTCCCAGCACACAGACCACCCTGAAGGGGATGCTGCGCATGGGCAGCATGGAACAGAAGGTGATGCCGCCGGACAGAAAGCCGCCCGGACGGCTCTCTTTCAGCAGGTTATCCTTGAGCCAGGCCCTGATGACCTCCGGGCCGATCTGCGCATCAGCGCCGGCAATCCGGGCCATATCCGCCAGCCGGTTCAGGGTGTCGCGCACCTCCTGCAGACGGTCGGCCTCATCTTCATCCGCAACGAAGAAATCTTCCAGGGCCGCCAGCAGATCCCCACTCCATGCCCGGGCCGTGGCAGACTGTCCCAGCCGGTCCGCCAGGCTGAACAGCCTGTCCAGGAAACCGGCCAGCTTACCCAGGGTCAGGGCCTTTTCGCCCTCCATGGAATCATAGGGCAGGATATCTTCAAAGAGTTCATCCGAGGCCATGGCATAGCCCAGCAGCAGCCGCTCGATGCCGGCGCGCCAGGTGTTCTGGCTGTCAGCCGGCAGCCCCAGCTTTTCGCGGAAGGTCGCATCGCGCCCCCAGCGGATATTGGTATCATCCACCCAGTGCAGAATGACCCCGACCTCGGCCTCGCTGATTTCAAACCGGCGCCTGAGCGCCTCCAGATCCAGCAGGCCCATGACATCCGAGGCCGTCAGCCGCCCGGCAGCCGCATTCAGCAGCTGCATGAATCCCGGGGCCATACGGTTGGCTGCACCCGGGGAACGGTCGGCCAGGGAAAACGGCAGCGGATTTTCACCGCCGAAGACCGCCGGGACATAGGGGGCATAGGTCTCGATATCCGGCGCCATCACGATGATGTCGGCCGGATTCAGGCCGCTGTCATGATCCAGCAGCCGCAGCAGCTCATCGTGCAGCACCTCCAGCTCGCGCAGCAGGCTGTGGCAGCTGTTGATCCGGATGGAATCATCCCCAGCGGGCCAGATCACCTTGCCAGACTCCGCCGGATCCACCAGGTCGAGGATATCCTGCTGCACCCGGCCCAGGACGGTGGCCGGATTATCAGCAAAGCTGCTACCCCCCAGCCCGCTGTCATGGGCGGTCAGGACATCGAAAAACCAGCGGCCCTGACGCCCCAGCCCGGCCAGCAGGGGATTGCCGGTCTCCACATAGAGCGGATCTTTCATACGGTCCTGCTCCTTTGCAGAACGGATATCACCCCAGAACTCCCGGCAGGGATTCAGGGCAAAGCCA
>CAYWBU010000288.1:420-1721 GCA_964456565.1 uncultured Bacteriovoracaceae bacterium | reverse complement strand
AGGACCAAGGTGGGGGTGAGACCTTTTCCCCCTCCCCTCTATCCCCCCCCGCCCGGGGAGGGGAAGATCTACAGGCTGCCATGATGCGCTGGGAGCCGCGGCATTACCTGCCGGACGACATTCTCACCAAGGTGGACCGCGCCACCATGTATTGCTCTTTGGAAGGACGCGATCCTTTTCTGGATCACAGCATTGTGGAGTTCGCCCTGCAGCTGCCCATGGAGTATAAGTATCGCAACGGCCAGATGAAGTTTATCTTAAAGGAGATCCTGGGAAGATACCTGCCGCGCGAACTGTTCGACCGCCCCAAGCAGGGTTTCGCCGTGCCGATTTATGACTGGCTGCACGATGATCTCATGCATATGGTGGATCAATATCTCAACCCGGACGCACTTAAGTCGCAAAGCTACATCGACCCGCTGCCGGTCACGAAAACCGTGGCCGATTTCAAAAAACAAAACGGCTCAATCGCCGTTGATCGGCTCTGGCTGCTGCTGGTTTTCATGATGTGGAAAGATTATTATGACATGTAATACCTTCGTGCTCTTCGTGAACTTCGTGGTAAAATACTCAATATTTATCCACCACGAAGGACACCGAGGACACGAAGATAAGGGGGCTCTATGGATTTTGATCAGTTGTCCAATCAGGTCATCGGCTGCGCATTGGAAGTTCACAAAAATCTCGGCCCCGGACTGCTGGAATCCACTTATGAACAGTGTCTGGCCCATGAACTTTCAGAGGCCGGCATCCCGTTCCAACTTCAGAAACCGCTGCCAGTCAAATATAAAGAGATGCTGCTGGACTGCGGATATCGGATCGATATTCTGGTTGACGACAACCTCATCCTTGAACTGAAAAGTGTCCACCATCTCCTGCCGATCCACCAGGCCCAAATTCTGACTTACATGAAATTGAGCAATATCCAGACGGGCCTGCTGATCAATTTCAACACCACCATCCTCAAGAACGGCATTAAACGATTCGTCCTCTAACCTTCGTGTACTTCGTGGTAAATATAGTAAAATGCACAAAATAAAAACATTGCACCTGATTTCAACCACCGACATCGGCGGGGCCGAGCGCAACCTGCAGCGCCTGGTAGGCGGCCTTGACAACAAGCGCTTTGACAATCTCGTTGTCAGCATGACATCTGTCGGCCCGGTGGGCCGGGAAATCGCTGATAGCGGCATTACCGTGAAGGCCTTAAACATGACCAAAGGCCGGCCCGATCCGCGCGGCATCTTCAAACTGGCCCGCATAATCCATGAATACAGCCCTGACATCATCCAGTGCTGGAT
>CAYWBU010000288.1:0-408 GCA_964456565.1 uncultured Bacteriovoracaceae bacterium | reverse complement strand
GTCTGGAATATCCGTTGTTCCGACATGGATCTAAATAAATATGGTCCGGTTTACCGCTGGAGTGTAAAGCTCGGAGCATGGCTGTCATCGTTTCCGAAAGCAATCATCTTTAACTCCGATGCCGGGAAATCTCGCCATCGGTCGATGGGCTACAATATCAAATCTGGCATAACTATACCCAACGGCTTCGACACTGAGACATTCAAACCTGACGCAAGAAAACGCGCCTCTCTCAATCCCGTGATCACTCTGATCGCCCGCAATGATCCAATGAAAGATCATGCTACATTTTTCAAGGCTGCCAAGCTCATGTGTGAAATCAATCCTGCGGTGCGTTTCATCCTGGCCGGACGCGACATCACTCCCGAAAACTATCCCTATGCGCCGGCCAACTGCCTGCTTCTCGGT
>CAYWBU010000287.1:0-1735 GCA_964456565.1 uncultured Bacteriovoracaceae bacterium | reverse complement strand
AAGACGATGCTTTCACCGGGACCGGATACCGGCACCTTGAAAATGAAGTAATTATAGAAAACAGGAGAGACTGCAATGGCGATCGAGATATATAACACCCCCTATAAAAAGAAACAGGAGTTCAAACCGCTTAACGGCAATAAAGTCGGCATGTATGCCTGCGGCGTGACCGTCTATGACATGTGCCACATCGGACACGCCCGCGCCCTGGTGGTCTTTGACGTTATTTCGCGTTTTCTGCGCAAAAAAGGCTATGACCTGACCTATGTCAGAAACTTCACCGACGTGGATGACAAGATCATCGCCCGCGCCAACCGTGACGGCCTGGGCTACACTGAAGTCAGCGAGCGTTATATCGCTGAATTTCATACCGACATGGACATCCTCAAAGTCAAGCAGGCCGATATCGAACCCAAGGCCACCGAGCATATTCCCCAGATCATCGAGATGGCCAACCGGCTGATCGACAAGGGGCTGGCCTATGAGGCCCGCGGCAGCGTCTATTTCAGTGTGGCCGGGTTCAAGGACTACGGTAAGCTCAGCGGCCGCCGGCTGGAGGACATGATCGCCGGGGCCCGGGTGGAAGCCGAGGAAGGCAAACGCGATCCGCTGGATTTTGCGCTCTGGAAACTCAGCAAACCCAATGAACCCTGGTGGGAGAGCCCCTGGGGCAAAGGCCGGCCCGGCTGGCACATCGAGTGTTCGGCCATGAGCACCCACTATCTGGGGGCCACCCTCGATATCCACGGCGGCGGACGCGATCTGATCTTTCCGCACCACGAAAATGAAATCGCCCAGTCCGAGGGCGTCTATGATGCCGAATTTGTGCGTTACTGGGTCCACAACGGCTTTGTCACCATCGACAATGAAAAGATGAGCAAATCGCTCGGCAACTTCATGACGATCCGCGAGATCACCAAGGAGGTGCATCCCGAGATCCTGCGGCTGCTGCTGCTCTCGCGCCACTACCGCAGCCCGATTGATTTTTCCACCGACACCATCGGCGAGGCCAAGGGCGCCCTGCTCCGCTTTTACGAGATGCTCGACCGGGTTTTCCAGGCGCCCGCCAGCGCTCCCGGCGACAACATCAAAGGCGATATTGAAAGCTTCATCAACGGTTTCGACACCGCCATGTGCGATGATTTCAATACCGCCAAGGCCATTGCCGACCTGCATGACCTGACCACGGCCGTCAACCGCAGGCTGGACAACAGCCCGGCAATCAGCCCGGCCGACCGCCAGGCCCTGGAAACGGCCGTCAGTGAGATCGCCCAGACCTTCGGCATTTTGGAAGAAGATCCGGGCCGTTTCCTGGAAAACATCCGGCATGCCGGGGTCACGGATACCGGTCTGTCAGCGGCCGAAATCGAAGAGCTGATCGAGGCTCGCGCCGCGGCCCGCAATGAGCGCAACTTCCAGCGCGCCGACGAGATCAGGGACCAGTTGGCGGCCAAGGGCATCGTGCTCAAGGATTCTCCGCAGGGCACCACCTGGGAGAGAAGCTGACAAACTGACATGGCCTTCGAACTGATTTCCGACTACCAACCCCAGGGAGATCAGCCGCAGGCCATCGCAAACCTCTGCGAGGGCGTCCGCCAGGGACGGCGTGATCAGGTCCTGCTGGGCGTGACCGGCTCGGGCAAGACCTATACCATGGCCTGCGTCATCGCCGAACTCAACCGCCCGGCCCTGGTCATCGCCCCCAACAAGATCCTGGCGGCCCAGCTCTATGGGG
>CAYWBU010000286.1:0-1782 GCA_964456565.1 uncultured Bacteriovoracaceae bacterium | reverse complement strand
CCGATTCCGCCGAAATCACATATAACCTGGGCAAAGGCTATGACAAGCAGTTCAAGATCAGCGAAGCAATATCATATTACAAGAAGTCACTGGCGCTTAACCCCGAATTCAGCAGCGCCTACAACAACCTGGCCAATCTTCTGAAAGATCAGGGGCGATTGGATGAGGCTCTGGCATGTTATTACAGAGCTCTCGAGCTCGATCCGCCCAATCCGTCCGGAACCCACTCTAATATACTGCTCATGCTGCAGTATATTGAACCAATTGATCCCGATCTCATCTTCACCAGCCACCTTATCTGGGCCAGGATATACGCATATCCCCTAAAAAATTTAATCTCCGCACACAAAAACAGCAAGGATCCGGAAAGGAAACTTAAGGTCGGGTACGTATCTCCTGATTTCAGAATCCACTCGGTCGCCTATTTCATAGAGGCTGTTATCAAACAACATGACAGAAACCGGTTTACAATCTACTGTTATTCCAATTTGGAGAAACCGGACAAAAAAACCCACTATTTTGAAACAATCGCCGATACGTGGGTGGATATATCTTCCCTGACTGACAAAGAGGCCGCTCAAAAAATAAAGTCGGACCAAATCGATATTCTGGTCGATCTTTCAGGACATACAGGCAGCAATCGATTAACACTTTTCGCTCAGAAACCGGCTCCTCTGCAAATAACATATATAGGTTACCCCAACACAACAGGACTGGACACCATTGATTACCGCATAACCGATGCACTGACCGATCCGCCAGGAACAACCGACCGATACCACAGTGAAAAGGTGATCCGACTGCCGAACTGCTTCCTTTGTTACTCTCCTCCGGAAGAGGCTCCCGATATAAGATCATTGCCAGCTATCCAAAACGGTTTTATAACCTTTGGGTGCTTCAATAACAGATCAAAAATATCCGACAAAACCATATCCGTTTGGAGCCAAATCCTTAAGCAGGTCCCAAAGTCCGTTTTGATATTAAAGGCCATGGTTTTTTCCGATGAATTTTCCAAACAAGCTGTATTCGACAAATTTGCGGAAAACGGTATCTCGAACGATCGGTTGAAAATATATGGTCCGTTCGCATCCAAAAAAGATCATTTTGACCTTTACAATACAATCGATATCGCCTTGGATACTTTCCCCTACAATGGAACCACAACCACCTGCGAAGCCCTGTGGATGGGGGTTCCTGTTGTGGCGCACAAGGGCGACATTCATATATCACGGGTCAGCTACACTCTCCTTTCGGCTGTCGGGCTTGACGATCTAGTAGGGGTGTCAATTGATGATTACATTGAAATTGCAGTGAGCCTAGCCGCCCAGACCGAGAGGTTAGCCGACCTACACCAGAACCTCCGCACAATCATGGCAGCCTCGCCCTTGATGCAAAGTGAAACCTTCACCCACAACCTTGAAGAAGAATATCGGAAGATCTGGGCTGAATGGTGCAAATCCGGGCCGAACTTCTTGCCCGAATCAACCTTGGATGACCAACTTTCAATTTTGATCCGCGAAGGAGAGCACCTTTTCAACTCCGGACACTTCCTTGATGCCAAGATTGCTTTCCACTATGCCGTCAACCTCGATCCCCATAACACAACGGCACTCAACAATCTCGGTGTTTTGTTCTGGCATGCGGGAGACAACCAAAAGGCCGGCGAACTCTTCCAGCGGATATTGGACGAGGACGAATTCTGCGCCCGGCGCTTTCGTGGAATGGTAACGTTCAGAAAGGGTGGTAGCGAGCCTGGGCGGGGTTACGGACCTGAAGCAGATT
>CAYWBU010000285.1:0-1852 GCA_964456565.1 uncultured Bacteriovoracaceae bacterium | reverse complement strand
ATATCGAAGATGCCCTGGATCTCATCCGCCTCCAGGGTGCAGGTCTGCGCCTGAATATCGCCAGCAGGGATGATTCCGGGCTGGAACTTGAGGACGGCACCCGTTTCAACAGCGCCTCGCTTACGGCCATGCTTAAAGAAGCCTCCCAGGTCCTGATCATGGGCGCCACCGCCGGCCGGAATATCATGGCCGAAATCAGCCGCAGTACCGGCAGCAACGATATGACCAGGGGGGTCGTACTGGATGCCGTGGCCAGTGAAATGGTTGATGAAAGTCTGTCATGGATAATGCGCTACTATGCCACCCGGCTGCGGCGTGAAAACCGGGCATTGACAACCAGACGTTTTTCGGCAGGATATAGTGACTTTGAACTGAACAATCAGGCCCACTTTTACCGGCTGCTTGATATGGAACGGCTGGATGTCGAACTGACCCCGAGCTGCATCCTGCTGCCGGAAAAATCAGTCACGGCGGTTGCCGGGATTATTGAAGGGGCCTGACTCACATTACGGAGAAACGATGAACAAGACTGAGATAAAGACAAGACTGAAAGACTCTATCCTGATCCTGGACGGCGCCACCGGCACCCAGCTGCAGCTGCGCGGCATGCCCGAAGGGGTCTGTCCCGAACTGTGGTGCATTGAAAACCCCGAAGTTATCCAGGCCATTCACCGGGCCTATCGCGATGCGGGCAGCAATGCCGTCTATGCCTGCACCTTCGGCGCCAACCGTTTCAAGCTGGAGGAATACGGCTGTGATGACATCGTGGACGTCAACCGCACCCTGGCCCGACTGGCCCGGGAGGCGGTCGGCGAAGACTGTCTGGTGGCCGGAGATCTGGCCCCCACCGGCCGCTTCATCGAGCCCTTTGGCGACACGCCGTTTGAAGAGGCTGTCAAGGTCTACAAGGAACAGGTCCAGGGACTGCTGGAGGGCGGCGTCGACCTGTTCGTGATCGAAACCATGATGGACATCCAGGAGGCCCGCGCCGCCCTGATCGCCATCCGGGAGATGAGCGACGCCTTTACCATGGTCACCATGACTTATGAAAACAGCGGCCGCACCCTAAACGGCACCGACCCATTAAGCGCCCTGATCACCCTGCAGTCGCTGGGCGCCGATGCGGTGGGCTGCAACTGTTCCACCGGACCGCAAGAGATGCTGGAACTGATCAAGCTTATGAAACCCTATGCCACGGTTCCGCTGGTAGCCAAGCCCAATGCCGGCCTGCCCAAACTCAGGGACGGCCATACCGTCTTTGACATGGGGGCCGCTGATTTTGCCGGTTTTGCCGCTGATTTTGCAGCAGCCGGCATCAACATCATGGGCGGCTGCTGCGGCACCGGTCCTGACCATATCCGGGCCCTGGCTGAAGCCATGCAGGAGCAGAAGCCCAGAGGACCGCAGCGCACCGCCATCAGCGCCGTAAGCTCGGCCCGCCGTACCCTGGTGCTGGAAAAAGACGGGCCGGTCTATGTCATCGGCGAACGCATCAATCCCACCGGCAAAAAGGATCTGCAGGCCGACCTGCTGGAGGGCAAGCTCTCCGTAATCCGGCGCTTCGCCCGTGAACAGCAGCAGGCCGGCGCCGACATGCTGGATGTCAATGTGGGCATGCCCGGGATCGATGAGGCCGCCACCAGCAACATGGTGGTCAATTTCCTGGCCACCGCTTCCGACATGCCGCTGAGCATCGACTCGTCGGACGTCAAGACCATCGAGAGCTCCCTGAGGCTCTATCCGGGGCGGGCCCTGCTGAATTCCATCTCGGGGGAACCGGGCAAGCTGGAGGCCCTGGCTCCCATTGCCGCCAAATACGGCGCCATGTTCATCCTGCTGCCCATTAAGGGAC
>CAYWBU010000284.1:0-1888 GCA_964456565.1 uncultured Bacteriovoracaceae bacterium | reverse complement strand
GCGACAACAGGTCGGCGATGACCCCTAGTTTCAGGCGCCCCGCGAGTATCAGCACGACGCCCGAGAGCAGGCTGAGTACGGCCGCCAGCATGACAATGCGTGCCGGATCGCCTTCGGAAAGCGGCAGGATGGCTGAACCGGCCAGCAGCCCGATGGCGGCATCCGGTCCGGCAATGACGTGCCGCGAACTGGAAAACACAGCGTAGCCAATGGCCGCGGCCAATGCCGCGTAGAGGCCGGTAATCGCCGGCAGGAACACCTCGGTCACCAGCACTCCGCCGGCCTGCGGCAGACCCAGGGCCGCCGCCAGCTTGGCATCAATATCCTGCACACTGACTCCCAGCCAGCCGCGCACCACCTTGCCATGTTTTATGATGCCGTCCTTGACCTGCATGGCCAGATCAACCGGAATGGCAAAACCGATGCCCTCATTCCCGCCCGAACGCGAATAGATGGCCGAATTGATACCCACCAGTTCACCGCGGGAGTTGATCAAGGCCCCGCCCGAATTTCCCGGATTGATGGCCGCATCGGTCTGGATGAAGTTTTCATATTCATTGATTCCCAGGCCCGTACGTCCCAGGGCGCTCACAATCCCCATGGTGACGGTCTGCCCCAGACCGAAGGCATTGCCCACCGCCACCACAAATGAACCGATCCTGAGCGAATCCATGTCCCCGATGGTGATTGCCGGCAGATTTTCGGCATCAATCTTGATCACGGCCACATCGGTCTTGGGATCGGTCCCGATGATCCGGGCCGTAAAAGTCCGGCCGTCGGACAGGCGCACATCAACCTCGTCGGCCCCGCCCACCACATGGTTATTGGTTATGATATAGCCGTCATCAGAAACAATGACTCCCGAACCCTGCGAGGCACTCTTGCGCGGAGTCCCGCCATAAAAATCACCGAAAGGGAAAAACGGCGACTGCACGGTTACGGTCTTGACCGAGGAGATATTGACCACCGAAGGCAATACCGCCTCCGCCACATCGGCAACCCAGTCGCAATGCAGGTTGGCCGGGGTGGCCGCATCCAGACTGCCGGCGACAAAAATAGCCAGAAACAAAAAGGTTATGATCTTCTTACACATGTCAGAACCTCCTTCACAGCAGCAAACTAGCACAGTCCTCCGTTCGTAATCAACCGCACTGTACCTGCCGCTGCTTATCGGGTATATATCAAGGATATGGCCACCATAAACTCAACCCGCGACTACCATATGCACACCCCGGTTGACCTGCTGACCGAATTCACCATCTGCGAATCGCTCTCCGACACCCAGTCCCCCTACATGCAGGCCCTTGAAAAAAAAGAGCCCTACGGCAGCCTGCTGGGGTCCTTCTTGAAAAACGCCGGAGTGCTGAGGACCGGTTGCCGCCTGCTGGAGATCGGCGGCGGCTACGGGTCCCTGATGGCCGGGCTGCTGCAGGGGTTTTCAGCTGAGATCGCCCTGTCCGTCATGGCTGATCTCTCCCCGTACCTGTTGCAACGCCAGGCCCGCCGATTGAGTGCCTGGCAAGCAAAAACCGCCTTTGTCAGACTGGATATCCAGCAGGCCGCCTTTAAAAATCTCGACCTGATCATCATGAATGAGGTCCTGGGCGACCTGGATGTGACCACAAACATCGAGCCCGGCGACCTTGACCGGGAAACCGCCGAGATGATCGACCGCCACGGCCTTGAAATCCCGGACCAAACCTTCAACCTCAACAGTGGTGCCATCCGGCTGGTGGAAAATTTCTGCCGCAGCGGCATTCCGGTCTTCCTGAGTGAACATGCCTGCGACCCGCTGTTCGGCAAAAACCTTGACTACCTTGCCCGCGATCTTGATCCCGCCGGATTCCCGCGCGAAATCAGGCTGACGCGCCACAGTGAATATAACATC
>CAYWBU010000283.1:0-1917 GCA_964456565.1 uncultured Bacteriovoracaceae bacterium | reverse complement strand
AAGGAGGGCACGGCCATCACCTTTGTAACCCCGCGCGAGGGCCGCAACCTGAACTTCATCCGCAAGGTCTCCGGGGCCACTATCCGCAAGGGCCAGATCCCCGGACCCAACGAGATCATCGCCGCCCGCAAGAACCGACTGCAAGACCAGATCGACAACATTATCCAGACCGAGGACATCGACGGCTACAGCGAGCTGGCCGGAAACCTGCTGGAGCTGGGCGACCCGGTCGAGGTTGTGGCCGCATTCTTACGCCTGAGCTTTGCCGACGAACTGGATGCCTCGGGCTACCGCGAGATCAAAAAGGTCGAGAGTGTGGACACCAAGGGCCGCACCCGCCTGTTTTTCGCCAAGGGCCGCAAGCAGGGCATCTCACCCAAGGTCCTCACCAACTTCATCAACCAGCAGACCGGCATCAATGGCAAGGCCATCCGCGATATCGAGATCTATGACGACTTCACCTTCATCAATGTGAGCTTTTCCGATGCCGAAATCATCCTCAAAAAATTCCGCCAGAAAAAGGGCCGCCCCCTGGTTACCAAGGCCAAACCGGGCAAGACGGATACCAAAGCCAAACCCGGCAAGGCGGACACCCAAGCCCGCAAAAAACCGCGCCGCAAATAAAAAAAGGCCGGCCCCAAGGGCCGGCCTCCTATCTATTTTCAGTCGACGTAGGAATTCTCAATTACAAAGGTCAGCACATCAATCAGGGTATTGTAGGTCGCGCTGCCGGGCTGCAGTTCCATGCCGTCCAGCAGACGGTCAAGCTCGACAAAAACATCCTGCATGGAGATCTCCCCGTTACAGACCGGTGCAAAATCCATGATTCCCAGCAGGGATGACACCACGGACCGGTTGGATGCGGCATCCGTGATAAAGAGCGACTGGATGAGCGAGACACTCAGTTCCTCGCTGCCGACAATCTCATCAAGCAGGCTGTCCAGATCTTTCATAATGGCCCACACCAGCAGATCACCGCTGACGGTGCGCTTCTCGCTCAGGGCCAGCAGCAGGTTCTGGACCGGCCTCAGATCATAGGCCGTCAGGCTGGCGATGATGCTCACCAGCGTGTCAGCGTCGCCAAGGGCCGCAGCCGACGGATTATAGACACCATCATAGTAGTTGAGACCCTTGCACAACAGTGATGCCAGGCCGTCCACAAAGGGATTATAGTTGCTGCCGTCCTGCGGCTGCAGCAGATAACGGGCCAGCCGGCTCACGGGCCGGTCATTGAGGCCCGCCGGGGTAACGTCAAGATCCGCAAGATCCGCCAGCAGGGCTGTCAGTTCAGCCAGGATATCAAAGTCATCAATTGCACAGAGCTGTTTGAAATCGGTTTTAAGCAGCTCAATATCCGCCTCCAGGCTGGTCCAGGTGGCGCCGCTGTCCCACAGCAGCTCAAGCCTGCCCCAGAAATGTTCGCTTAAGCAATACTGCAGCAGGGGATCGATTCCGGCATCTTCCAGCAGCAGATCACCCAGGATTTCCAGCCCGCCGGAGAGCATCTCCAGGTTGGAGATTGCACCATATTCAGAATCCCCGGCCAGGAAATCATAGAGCTTATCCAGCAGGCCGGGATCACTTTCAGTCCCGAAGAGACCGTCCAGGATCTGCTGTTTCTGGCCGGCATCCGCCAGATTGATTGCCGCCGGCCCCGCCACATCCAGGGCCTCGGTCAGATAGTAAAAGCCCTCATACACCAGGGCATCCAGCAGGGTGGTCCCGGCATAGCCGGCGCGGCTGTAACCCGCCGGGTCACTGGCGGCCGCCAAACGGGCCGTCAGCCGGCAGACCAGATCCAGCAGCGGGTCAACCAGGCCGGGATCAGAAATACTTTAAAAGTATCTGGGAAATCTTCTTCTTGAAGAAAATCAGCATTAATGAGCTTGATAGTTTCTAAATTCTTCTTACTAATTT
>CAYWBU010000282.1:0-1942 GCA_964456565.1 uncultured Bacteriovoracaceae bacterium | reverse complement strand
CCCAGCGCTCCGCGCACCTTCAACAAACCCATCCGAGAACTTGCCGCCATACATTTCGGCCGCAACTCCGCCGGCAAGCCCACCCGGCATGGACCGGGGCACAGCATCAACATCATATTTTCAGTAAACAGAAGCTACCCTCAGCCTTGAAGATAGAGATTACTTCAACCCCAACCGTCCGCGGCCCAGCAGGTCGTGGAGATGAATGACGCCTTCCACGGCATCGAAGGAGCTGCCTACCAGCAGGGAGGTGATCTGTTTGCGCTCCATCAGGTCCAGGGCGTCGATGGCGCGGCTATCGGCGCTGATCATGGAAGGATTGGCGGTCAGGATGTCTTTGGCGGTCTTCGCAGCAAGGTTATCAAGGTCGCGCTGCATCAGACGTCTAAGGTCGCCGTCGGTGATGATGCCGCTGACCTGCGGCAGAGCCCCCACCAGGGTGAACCCTAGGGACTTGGAGCTCATCTCCTTGAGGATCTCTGCCAGTCCGGCAGCCGGGCCGACGACCGGAATATCCTTTCCGGTGATCAGCATCTCGCTGATCGGATGCATGAGCTGCTGGCCGAGGGCTCCGGCCGGATGATATTCGCGGAAGGCCTTATCGTCAAAGCCCTTGACCACGGCCAGAGCCACGGCCAAGGCATCGCCCAGGGCCAGCTGGGCCGTGGTGGAGGTGGTGGGGGCCAGACCCATGGGACAGGCCTCGCGTTCAACCGCACAGTTGAGGGTGATGTCGGCCTTGCGGCCCAGGCAGGAATCGACCTGGCCGGTGATGGCAATGATCTTGACGGCGCCTTTTGCAAGCACCTCCAGCAGGTCGCAGATCTCCTTGGTGTTGCCGCTGTTGGAAAGCACGATCATGATGTCGTCATCCATGATCACTCCCAGATCGCCGTGCAGGGCATCCACCGGATGCATGAACATGGCCGGGGTGCCGATGCTGGCCATGGTAGCCGCGATTTTTTTGGCGATGATCCCGGACTTGCCTACCCCGGAGATCACAACCTTGCCCCGGATGGCGGCAATGGCCGCAACGGCCGCGCCGAAATTATCGTCCAGATTGTCGTACAGGCCCTGCAGACCCTCGATCTCGGTCCTGATTACATCACGCCCCAGTCTGATTGCATCCGCGGTTGTCATTTGATCCTCCCCACAAGATCATACTCCATGGTCTCCGTGACCACAACATCGCAAAACTCCCCGGCATCCGCGCCGCCCTCATTGATAATCACCAGCCCGTCAATCTCCGGGGCCTGGAACTGCGAACGGCCGGCCAGCAGCAGTTCGGTTTCAGGATGGAAACCTTCTATCAGGACCTGCAGAGTGTTGCCAACCATTTTCTCCAGCTTGCTGCGCGAGATCTCCTGCTGGATCAGCATAATCCGTTCCAGACGTTCCTGTTTGATCTCGTCCGGGACATCATCCGCATAGGTGGCGCTGCGGGTTCCCTCTTCGGGCGAGAAGGCAAAGACCCCCAGATGGTCGAAGACGCCTGCGGCTACCAGCTCTTCCAGCTCGCTGAAGGCCTGTTCATCCTCACCGGGATGCCCCACCATGGCCGTGGAGCGCAGCCAGATGCCGGCATCCTTCAGCATCTCGATCTTATCACGCACGGCCGCCGAGCCGCCGGGCCGGCCCATCATCTTGAGCACCTTATCGGAGATGTGCTGCACCGGCATATCGATATAGGGACAGATCTTTTCATGCTGCGCCATCAGATTTACCAGCTCACTGCTCAGGGAATCGGGATGCACATACATCAGCCGCAACCAGCCCAGTCCGGGCAGGTCGGCTATCTGAGCAGCCAGTTTCACCAGTCCCCCTTCTTCGCCATGATCCCCCGCGCCTCCTCCAGCGTGCGGCCGCGCAAGAGCGCCTCGGCCTGCGCCAGACAGTTCGCGACCAGGAGGAGATGCTGGTGTGCCAGCTCCGGCTCATGTCC
>CAYWBU010000281.1:0-1943 GCA_964456565.1 uncultured Bacteriovoracaceae bacterium | reverse complement strand
GACCCCACGGGCAAGCCGATCCGCAAGCTCTTCCTCAAGGCCCCGCTGAATTACCGCCGGATCTCTTCGCGGTTCACATATCATCGCATGCATCCGGTTTTCCATGTGGACCGCCCGCACCTGGGGGTCGATTATGCCGCCCCGTCCGGGACACCGGTGGTGGCGCTGGGCGACGGCAAGGTCATCTTCAAGGGCTGGAACGGCGGCTTTGGCGAATGCATCAAGGTCAAACACCGCGGCGACTATGTCACCTATTACGGCCACCTGTCACGCTATGCCCGGGGACTCCGGAAGGGCAAATATGTTGAGCAGGGTCAGGTCATCGGCTATGTGGGCTCCACCGGCGTGTCCACCGGGCCGCACCTTGATTTCAGGGTCCGCTACAAGGGCAAGTTTATTAACCCCTTGAGATTGAAGCCGGTTGCCGGTGATCCGCTCAAGGGCGAGGACCTGGCATCTTTCAGGGAGATCTCTGTCCGGCGGCTGGCCATGCTGGATGATCACGGCTTGAACATCGCGGCTGATTCAAGTAAAAATAAGCTTAATTAAAATCAAGGAGGTTCCTCATGGCGGCAATTGTCATTGTGGTCCTGGTCCTGCTGTTTCTGCTGGCATCCATCAAGATTCTGAACGAGTACGAACGGGCGGTGGTCTTCCGGCTCGGCCGGGTGCTCAAAAAACCCAAGGGTCCCGGAATCATTATCATCATTCCCCTGATCGATCGCTATGTCAGGATCAGCCTGCGGACCATTGTCCAGGATGTGCCGCCCCAGGATGTCATCACCAAGGACAACGTGACCGTGCAGGTCAATGCCGTGGTCTATTTCCGGGTGATCGATCCCTTGAAGTCGGTGATCGAGGTGGAAAACTACCTCTATGCCACCAGCCAGCTCTCCCAGACCACCCTGCGTTCCATCTGCGGCCAGGCCGAACTGGATGAGCTGCTGACCAAGCGCGAGGAGATCAGCTCCCAGATCCAGACCATCCTGGACCGCCAGACCGATCCCTGGGGCATCAAGGTCAGCGCCGTGGAACTCAAACATATCGACCTGCCCGAAGAGATGCAGCGCGCCATGGCCCGCCAGGCCGAGGCCGAACGTGAGCGGCGCGCCAAGATCATCCATGCCGAAGGTGAATACCAGGCCTCCCAGAAACTGGCCGAGGCCGCCAAGGTGATCGCCGAAGAGCCCATCGCCCTGCAGCTCAGGTTCCTGCAGACCATCCGGGAGGTTTCATCCGAGGGCTCCACCAACACCCTCTTCCCGCTGCCCATCGATCTGCTGAAACCCTTCATGAAAGGCTGATGCTTAAGGACTGATGGAAATCATCACCAGCCGGCACAATCCGACATTCAAGGCCCTTTTCCGTAACCGCAAGGATAAGGGCCTGACCTTTCTCGAGGGCCGCCGCCTGGTGGAGGATGCCTTGGGTCGCGGATATGATCCGGTCTGCGGCGCGGTCAGCTCCGGCTATCTGGAGCAGTACGGCCCCCCGCCTTTTGAAGCGACCGTGCTGGACACGCGCCTCTTCAGCATCCTGGCCGACACGGACTCCCCCCAGGGCATCATGATCATGATCAGGACCCCCTGGACGGAACCTGATGCGGCCCGCGGCTGTGAGAGACTGGTGGTGCTGGACGGCCTGCAGGATCCCGGCAACGTGGGCACCATCATCCGCACGGCCGAGGCCTTCGGCTTTGATATGGTAGTTGTCACGCCGGGCACGGCCGCGCCCTTCGGTGAAAAGGCGGTGCGGGCCTCCATGGGGTCGTGTCTGGGAATTAAGATAGCGCGGGCAACACCTGAAGAGCTGCAAGCCCTGCCCCACCGGCTGACAGTCCTGAGCCTGGAAGGCTCACTCAGCCTGCAGGAAGCCGACCTTAATCTGCCGCTGGCGCTGTGCTTCGGGCAGGAGGGCGCGGGCGTGAGCGCCGAACTGCTGGA
>CAYWBU010000280.1:0-1980 GCA_964456565.1 uncultured Bacteriovoracaceae bacterium | reverse complement strand
GCCGTGCTGGTGATCGTGGGCGATGTGGACCAGCTGCCCTCGGTGGGGCCCGGCAATGTCCTCAAGGATGCCATTGCATCGGAGACCATCCCCGTGGTCATGCTGGACGAGATCTTCCGCCAGGCCGGTGAGAGCATGATCATCAAGAATGCCCACCTGGTCAACCACGGCAAACTGCCCGATATCGCGCCCGAACAGCACAGCGACTTTTATTTCATCAACCGCGAGGAACCCGAGGAGGTGCTGGAGACCATCATCACCCTGGTGCGCGACAACATGCCCGAACGTTTCGGCATGGATGCGGTGGATGATATCCAGGTGATCTCGCCGATTCACAAGGGCCTGGTGGGCGTGCAGAACCTCAATGAGCAGTTGCAGCAAGCCCTCAATCCCGCCAACCAGCCCGTGGAGATCGGCCCCAAAAAGTTCAAAGTTCATGACAAGGTCATGCAGCTGCGCAATGACTACACCAAGGAAGTCTATAACGGCGACATCGGCCGCATTGCTCATATAAGCCAGGTGGACCAGGAGATCGTGATCGAATATGACGGCCGCGACGTCTTCTATGAGTACGGCGAGATGGAGGATGTGACGCTCGCCTATGCCGTGACCGTGCACAAGTCGCAGGGCTCGGAATATCCGGCCGTGGTGATCCCGCTGGTGCCGCAGCACTATGTCATGCTGCAGCGCAACCTGCTGTACACCGCCATCAGCCGCGGCAAGCGCCTGGTGGTGATCGTGGGCTCCAAACGGGCCCTGTCCATGGCGGTGCGCAACAACCGCACCCAGAAGCGCTACACCAACCTCAAAAGCCGCCTCAAAGGATAGGCCTTGTGGACGTAAGAATTTTTTTGCTTTATCCTGCCGGGTGACTAAACTCTGTAACAAAGGAGACCAAAGAATGAAGAACAGACCTGTATGTCTGATAATCCGAGACGGCTGGGGTAGGGGCGCAAACGAGAAATCCAACGCGATCTATGCAACCCCGACCCCCCATACCGATAGCTATGAAAACAACTATCCCACCACCCTGATCCGGGCCGACGGCCTCAATGTGGGCCTGCCCGCAGGCAGCCAGGGCAATTCCGAAGTGGGCCACCTCAACATCGGGGCCGGGAGAATCATCTACCAGTCCCTGACCAGGATCGACCGCGACATCGAGACCGGCGACTTCTTCACAAACGCGGCCTTTGTTGAGGCCATTAATAAGGCCAGGCAGCGCAACAGCAAAATTCACCTCCTGGGACTGATCCAGGAAGAGGGCGTGCATGCCGCCACCCACCACGGGATCGCGCTTTTGGAACTCTGCAAGCAGCAGGGCTTTGAAGATGTGCTGGTGCACGCCATCACCGACGGCCGCGACACCCCGCCCAGCTCGGCCCGCGAACACATGCAGGTCCTGCAGGATGGCATCGATCAGGTCGGCGTCGGCCGGGTCGCCAGCGTGATCGGACGCTACTATGTCATGGACCGCGACAAGCGCTGGGACCGCACCCAGCTGGCCTATGACGCCCTGATTAAAGGCGAGGGCATGGCCGTAAATGATTGGCAGACCGCCATTACTGAGGCCTATGCGGCCGGCGAGACCGACGAGTTCATCAAGCCGCGCCTGATCGACTTTGAAGGCGTGGGCAAGGATGATGTGGTCATCTTCTTCAACTACCGCTTTGACCGCACCCGCCAGCTGACCCAGGCGATCTGCGAAAGAGATTTTGACGGCTTTGCGACCGAGCCCAACAACATCCACTTTGTGGCCATGACCCACTACTATGATAACGGCAATTTTAAAGAGGCCTTCCCGCCCATTACCAATGCCAACCTCTTGGGCGAGGTGCTCGCCAATAATGGTCTCAAACAGCTCCGCTGCGCCGAGACCGAAAAATATGCCCATGTGACCTTCTTCTTCAACGGCCAGCTGAATGACCCCTATGCCGGCGAGGACCGCATCCTAGTGGATTCGCCCAAGGTGGCCACCTACGA
>CAYWBU010000279.1:649-2008 GCA_964456565.1 uncultured Bacteriovoracaceae bacterium | reverse complement strand
GGTAATTCAGCGGGGCCTTGAGGAAGAGCTTGCGGATCGGCTTGCCCGTGGGGTCATAATAGCCCCGGGTGCGTTCCCCGTTGCTGTAATAGACCGCCACATGGTCATTGCCCTGGTTGACGAACCTGGCGGCCACCACCCGGCCGAAGCCCTTGAATTCGCCTTCCACAAACAGTTTTTCATATATCAGCGAATAGCTGTCGCCCGGACGGATGTCCGTGAAAAAGTTGATGTCCCAGGCAAAGATATCCGTGAGGCCCATGACGATCTCCGGCGCCAGGCCGGCCTGGATCCCGGATTCATACAGGGAAGATGTTATCTGGCCCTCGGCCCGCTCATAGACCGTCTCCACGTCCAGCTTGCGGATATCGGCCCTGAAGGTGCCGTCCTGGGGGACAATGTCCATGAAGGTGATGCTGTCGATCTCATAGCTGAGCTTGCCCAGCCTGACCGGCTTTTCCTGGGTGACCCAGATGGTGAGGCCGTGTTCCGGCACGATATCGCCCAGACTGAAGACCTTTTTGGAGGCCCGGATGGCAAGATCGATCTGGTAATCGCAGATCCCCAGCCGCGACAGGAGGTCATAGACGCTGTCACCCTTGTTGATGCGGGTATTGATCTCCTTCAGGTTGCCGTTGTAGGACGCCGACAGCACCCTTTCCACATTCTTGCGCTCGGCCTTGATATCTTCGCCGTCAAAGGTGATGCCGAGACTTTCCAGATAAGAAATCTCGTAGACAATCTCCAGCAGTTCCTCGCCCTCCGGCGAATAGATCAGGTCCAGCTCATGTCCCGGCAGGATCTTGGCCAGGTTGAAGACCGGCTTTACGGCATTGATAATCCGGTAGGCCTCCTGAGAGGAAATCCCGTTGGCCGTCAGGATCCGGTAGATCGAATCGCCTTTGCCGATGGTGAAAACCTTGCGCAACGGCTCCTTTTCCGGCACCTCATCAATGGTTATCGGGTTTTTAGCCTCATCAGAATCACTGTACTCATATGCCGATTCGACGACATGCACTGCGACCTCTTCCGGATCATCTCCGGTTCCCTTAAAAGCCGCAACACAGATGGTGGCAGCCAGGACAAGGGCAGTGACAAGCAGGGCCAGATTCCTGTTGCGTTTGGCAATGCGGTTTCTCATCAATTCGCAGATATATAAGGAATGGGTTGATATATCAACCCATTTCTGGTTCTAGTTTGGATGTGTATATTTTTGCTGCCGACATTCATCTGCGTCCCGGAAACTCCGCCGACGAAGAGCGCTTCAGCGCATGGCTGACGTCCCTGAGGGATGCCCGCAGGATCTATCTCCTGGGGGACCTCTTTGAATACTGGTATTCCGGCCTGGAAAACCGCATT
>CAYWBU010000279.1:0-639 GCA_964456565.1 uncultured Bacteriovoracaceae bacterium | reverse complement strand
CTGCTGTGCGACCCGCGGATTGCCATCCTGCCCGGCAACCGCGATTTCCTGCTTACCAACCTGCACATGGAGGGCATCAGCATTGTGCGGCCCGAAGAGCTCAGGGTGCGGATCATGGACAAAACCGTCCTGCTGGCCCACGGCCACACCCTGCCGCGCGCCGACTACGGTTTCAAATTTCTGCACCGCTGCGGCTGGCCCCTCATCAGGTTGGCCGACAGGCTCATCCCGCCGCAGACCAAAAACCGCCTGGCAACCCATATGGTGAAGACTTCGGCGGCCATCCGGCCCCTGGATGCCGTCATCCCGGAAGACACCGCCGCCCGCAAGGATGTCGACCTGGTGATCTGCGGGCACCTCCATCGCAAGGTCTGCACGGACAGCCTGCTGGTCCTGCCGCCCTTTCAGGACGGCGGAGAATATATGGTCTGGGATGAAGGCGGTATGACCTTCAGGTCGGTCAGCCGATCAGCATGATCCTGGTGAGGACGGGCATGGCTATCAGCGCGCCCATGGAACTGCCCAGGTTGGCCAGGATCACCACCATCAGGATGCGCGTAATGGGGTTGCGCCAGAACCCGCCGATGGTCTCGGTATCTTCCTGCAGGGTCTCAAAATCGGCCACCTTGGGTTTTCTGA
>CAYWBU010000278.1:0-2013 GCA_964456565.1 uncultured Bacteriovoracaceae bacterium | reverse complement strand
TACCCCATAACCTGAGATATAAACAAAAGCGACCCCAGCCCCATCACCAGCAGCGCACCGACCAACTCCACCCCGCGGGCGATTCTTTCGCCGCCGCGGCTCACCGCCAGGTTGCGGCCGCCCACTGCCAGCAGGGCGATCAGGGCCACTGTCAGGGACATGCCAAAAGCCATCACCAGCGCCACTGCAATGCCCAGGCCCAGCAGCTGCATGGCTATGAAGAACAGCAGCACGATCATGGTGCCGGGACAGGGCACCAGCCCGATGGCAACGATCATGGGGATGCGGCTGCCCGGTGTACCTGCATCCGGATCACGAAACCAGCGCACCAGCAGGGCCAGGCCGATCAGGACGATCAGACTGTAGCTCACCAGGACCAGGCGATCACTGGCGGCATCAAACCCGGTGGTCAGGCGTCCCAGGGAAAACAGATAGATCACCAGCACCACGATAATGGCGCTCAGGCCGTGACAGAAGGCCGCCAGGGCCCCCATCAGAACGCCTCTGGCATAGCCCTCGGGCCGGTTCAGCAGGTAGGCCAGCACCAGGGACTTGCCGTGACCGGGGCCGGCCGCATGCACCACGCCATAGGCAAAGGCCAGGGCAAAAACAAGCAGCAGCGCCGCCGGATGGCCACCGTCCTTAAAGTCGCGCACATGACCGCTCATGGTCTGTTTGATGTCCTGCTGCATATCATTGACCTGCCCGATAACCTGCTGGAACAGGTTGGGCTGGGCCACCTCGCGGCCGTCAAAGGGCGAGGCAAAAGCAGCACTGCCCAGAACCAAAAGGCAAACCACCAGCAGGATCTTTTTCATTGCTTACTCCTGAAATTTAAAATCACCTCATCCGGGATGATCAGGCGGTTATAATAGGCCAGATCAGGATTACGGATCATTTTGGTCGTGGTCAGATATTTTGCGGCAGCTTTCAGGCGCACCGCACCGCTATCGATCTGGGTATAATATTCGGGATCAAAGACTGCGATGCGGACCTCCTTGGCGCTTGTAAGCGCACTCACATGGCAGGGAATCAAAAAGGTATAAACCAGCTGGCCCTCGCGGATCGCGGCCTTGAAATCCCGCACAAACTGCACCTTAAAGGGCTTTCCGTCGATGCTTACCTGCGAGAAATAATCATAGTTTTTCAGGTTATCAAAGGCCTCGCACCTGATCACGGCCTGTTCGGCCGCGCTGAAGGCCCCGTCACCATTGGAATCATAGTCCATGATAATCCCGGCAGAGAACATCTCGTCAAAAAACCACTGCAGCTCAATCCCGGCCAGGCCCTTTTCGTCAAACACGAAACAGATCTCATTTTCCACAAACACATGCGGATGGGCCGCCACAGCCACGGGCAACGCAAAAAAAAGCAGCAACATTCCAAGCCGTTTAAGCATGCCAACCTTTTTACATGCTCAGCCCGTTTTTGAAAACCCGGATATCAAGACACCATTTTCGATTACCAGAATGGCATACACATAAAAACAGCCCCAAACATAAAAAGTATGTGGAGGGCTGTTTTTATACAATCAATATTATAAAAACGGCGGGCAGCTCTTTTTCAAAAGATCTGCCCGCCGTTTTATCAGCTCATCTGCATCATCGCAGCATTAAGTCTCTTCTGCGCTTCCTGCACATCCGCATCCATCATGTAGCGCATGACATTCATCATGGCCGCGCCCATCTGGATCTGCATATTCTTGACCCGCTTTTCAAGAGCCTTGAGCTCTTCGGGGACTTCCTTCGAATTTTCAAGCTCGGGATATTTCTCGTTGACTGCTTTCATTTTGGGTCCCAGCTTCTCCATCTCCGCGGCAAAATCATTGATGGCCGCAGCGGCTTCCTGGGCCGAACCGGCATTTTCAAGCCCGGCCACATAATTTTCCATGGCAATCACAAACTTGGTGTTGACATCGATCACATCGCTGTATTTGCTGCCGCAACCGGCAATCAGCATTACCGCAAAAACCAGAACCAGACCCCTTCTCAAACGCATAGACATCTCCTTTGT
>CAYWBU010000277.1:0-2059 GCA_964456565.1 uncultured Bacteriovoracaceae bacterium | reverse complement strand
GCCGTCAGGGGGATGGATGCCGTCTTCCATGTGGCGGGCGACACCTCTTTCTGGAAGAAAAATTTTGCGCGCCAGCAGCTCATCAATGTGGACGGTACCGAAAACGTGGCCCGGGCCTGCCTTGAAGACGGCGTCAAACGCCTGATCCACACCTCCACCGTGGATGCCCTGGGCTATAACCCGAAAGGACTGGCCGCAGAAGACTGGGCGCACTACAACTACGGCGGCACCGGGTACAACTATGCCGACACCAAACGCGCCGGTGAGCAGCTCGTCCTGGGCTATGCCGAACGCGGTCTGGATGTGGTGGTCATCAATCCCGGCAGCATGCTGGGGCCCTATGATCACACCCTGCAGTTCGGCCGCATCTTTGCCCAGCTGCGCGACCGCAAACTGCCGGCAGTCCTGCCGGGCGGCGCGCCCTGGGCCCATGTAAAAGAGGTGGCCCGGGCCCAGGTCAGGGCCCTCAGTTCGGGGCGCAGCGGCGAGCGCTACATCACCGGCGGCGTCAACGCCACCTACCGCGAACTCTTTGACCTGATGGCGGCCAAGGTGGGCGTCAGGCCGCCGCGTTTTACCATGAGCCCGCGCCTGACCGTGGTCTATGGTTACCTGGCCGAGGCCGCATCATCCTTCACCAACCGCCCGCCCGAGCTCAATCCGGGTCAGGCCCGCTACATGGTGGTCTTTCCCCGCTATGATTCAACAAAAGCCTGCCGGGAACTGAATTTTAAATGTGTGCCCCTGGCAGAAATGGTGGATGATGCCCACCGCTGGTATGTAAAAAACCATTTTCTCTGATAAAGGAGGTTTAAGATGGCTTCAAGATTTGACGGTAAGACCGCTGTGATCATCGGGGCCGGCGGCGGCATCGGCCGCGCCACGGCCCGCTTGCTTGATCAGCAGGGCCTGCACCTGGTCCTGGCGGACCTGAACAGAGACCTGCTGGATGAAACCGCCGCCCGGCTGGGCAGCCCTCACAAGTCCATAGTCTGCGATATCACCGATAAACAGGCAGTCCGGGAACTCATGCAGCAGGCCGCCGCCCGAACCGGCCACATCGATTACCTGATAAATGCCGCCGGCATCATCCGGCCGGCCTGGTTCCATGAATCCGCCCTGGAGGATATCGAGGCTCAGATTGCCATCAACCTGCTGGGGCCGCTCTACTGCACGCGCGCGGCCCTGGACTACCTCCCGCGCGGCGGCGCCATTGTGACCATCTCATCTCTGGCGGGCGCCGCGCCCGAGACCAAGAGCGCGGTCTATACCGCCAGCAAATATGGCCTGCGCGGCCTGGGACTGACCCTGGGGGTTGAACTCAGGAAGCGCGGCATCCGCGTCTCCACCATCTTCCCCGATGGCGTACGGACACCCATGCTGGAATATGAGGCCCGTAACGGCGGTTCGCCCCTGACCTTTCTGAGTGATCCGGTGGAACCCGGGACAGTGGCCGAGGCCGTCCTGCTGGGACTCAGGACCGGCCGCAGCGAGATCTTTGTGCCTAGATCCGGCACGCTGACGGCCCGGCTGATAGGCCTGCTGCCGGAGATTGTCCCCGCCTTGTGGCCCCTGCTCGAACGTCTGGGAGAGATCCGCAGACAAAAAATCAGTTTTTAGGAGGTTATCATGATTGCATTGCTGGAACTGCTTACCGCCGCCGGAACCCTTTCGTTCTGGTATTCATTTTTCACCGATGGCAAGGTCAAACCGCAAAATCCGCCCGCGGGTTACTATGCCTATGAAAATTCCTTCCCGATCCCGGACACCATCCTGTCCTGCGCCATGATCACCGCCGCATTGCTGAAGACCTTGCGCAACCCTCTCGGCAAGGTCCTCACAATCATCTGCAGCGGAGCACTGATCTTTCTGGGCATCCTGGACATGTGCTTCAACACCGTCAACGGCGTCTACAAAAATTCGCCCAAAGATTTCTTCGGCAACGCCGTTATCAACCTCTGGTGTGTATTTTTCGGCATCTATGCCGCCCGCAAAACCGGCACGGACCTGCTGGGCTGACAATCAGGAAACCCGTATACGGGTCTCCTGATCCCGAATC
>CAYWBU010000276.1:0-2060 GCA_964456565.1 uncultured Bacteriovoracaceae bacterium | reverse complement strand
TCCTTGTTTTACTGGGTATTATGTTTCTGATGCTTAATGCGGCGCATGCCCAGGAGTTCACCACAAAAATGGAAAGCGTCTTTAGCTCTAAGGATGGGTCCGCCAGGTTGCAGCATGTCAAGTCGGCCCTCGACAGTAAAGATCGGCTTCATATCGTTTTTGCCGATTCCTACGGTCATTCGTTTTACGGAACCAATAAGGGCGGCGCCTGGAAATTTCAGAAACTGCAATACTGGGATGCCGAATATAACGAGTTTTTTGATGTGAGCGCCTATCCCAATATCGCGGTTGATAAAAACGACAATGTCCATTTCGTGATGTTTGACAGGTATAAGGAAAAACTTGTCTACGGCAAGAAAGGTGCTACGGCCGCTAAGTTCAAGCTGAAAACCTGCAACCTGTCACCGAACCCGTTGCGCTTCATGGTCTACGGAGAATATACTGATCTGGCTATGGATAAAAAGGGCGGGCTGCACCTGATCTGCAGGGCGGACTATACCGACCGCAAAGAATTCAAGTACAACCAGTGCGCCACCTATTTCAACAAACCGCTGAATTCTGACAAGTGGTATCTGCAGGTGCTTGCTCACGATCCACAGTGGGATAAACGCAACTGGGCCTATGGTCGGAATCCGTCCATAGCATGTTACGGCGACAAGGTCTTTGTGGCACTGGGCGGTGACAATGACCTGCTTTTCGGGACGCGCAATATCTCCGGCGGGACCTGGGATATGGACAAGCTGCTGCACACCCCTGACAAATTTATAAATTCGGGCAAAGACATGCTCTCCATGGCGGTGTCGCCCAACGGCAGTATAAATTTTGCCTTCTATGACCGGACGGGTGATGCGAAATCCCCCTGGCACGGACTAACCATTTTCAGCCGAAGCTCCTGCGGGAATGCCCGTTGGGACGGGTATAACGGCTTTAAAAATCCCATGACGATGAACAGTCCGGCCGTGGCCTTTGACGCCAACGGCAAATTTTATATTGCAACGGGGCTGAACGGCTATTCCCTGTGGCACCGGTCCTGCGACTGCGACGGAGAATATAAGAAGATCTACAGCAACGCCAATAATGCGACTGCCTATGTTGACATGGTCATTGACAGGCAGGGCACGGTTTATACCTTCTATGCCAGCGATTACGACAACAAACTGCGCCTGCTGACCGTCAGGCCCAAGGGCAGCACCACAAACTGCAACTATCCGCCGCGCATTGTCAGATACACCGGCAAAACCAACCTGAAACCCGGCGAAAAATGGACGGCGACCATCACGGCCTCAGATCCGGAATGCGATAAGATCAGGTTTGAATCCATCATCCATAATGAGATGTTCAGCATTAAAGACCACGGCAACGGTACGGCAACCATAAGCGCCGTCATGCCGCAGGGCCAGGGCAAGGGCACCCCGGGGCTGTCCGTGTGGGTGCTGGATGACAAACACCCGGATATAAACAACGAAATAAGCGTGATCAGCTTCAACCTTGTCATCACCCCTGAAGGCAAAGAGAAGGGCAGCGTCAAGGTCGAGAATAAGTGTACGGGCGGATGAGGCTTCCGGTTGGCGAACCCTGCAACTGTCACGGCGTTTGTTTGATAAGGAAGAGGGAAAGAGGAGCGACAGATGCAAACGGCCAGGGTCTACTTCACGGATTTCAGGACTGAACCGTTCGGTGACGGGCTGCCCGCCAAACTGAAAAAACTGATCAAAAGCGCCGGGATCGCGGATCTCGAGATGGACGGCAAGTTTGCCGCCATCAAGCTGCATTTCGGCGAACTGGGCAATATCAGCTATCTGAGGCCCAACTATGCCCGGGCCGTGGCCGACGTGGTCAAAGAGCTGGGCGGCAAACCCTTTCTGACCGACTGCAACACCATGTATCCCGGCAAGCGTAAAAATGCCCTGGAGCATCTGGAATGCGCCTGGGAAAATGGCTTCACGCCCCTGACGGTGGGCTGTCCGATCCTGATCGGTGACGGACTCAAGGGGACCGACGATATCGCCGTGCCGGTCAGGGGCGGCCAATATGTCAGAGAGGCCCGCATCGGCCGGGCC
>CAYWBU010000275.1:0-2063 GCA_964456565.1 uncultured Bacteriovoracaceae bacterium | reverse complement strand
CTTCCAACGCAAGGGCGCCGGCATCACATATAATAACCTCAAGGATCTGGCAGCTTACGACATCGGGATCGTCCGCGGCTATGTCAATACTGCGGAATTTGACAGTGCCGCCTTCCTTAAAAAGGACGAGGCCAAGGATGATCTCACCAACATCAAGAAGCTGCTGGCCGGCCGGATCGATCTGATGGTGGCGGACAAATTTGTCGGCCTCTATCTCCTCGAGCAGAACCTGCCGACAGAATCGGGCATGATCGAATTCATTGATCCGCCGCTGGAGAAAAAAGATCTCTATGTCTGTTTCTCAAAAAAGCTGCCCAACCACCTGGAGCTGCAACGTGAATTCAACAGGGGGCTCCAGCAGATCAAGCAAGACGGAACCCTTGACCTGATCCTTAAGAGGCACGGGTTTTAATCAGCATTGAGCCCGGCCTGAGGCCGGGCCATCTCTGCCAGTTCCTCTTCGGGCAGATCCTTGAGCACCTTGTGGCGGTGCAACCAGCGCAGCTGTCTGACAGCCCAGCCGTTGACCGGGATCTCCTCCCAGATGTCGGCATCGCTGTAATAGTCGCGATGGTAATAACACATGTCCTCGGAATTAAATTTCAGGAGCGAGGCACCCTCTGTCTCAAAATGCATACGGCCGCCGAAAAAATCCATGGTCATCACCCAGGTGGACATATACCGGTCACCACTGTGGACCTCATCTTCAACAACCAGTTCAAACGGTGTCATCCGGAAGAGGTTGTAGACAAACCGGTGCAATTCATCCTTACCCTCACACCTGATGAGCGGATCCTGGTAAACCACGTCAGCGGTGTAGTAGTTGATCACCTCGCGCCAGTTGGCATTGTTATAGGTCATAATCGCCCGGGCCCTTGCCAGCCGCTCGGCGGAAAAATCGCCGGCCAGCAGCCCGGCCGGCAATAACATAATCAAAAAAGATACAAGCAGTTTTCTCATCTTTCTCCCTCCACTAAAAAATGAACACAGTGTCACCTTTTGATACTACATCGATTCAAAACAGGCAATCACCGGCCAAATTATGTTCCATTCTTGCAGCACAAAAAATCATTGCAATCATCCCAACCAGGCCCTTGTCACAAATTCCGCTCTCTGCTAATCTCGCCTGTCAGCTTAAACAACACACAAGGAGCAGCCATGATTCAACCCCAGGGCAACACCATGCCGGCGGTCTTCCAGAGCCGCTGCAAGCTGGCCGGAGACAAACCCTGCGTCTATTCCAAAGATCACGACGGTCGCTATATCCCGGTGTCATGGAACAGAATGAACGAAATGATAACCGCCGTCGCCGCCTGGCTTCAAGCCCGCGGCATCAACCAGGGCGACCGCATCGCCATCTTTGCCGACAATCGTTATGAGTGGTGGGTGACCGACCTGGCCGCCCTTTCCCTGGGTGCCGTAACCGTCCCGGTCTATTCCACCAACGCCGCCGAAGAGGCCGCCTATGTCATCAAGGATTCCGGCGCCCGCATCTGTTTCAGCGGCGATGCGGCCCAGTGTCAGAAAATCCAGCAGGTCCGCTGGGACCTGGAACAGCTGGAAGAACTGATCGTCTTTGACAACAGCCCGGAATGCCGGGCCCTGCTCTTCAGTCAGGTCCTCAAGGAGGGCGAAAAACTGCAGTTTGATATTACAAGCGCCGCAGCAGCCGTCAGGCCCGAATCCCTGGCCACCATGATCTATACCTCCGGCACCACCGGCAACCCCAAAGGAGTCATGCTCTCCCACAGCAACCTGTTCGCAAACGTCAGGCAGGTCTATCTCCACTATGAATGGGTCTTCGAAACCCCGCAGATAACCCTCTCCTTCCTGCCCCTGTCGCACGCCTTCGGCCGCACGGTCGATTACTATCTGGCAATCTACTGCGGGACGGAGGTCTATTTTGCCGAAAGCTTTGCCCGGGTGGCCGACAACATGCAGGAGGTCCGCCCGACCCTGATGGTCAGCGTCCCCAGGCTGTATGAAAAAATCCATGCCGCGGTCAACACCAAGGCCCTGGCCGCCCCGTTCATCAAGCGGGCGCTCTTCCGCTGGGCCCGCAA
>CAYWBU010000274.1:0-2068 GCA_964456565.1 uncultured Bacteriovoracaceae bacterium | reverse complement strand
CGGGCATGCATTTGCGGGCAGCGGCGAGGTATACGGTGAGGTGGTGTTCAACACGGGTATGAGTGGTTACCAGGAGGTGTTGACGGATCCGTCGTATGCGGGGCAGATGTTGGTAATGACGTACCCGTTGATGGGTAATTACGGTATCAACCGTAGTGATAATGAATCGGAAGCCGTCCATATGGGCGGCTTTATTGTAAGGGAATACCAGGAGAACTGGAGCAACTGGCAGGGTGATCGGAGCCTGAAGGAGTTCCTGGAGGAGCAGGGCAGGATCGGCCTGGAGGGGATCGACACCCGGGCTCTGACGCGCCTGACGCGCAGTCATGGCGCCATGCGCGGGATCATCTCGACCGAAACTGATGAGGTGGCTGTCCTGCTGGAAAAGGTCAGGGCCTATCCGGGCCTGGTGGGCCGCGACCTGGTGAAGGACGTGACCTGTAAAGAAGCCTACCGCTGGCAGAAGAATCAAAAGCTTGCAATCGACGCGCAGAACCTGGAGGAGAGAAAACGCCGGGTGGTGCTGCTCGACTGCGGCGCCAAGCTGAACATCTTGCGGAGCCTGGACGAACTGGGCTGCGAGGTGATCGGCGTGCCGGCTGCTACGCCGGCCGAAGCCATTTTAAGCTATGAGCCCGACGGGGTGATGCTCTCCAACGGCCCCGGCGACCCGGCCGCGGTTACCTATGTGGTGGAGACGGTCAGAAACCTGCTGGGCCAGGTCCCGATCTTCGGGATCTGCTTAGGCCACCAGATGCTCTGCCAGGCCCTGGGCGCCCGGACCGAAAAACTGAAATTTGGTCACCACGGGCTCAATCACCCGGTCAAGAACCTCATAACCGGCCAGGTGGAGATCACCTCCCAGAACCACGGGTTCAGCGTGATCACCGAGAGCCTGCCAAGTGATACAAAGGTGACCCATATCAACCTGAACGATAATACCTTAGAGGGCGTGAGTTGCCCGGGAAGAAAGGCCTTCAGCGTGCAGTACCATCCCGAGGCGGCGCCGGGGCCCAAGGATGCGGCCTACCTGTTCAACGAGTTTATGCAACTGATGGATGCGAAGTAAGGAAAGATAATGCCGAAGCGCGAGGATCTGAAGAAGATACTGATCATCGGCTCGGGCCCGATCGTGATCTCCCAGGGCTGCGAGTTTGACTATTCCGGGGTACAGGCCTGCAAGGCCCTGAAGGAAGAGGGCTATGAGGTGGTGCTGGTCAATTCCAATCCGGCCACCATCATGACGGACCCGGAGATGGCGGACCATACCTATATCGAGCCCATCACCCCCGAGGCGGTCATCAAGATCATTGAAAAAGAGCGCCCGGACGCGATCCTGCCGACCTTAGGCGGCCAGACCGGGCTGAACACCTCGGTGGCCGTGGCCGAGACCGGGGCTTTGGAAAAATATGAGGTGGAGCTGATCGGGGCCTCCATCGATGTGATCCATAAGGCCGAAGACCGTGAGCTCTTCAGGACGGCCATGGAAAACATCGGCCTCAGGGTGCCCCGCAGCGGGATCGCCCGCAGCATGGAAGATGTAAGGCAGATCGCTTCAGAGATCGGCTATCCCATCATTATCCGCCCGGCCTTCACCTTGGGCGGCATCGGCGGCGGGATCGCCTACAACCCCGAAGACCTGGAGAACATCGCCCGTTACGGCCTGGATGCCAGCATGATCGGTGAGGTCATGCTGGAGGAATCGGTGATCGGGTGGAAGGAATATGAGATGGAGGTCATGCGCGACCGCGCCGATAATGTCGTGATCATCTGCTCCATCGAAAATATGGACGCCATGGGCGTGCACACCGGCGACTCCATCACGGTGGCCCCGGCCCAGACATTGAGCGACGTGGAATATCAGCAGATGCGCGACGCCTCGATCGCGGTCATGCGCGAGATCGGGGTGGAGACCGGCGGGTCCAACGTGCAGTTCGCCGTGAACCCGGTTAACGGCGAGCTGGTGGTGATCGAGATGAACCCGCGCGTGAGCCGTTCCTCGGCCCTGGCCAGCAAGGCCACGGGTTTTCCCATTGCCAAGATCGCGGCCAAGCTGGCCGTGGGCTAT
>CAYWBU010000273.1:0-2078 GCA_964456565.1 uncultured Bacteriovoracaceae bacterium | reverse complement strand
ATCATCGCCCAGGCCCGGGCCCGCGGGGCCTTCATCTCCTACAAGAGCGGCGCCGACGGCCAGAAAGAGCCCTACGAGATCAACACCACCTGGTTCAGCTCCTTAAGCCAGGACTGCGAGGAAAAGGCCCTGCAGGTCAAACGTTTCGTGGCCTCGCGCAGCATCGCGCTGGCCCTGAAGGGCGTGCCCGGCATCTATCTCCACGGCCTGCTGGCCAGCCGCAACCATACCGACGGGGTCATGACCACCAAACACAAGCGCGACATCAACCGCGCCGACGTGGGCGTCGAAGAGCTGCTGGAACGCCTCAAAAACCCGGATTCGCGCATCTCGCGCATCGCCCGCGAACTGCCCCGCCTGACCGATATCCGCAAGAACTACCGCGCCTTCCATCCGGGCGGCGCCCAGCAGGTGATCAAGGCCGCACCCGCGGTCTTCGCCCTGCTGCGCACCTCACCGGAAGGCACCGAACACCTGCTGGCCCTGACCAATGTGACGGACCGGGAGACTGCAATTGAGATCCGGATCGATCTCCTGGCCGAGACCGACCGCCGCTGGTTCGATCTGGTGGCGGAAAAGATCTGGCGCGCCGAGGACAACTGCCTGAAACTTGCGCTCGAACCCTATCAGGTCATGTGGCTCATGCCCTTTGAGGAAGTGGAGCGGGATATCGAGGAATGAAACTCCGTCAGTTCCTGGCACGCCCCAGAATCCGCAGGATGCGCAGGAAGAGATTGATGATATCCATGTAGAGTTCGGCGGCGCTGTCCACGGCGTTGTCAAAGGTGGTGGGGATGTTGTTGGCCCGGGCCCAGTCATAGCCGATATAGCCGCAGAAGATCAGCACCACGATCCAGTCGATGATGCCGTGATGCGTCTTCAGCACAAAGATCTCAAACAGCTCCACCACAATGACCGCCAGCAGGGCAATGGTCAGGGTCCCGGCCAGCTTCCGGAAAAATTGCGGAAACAGCGTGCCCAGCAGCATCATGACGGCGGTCACCAGACCCGTGATGCGCATGGCGCTCAGCACCAGGGCCGGATCATACTGATGGACCACCAGGTTGACCACCACCCCGAACGGAATCACCACGAAGTTATAGCCGATGAAACTGACCAGCGCATCTTGCGATCGGTTGAACAGATAGGCCCCGAAAAAACAGGAGGCCAGATATACGATGAAAAATACCAGCGGATGGATGCCCGCAAAGAGCATGGGATCGATGGTCTTGACCATCCACCAGTTGATGCCGAAGCCCCAGCACAGCACCAGGCCGATTACGAGGTTGTAGGTGGAGGCGCTGATGATTGGGCCGGAATCGCGGTGGGTTCTTTGGAAGACTGAGGGTTCGGGCATGGGGTGGGGCTCCTTTAGTTTTTTAGTTTTCTTGCTCGCTGTGACGTGTGTCATTGCGAGGAGCGCACGGGGTGATGCCATCTGTTGGTGACAGCTTGGGCTGTGTTGTTGGCATATTTATTGTGTTTTGGGACCGAATTTTCCTAAAAATTAACCATATATTTAACAATGACTTCCTCAACTGTCAGGAAGTCACACATTAGCTGAGGGTGCAGTAGAACAGAATCTCCTCCTTCATTAAGGCTATGCGCAAAAAATAAGGAAGGTTTGCCCAAGTTCAATTGCTCTTCTAGGAGATTGCTGTACTCATCAAGATAGTCTGATGAGTACATATCTAGTAATGAGATGTCCCTCTCGATTTGTCTGTATCGCTCTGCGTCATCCTCATTTAATATAGAGGACGGTATATATAGAGGAATCCTGTGTGCCACTGAATCACGAAAATTCTTTGAGTATTTTGAATACCATGAATCAAAACTATCGCTTTCTAGGTACTCCACAAATTCTTGATTTAAAAATTTCTGCGTTTTCGTATTAAATAAACTTACCTGCTTTCGTTTAAGCTTGTTATTATTATCTTCGCCATAATGATCTTTTTCTAGCACGAAAACCCAAGCTAGATTATCAAATATTCCTGCAACATTTATTAAAAATGCCTGTATATTTAAACAATTATCAGCAAAACCTAATAGCCCTATCAATTCTCCATAATCATCAAATA
>CAYWBU010000272.1:0-2091 GCA_964456565.1 uncultured Bacteriovoracaceae bacterium | reverse complement strand
AATAGGGGACATCCATGATAAGTAAAGTCAATGGATAAATGCACCACGCCCGTAGTTTTTGTTTTTTTCAAACTATGGCCATGATCTTTTTAACCTTGCGTTGAGCGACGGCACCGGCCTCGCCAGACATCCATTTGCTGTCTCGGGCATGATTGCCCTTACAGAAGATTAAGTTTGGACGCAAAACCTGCCGGCCAAGAAACAGACCCTACGGCGCCCTAAGCGCAGACCCCTATCGGCAAGGCCCGGCAGGAAGATCTTTTTGGCATTTGTCAGGCGGCCTGGTGGATTCCGTCAGGCTTGAAGTCGCTCTGGCGTTTATCCACGGCCAGCATATAGGCCACCATTTTGCGGGCGACCGCCAATGTGGCTCGGTTGCGGTTGCCGCGTTCAATTTCACGGGCATGTACCTCGGCCAGTTGCGGATTGCGCCGTGGAGCCAGCTTGGCGGCCTCGATCAGAATTGTCTGAAGATGTTTGTTGCGTTTTTTTGATATGGGAGATCGCCATTCCTTGCCGGCCGATTCTTTCTGGGCGCTGCAAAGCCCGCAATAGCTGACAGCCTGCCTTAATCCATCAAAACGGTTTGGGTCGCCTACTTCCAGCACCCAGGTAAGAGCAGTTATTTCGCCAACCCCGGGAATGGTCATCAGCCTAGATACTCGCCGACTTATGTACGGATCTTCACGTAGTTCCTTCACCAGGCGTTTCTGGACTTGATTGAAAACATCCATGGCACTGTGGTTCAATTTCAATAATTCGATAACAGAGTCTGGCACGTCCTCGATTGATGCCAACAGGTTGTCAAAATAACGTTTGCCGTGTAGGCGTGATTTTGAATATTGCGCACCGTTTTCCATCAATAGTCCGGCCGACTTGTTTTTCAGGCGGATTGATTCTCTGACCATGAGGCTGCGATAACGCAGGATGCAGCGCAGCTCCCGAATCTTTTTCTCGGCCATGTAACATTCGGGCAACAAATCACTGCGCAACAGGTTCGCAATGGTTTCGGCATCCTTGCGGTCATTTTTCTTCTTGGATGCGCTGATGGCCTTGAGCATTTCAGGATGTGCCACTTTGATTTCCAGGGCATAATCTTTCAGAAAGTCATATATCCAGTTGGTAAAAAGCGTGGCCTCCATTGCCCCGATCCAAGGCCTGTCAATTGCTGCGGCCCAAACGCCTAATTGGGCTCGATCAGCCGCAACTGTGCCTTCTTTTATTGTTTTACCGGCTTTTGTCTTGATGCAATAGGCTATTGTTTTCTTGTGAATATCCAATCCAATGTAGTACAATTCTTCCATGGGTAGACCTCCTTGTAGTCTGGACTTTGAGGTGGATTATCCCACGCTCAACATCGTACCGCTATAAGGAGGCCTCCCTTTTACTTATGCATTTAAACAGACCCAGCGTTGTCCGGTTAGGTTTTTGCATGGGTAAGCTTCTTGTTACGGCGTTTTTGTTTGGCCCTGCGGTTTCTGTTTTTAATTGTCTGCGGATTTGAGAAAGCAGACATAGCACTTTCATTTCTAATCATGTGACGCAGTTCCCTGACCCGTTTGATGGAGACCTTTTCGCCGTGCTGTTCATGACAGTAGATGGCCAACAGTAGGTAGGTAATCAGCCCGGCCAGGATCTGGATGGTGAAGCCGTATTCGGTCCTGGCGATCAGCGGATAGACGTTGAGATGCTGTTTCCACCAGCCGAAGAAGGTTTCGATGTTCCAGAGCAGATACGCAACCACATCAAAGACCTATATGAGAACAACGGTCTGATGTTCGCAGTGATATGCGGGGATCGCGGGGCAGCTACTCGACTTTCGATGCTGGATTTTCCGTACTGGTCGGAGTATATGAATTCGACAACTGACCTTTACTTCAGCGACCTTGACGGCAATTGGGATGGGAACGGAAATCACCTCTACGGTGAGGAAACCGACGACATAGATTACTACTCAGATATATATGTAGGTCGCTATCCTGTCTCTCTGAATGAAACTGACGCGTTCAATGCGATGATTGAGAAGGCAGTTCATTACAATACCACTCCTTCTCCAGGAGATTGGCAAAAAAGGGCATTACTGATGGGTGC
>CAYWBU010000271.1:0-2095 GCA_964456565.1 uncultured Bacteriovoracaceae bacterium | reverse complement strand
ATTAGAATAGGAACTTCAGGTGGGATTCAGGAAAGTATGATTCCTGGAGATTTACCTCGGGAAAGTTGTGAATGCCGATTGCCAGGGCCGACAGGACTCCCATCCGCAGCAGGCTGCCGGCAGGAGGTCGGGGGTCGGATTGTTGCGGGTAATTTTCCAGCAGCCTGATTTCATGGGGATTCTGCGGTTCGGGAACCAGCCAGTCAATCAGCGCAATCAGGATCATGCCCCCCAGAAAGGCGCCGACGGTCAGCCAGTCGGCCTGCCGGGCCGTGAGGCCCGATGCCAGTGATTCGCGGGCCTTGGGGAAGATCTCCACAAAGGAGACATAGCTCATTACCCCGGCGGAAAAGCCCAGGGCGAAAGAAAGGGTCTTGGTGCTGGTGGTGTGGGGGAAAAAAGCCATGGCACTGCCGATGCCGGTTGCAAGTCCGGCAATGACGGTCAAGGTGAAGGCCAATCCAACATTTTCCATTATGTATCTATTTTAAGGCGTTGCCGGGCGGGGGCAATATGGCTTAGGGCGGCTCGGTCCCGGAACAGTTTTCCTTGCAGACGTTGACCTCGATCGTTATGTGTCCGACTTGCGAGTGCCGGGCGATGATGGCCTTATAATAATCGGGGGGCCGGTAGCTGTGGGTGATTACTGAAACAATACAGCCAAGTTTTTCACTGCTGAGCCTCCAGACATGCATGTCGGCAATCAGGCTGTCGCCATCGGCCTCGATTTCGGTGCGGATATCGTCGATGATTTGATCGGTTATTTCTCTGTCAAGCAGGATGTGGCCCGATTCTCTGATCAGGCCGGCGCTCCATTTGAGGATGATGACGGCCCCGACTATGCCCATGAGCGGGTCCAGCCAGACGGCATCCAGCAGCCGGCCGGCCAGGAGAGCGAATATGGCAAGGATTGAGGTGAGGGCGTCGGCCAGCACATGCAGGTAGGCGGCCTTGAGGTTGTGGTCATGGCCATGTCCGGAGTGCAGCATGAGGGCGCTCAGCAGATTGACACTCAGGCCCAGGATGGCAACCATTATGGCTTCGGTGAATCTGATGTCTTCAGGATGGAAAAGGCGCAGCAGGGATTCGGCTACCATGATCAGGGCGACAACGGCCAGGACCATGGCGCTGGCAAATCCCCCCAAGGAGCCCACCTTGCCGGTGCCGAAGGAGTAACGGTTATCTGTGCGGTGGCGGCGGGCAAAGCTGTAGGTAAAGGCCGTGATCCCGAGGGCCACGGTATGCGAGCCCATGTGCCAGCCGTCAGCCAACAGGGCCATTGAGCCGTAGATCAGGCCGGCACTGATCTCGATGGCGGCGGTAAAAACTGTCAGGATGATGACCTTGATGGTGTTTTTTTCGCCGTGAGGGTTATCACTGGAAAACTGGTGGTCATGCTGCCATTGACGATGGTTGTGACGGTTCACGGGAATCCTCCCCCTATATCTTGCTGATAAGTTTTTCGATAATCGTGTTAAGTGACCGGGCTTCCGCCGGGGACAGGGTTTCCAGGATGCGGGTTGTCAGCTCCAGATGCTGCCGGTGATGGGTATGGTAATAATGGAAACCGGCGGGGGTCAGGTCGACCATGTATGAACGCCTGTCATCCGGATTGGGCCTGCGCTCAGCCAGTCCGCTCTTCTCCAGCCGATCGACCATGACCGTCAGGGTTCCCATGGTAAGACCCATTCGGGATGCCAGGTCCTTCATCCGGATCTTGGGGTTCTGTCCGATTATTTCAATGGTGTGCATCTGGGGCAGGGAAAGGTCGCTCCGTTTTACGGCATTGTGCTCCCAGGAAGAAAGTTTTTCGTAAAACTCGACCATATTGCGTGTGAGCTGGTTTACAGGGTTCCTATCCGGCACCTTGGACTCCTTTAAGTTTGATATTCAAAATAAATAGGCCGATGTTATTTGAAAGTCAAACTAAAAAGATGTCAAGGTTCGAGGATGCGGGCGATCTTGTCCAACATCTTTTCATAATGGGAGCCATCCCAGTAAATCTTTGCGCACGCCGGACAACTTGAAAAACTGGTGTAGCGTTCGGCGGTCCGGGGTGGAATTTTATCTCTGAGTGCATTTTTGTCCACCGGTT
>CAYWBU010000270.1:0-2119 GCA_964456565.1 uncultured Bacteriovoracaceae bacterium | reverse complement strand
GCAGGGCGCAGTCAAGTTTAAGATTGCCGGTGCGGGAGGAACGGAAGGCTTCCAGCAGCACTTCTTCGATTCCGGTTCCGGCAACCGGTTCTTCCCGATTCTCAAGACGTCCCAGCATTGCGGCAGTTGAGGTGCCGCCGCGATCAAGCCGTTTGAGCGCAACGGTGCGCTCCAGGATCACGGTCCACATTATTATGGAGACCCCCACGAGCGGCAGCATGATCAGGCCGCCGTTCTGCAGATAGCTAAGGGTTGCGCGGTAAAGCGACATCTTCAGTTACCCCGTGATCTGGTGATGGTGTTGCACAGGGCCACGGCCTTTTCCTCCATGTCGGCCACAATATGATCAACCCGCCGGCTGAGCAGGGTGTGGATAAGCATGATGGGGATGGCAACCGCCAGACCGAGTTCGGTGGTGATCAGGGCCTCGGAGATTCCGCCGGACATGATGCGGGGGTCCCCGGTGCCGTAAAGCGTGATCACGTGGAAGGTATTGATCATGCCGCTGACCGTACCCAGCAGTCCCAGCAGCGGAGCAATGGCTCCCAGGATATTGATGGTGGGCAGAAATTTCTCCAGGGCGGGCAGTTCGCGCAGGATTGATTCCTGCAAGATGCTTTCCATGGTTTCACGGCTTTCACTGCGATTGGCGATTCCGTCTGCCAGGATCCGTGTGACCGGACCACCGGGTGTGTCGTCAATGATCCGGGAGCAGCCTTCCCAGTTGCCGTCTGCGGCACAGGTGTTGATTTCGTCCATCAGGGTATCGGTGTCAGTATGGACCTTATGTAGCGAGAAGGCCCGTTCCAGTCCCATTATCAGGGCCGTCAGCGCCAGGATTATGATTGGCCAGACAATGGGTCCGCCCTTGTCCAGCTGTTTTTTAAAGGTCGGTTTATTGATGAGCTGGCGCAACGCCGCCCCATTGCTGATGTCAATCCAGACGGAGGCTGTCTTGCCTGTGAGATATTTTTCAAGATTTCTGGCGATCCGGCCGGGCAGGGGGCTTGACAGGCTGACAAATTCACGGCTACCCGGGGCATAGTTCAGTATCCCGGTCTCCTTGCCATTGTGGCTGATGGCCATAAATCCACCCAGGGTTAGGATTTGAGCATCAATACGCTTTCCGGCCGCATTGATATAGGCCCCCTGATTGAGTCCGACTTCATCTGCAAGCTCGATCTCCTGCCACAGTAAGGCACTTAACGCATTCAGATCATCAATTCCCGGAAAATGTTTCATGCTCAGGATCGGGTCAATAAAATCCAGCCGGTCCGGATGCAGGGCAGTAAAATGCGATTCACTAAGAACCGCCTGGCAGTCACGGGCCACAACCCTGATCATGCCGGTCAGTTCGTGCAGGTCGGTTTCAATCCGCTTGCGTTCCGGCTCCAGGGCCTGTTTTTCGCGTTCGAGACTTTTTATACTGGTCTTTAAGCCGTCCACTTCGTGCTCCAGCTGGCGGGTCTGTTTTCTGAGCTTGTCCATTTCGGCCAGCAGGGTCTCGCGCTCGCTAAATATTTTTTCTGTGATTGCAGTGCTTTCCTGTCGGGCCTGCTCACGGGCAACGGCGGCTTTCTGGTAGGCTTCGCGCATATCGGCGGCCTGAGCGGGCAGACCGGTCACCAAAACCAGGAGGATGGCGATTGAAAAAGAACGCTTCATTGGGCCACCAGCCTTCCCAGCGGCAATCTGAGCATCTCGGCCGTGCTGCGCCGCCCGGCAATCGCATAGGCCTTGAGTACCGCTTCGCGCTCGCTGCCGGTGAGTTTGCGCCAGCCGGAAACCTCGGGGTCGTAGCAGACCAGATATGATTCATCCGGGGTCCTGGCAAAGAGCGCGATAGTACCGATGCGCAACAGCTCGGCCGTGATCTGCGCGTCATCTTGATCAATAACCGCCGGATACCGAAAAAATATGCTGTTGTTTCATATGCGGATGGTGGTGTTGGACATATTGGGTATGTGTATCAAGCCACTAATTTCTTGTATTGCGGATGCACAAAGTCTCATGATTGTGAATACTTAATTGATGGGGAATGGGTGCACCCCAAAGTATTAACTAATAGAGGGATTTCTGCCGTGTCTAAGTGGGCTAAAGAAAACAACATACCCAAAAA
>CAYWBU010000269.1:0-2150 GCA_964456565.1 uncultured Bacteriovoracaceae bacterium | reverse complement strand
AAAAACATTGCCCGCAATAAAGTGCAGGTGATCAGGCAGTTTGAGCAGACCGGGACGCAAGCCAACCGCTACGATGTGACGGTGCTGGTCAATGGCCTGCCGCTGGTGCAGATCGAGCTTAAGAAACGCGGCGTGGCTATTCGGGAAGCCTTTAATCAGGTGCACCGTTACAGTAAGGAAAGTTTCAACAGTGAGCATTCGCTGTATAAATATCTGCAGCTGTTTGTGATCTCAAACGGCACCGACACCCGCTATTTTGCCAATACCACCAAACGGGGGAAAAACAGTTTTGATTTCACCATGAACTGGGCCAAGGCCGACAACAGCCTGATCAAGGACCTGAAAGATTTTTGCGCCACCTTCTTGCAGAAGACCACCCTGCTCAAAGTGCTGCTGGAATATTCGGTTTTTGATGTCAGTGACACCCTGCTGGTGATGCGCCCCTATCAGATTGCGGCCACCGAGCGCATTCTGTGGAAGATCAGAAGCTCCTATGAAGCCAAAAACTGGAGCACGACCGAGAGCGGCGGCTTCATCTGGCATACTACCGGTTCCGGCAAGACTCTGACCAGCTTTAAGGCGGCGCGCCTGGCCACCGGGCTGGAATTTATTGACAAGGTGTTCTTTGTGGTGGACCGCAAGGATCTGGATTACCAGACCATGAAAGAATATCAGCGCTTTTCGCCGGACAGCGTCAATGGTTCGGACAGTACCGCCGGACTCAAACGGAACATCGAAACAGATGACAACAAGATTATTGTGACCACCATCCAGAAGCTCAACAACCTGATGAAAAGTGAAAACGACCTGAGCGTCTACAAAAAACAGGTGGTGTTTATTTTTGACGAATGCCACCGCTCGCAGTTTGGCGAAGCCCAGAAAAACCTGAAAAAGAAATTTAAAAAGTTCTATCAGTTCGGCTTTACCGGCACGCCGATCTTTCCGCAGAACGCGCTGGGCGCGGATACCACTGCCAGCGTGTTCGGCCGGGAGCTGCATTCCTATGTCATCACCGATGCCATCCGGGATGAAAAGGTCTTGAAGTTCAAGGTGGATTACAACGATGTGCGTCCAAAGTTCAAGGCGATTGAAGGCGAGCAGGATGAGCAGAAACTCAGTTCCGCTGAGAACAAGCAGGCCCTGCTGCACCCTGACCGTATACGGGAAATCTCGCAGTATATCCTGAATAATTTCCGGCAAAAAACCCACCGGCAGCAGGCCGGAGCCAAAGGCTTTAACGCCATGTTTGCCGTGAGCAGCGTGGATGCCGCCAAGCTCTATTATGAATCGTTTAAAAATTTGCAGAAAGAAAATGACAAACCGCTTAAGATCGCCACCATCTTTTCGTTCGCAGCCAATGAGCAGCAGGATGCCGTCGGCGAGATCCCGGATGAAAGCTTTGAGGTTTCCGCCTTGAACAGCAGCGCCAAGGAGTTTCTAAGCGCGGCTATCGGCGACTACAATGCGTTGTTTAAGACCAGTTTCGACGTTGACAGTAAAGGCTTTCAAAATTACTACCGAGACCTGGCCCTTCGCGTGATCAACCAGGAGATCGATCTGCTGATCGTTGTGGGCATGTTTCTGACCGGTTTTGACGCCCCCACGCTCAATACCCTGTTTGTGGATAAAAACCTGCGTTATCACGGTTTGATACAGGCCTATTCGCGCACCAACCGCATTCATGATGCCACCAAGACCTTTGGCAATATCATCACCTTCCGCAATCTGGAACAGGCCACGGTCGATGCTATTACCCTGTTTGGCGACAAGAACACCAAAAACGTGGTGCTGGAAAAAAGCTATAAGGAATACATGGAAGGCTTTACCGATGTGGCAACCGGTGAAGCCCGGCGCGGCTATATGGAGGTGGTGGCGGAATTGCAGCAGCGGTTCCCCAACCCCGAGGAGATCGAGAAAGAATCGGATAAGAAGGCCTTTGCTAAACTGTTCGGCGAATATCTGCGGGTGGAGAACGTGCTGCAGAACTATGATGAATTTGCCAGCCTGAAGGCCCTGCAAGGCGTTGACCTGGACGATCCGGCGGCGGTTGCGGAATTTAAAGCCCGGCATTATTTAAGCGATGAAGAGCTGGAAAAGATGCAGGCGATCAAGGCCCACCCCAAAAAGGTGATTTTCTTGCCGCTAACGGT
>CAYWBU010000268.1:0-2233 GCA_964456565.1 uncultured Bacteriovoracaceae bacterium | reverse complement strand
GCCCTGATGCTGAATGCCTGCGGCTCGGACAGCGATGATTCCATGGAGGCCTATTCCGACATGCTGGCCGCCGAAGCCACGGCAACGGTCATGGCCTATGTTCCCACCTATGCCGCAATTTACGATTACAGCAGCCAGGACCCGTCTGACAGGGCCGTGCGGACTGACGCCTATTACGAGGGCAACCGCATCATCGCCAAGGCATCGGTCTATGCCTATGCCCAGCAGGATTCCACCAGCGGACTCATCTATGAAACCGCCGCGGTCTTCAACATGACCGGCCAGCTGCAATATGTCAGCTACTCCGACTATTCCGACCCCTACAATACTACAACAATCCGCTCGACCTATGCCTTTGACGACCAGGGCCATATTATCGAGGCCGTCGTTGATGATGCGGCCGGCAACCCCGAATATCGTTATGTCTTCACCTATGATGGCAATGGCGACAAGGTATCGGAGAAGCACTATACTTATAACGGCGGCTGGCAGCTCAGTCAGAACATCTCCTATACCAATGCCGACAACAGCAATGAACAGCTCATCCAAGTCACCGTAAACGGCGGCGACAGCCACGGTGATGTCTACACCTACAGCTACAATGCCTCCGGCAACATCATTCAGGAGCGACTGGTCCAGAATGACGGCACCGTCCATATTTCAAACTTCACCTACAACAGTGCTGGCAAACCCGCCACCGTCAAACTCTATGAAAAATCTGTATCCGCAGCCAACCGGCTCTACGAAATCAATATCACCTGGTCCCAGCGGGAAGTCCCGCTCAAGGTCAGGGACTATATCGACAATCTCGATGTCCGCCAGCTGGCCGGACTGGAAGCCGGATTTCAGCTGCCCGCCATCAACTAGGCTTCTCCAACCCTGATTACTCCATAATTTTTCTAAAGATTTGCCAGAGTTATCCGATCAGACAGATATTGAAGGGAGTATGCGATGAAATCTTCTATAACCGGTTCCGATCACAAGCTTTTTCTCATTGCATCCTTTTTTTGGGTCTTTTCCTATGTTCTGGTCTGTCTGATAGTTGTCGACCCCTGGAACTTAACCTTCCTGCATGCCTACAATGATGCCTTCCTGTGGATATTCATTGCCATCGCCGTGATAGCAATGGCCGTGGCCGGACTGTGGGGTCTGCGCGAGATTCAGCTCTCGGCAATGGCCGAAGCCTCACCCGGCAAGCAGTATCAGTTCCATGAATTTGAAAACGCCAAATCAGACCTCAAGGATAAAAGTCACTACCTGTCTGTATTCTGATCCAAAAACCCCGGCCCTGCATTTCGCAGGGCCTTTTCATTAGGGGGCTACCAACCTGTTAATGTCCGGCGGTCTCCCGCATATTGTGATCGGTATAGCGGTACCACCCCAGTTTGAAGCGACTCAGCATCCCGTGCGGCAAACCGGCGCCATGCTGTTCCAGCACCCGGCCGATATCATCAATCGACCGTTTGGACGCGTCATAGTCAATCTCCAGCCGGTTTTTCTGCCAGTTCACAGCATCCACCCCGTCCAGCCGGTCAATCTCGTCCATGATCAGATGACGTTCGCCTGCGGGCACCTCGCTAAGCCGCAAGGTACGCTTTGTCAGATAAAGCTCGTTAACTCCCTGCCTGTGCATCTTCATAATCCACCTCCAGAATATTCATGGTTCCGGGCAAGAATAGATATTCCAGAAAAGAGGACTGCCCCACAAAGCCGGCAGCCCCAAACCGCCAATCAGCGGCAGAATGACTTACTATTTAGACGCTGCACACACCCCCGAAGATGCCCGCATAACCACAAAAAAGGGCCGGCCCTGGGGGAAATAGCCGGTTTATTCCGGACGGCTCAAATAACCGCGCTGAGCGCCTCCAAGGCCACAAACAGATAGCCGCTGGTATCAAAAACCGGGAACACAACCAATGCAATCAAGCCGATCATTTAAATGCGTTTCCTTTGCACAGCTCTAATATAAATGACTGAACATATTAATATGTAAACTGATTTTGCGAGATTCAACTCTGACACCAATTTTCCCACAATGATAATTTTATTTATGTCTCCAAACAAGACTTCCGATTATCAGCTTATAACATCATACATCCATCCCAAGGAGGTTCACATGTTTTCATCCAAATTCAGATATCTGACCATTTTCCTGCTCATCTTCACCCTACCGCTTAGTGCCTGCAAAGATTGCGATCTTCACGGGCTGACCGACGCAGAGATCTACGCCCTG
>CAYWBU010000267.1:0-2271 GCA_964456565.1 uncultured Bacteriovoracaceae bacterium | reverse complement strand
GAGTGCTTGAATGGCATTCAAGAGGTCGAGGGTTCGATCCCCTTCGGCTCCACCATACAGATAAGCCTGACTGCTTTAGCAGTCAGGCTATTTTATTATATAGAAACATAATGATCCCAGCCGCCAGATAAACCCGCCTTTTGCGGTAACCCAAGTTATTGTCAGCATAGTGATTCTAAAATCTTGATATTTTCTACATATATTTTATTATCTTAATTATATTGGAGCTCTAATGAAACAAAGGATACCGCAATGCAAAAACCGTTGATTAATGCTCTCTTGCTTTTATTAGTTTTTCTTAGCGGCAGGGCTGCAGCAGAAACAGGCCAAATCCTGGTAATCGAAAGCTATCATCCCCATCTGGCATGGACAGCCCTGTGCGAAAAAGGTATTCAGAGCGTCCTCGGTGCAGAATATGAAATAGCCTACTTCTACATGGATACCAAAAATGTGCCGGAATCAGAGTTTTCTGAACGTGCCGATCTGGCCTGGGAAAAATATTCCGACATGCAACCCAACCTCGTAATGATCGGAGATGACAACGCCCTGCGCCTGCTGGGCCCCAGATTTTCCAAGACCGAAACACCCGTGGTATATTTCGGCATTAACAACAACCCCAGATATTATTTTGACAGGGTTCCCCGAAATGTAAGCGGCATTCTGGAACGCACCCCCGTAATACCCTGGACGAGATATCTCTGCCAGATCATGCCCGATGCCCGGAAAGCCCTGATACTGATGGACTCAAGCCCCACGAGCAAGGCCATCATTGACATCGTTTTCCAGGAGCGAAAAACTGTGACCATGGGCGGTTTAGAAATAGAGTATAAAACAACCGGAGACTGGGCCGAATGGAAAGATATCGTTCTGAACCCCAACGACTATAACCTGATCGTGATGCCGACCTTTTATTCCGTCAAAGACCAAACCGGCAGAACCCTCAAAGATATGGACGTGATCGGGTGGACCGCGGCCAACAGTACGATTCCAACCTTCACCAATCAAAGCTACACTGTAGGGTCCAAGGGCGTTGCAGGGGCCTATTACATCCAGGCGGAAAAACATGGCCGGATTGCCGCTGAAATTGCTTTGAATATCCTGCATAAAAAATCCTCAACGACCGATTTCTTGTACCAGACAGACAGCGACGGACAATTTTGTTTCAACCGGGAACAGCTGGACAGATTTAAGATCAAATTACCGCAGAAAATCGAGGAACAGGCAGTCTTCCGCTGAAAAAAATTTCAGATCGGACTGCAAGCTTTCAGGGCCCCCTTCAAATCGGCGTTGCCCTCAGGCCCTGTGCGGTGTAAGATTTCCATTAACCAATATGCGCTCAGGGGGGAGGAGAGATGAACCTTATCAAGGTTGCCATAATTACCCTGTTGATCCTGATTCCCTTTTCACCGGCCGCTGCCCGGGAAAAACTGGTTGTGGGCCAGCCGGCGCCAAACTGCCTGAACCTGGAGCAGGCATCCGCCATGCAGGACTCACCGGTGGTGCTGGCCGTCTTTCTGCGGGGACTCTTCTGACCGTTTGCCCGCGCGCATCTGGGTCAGATGCTCAAAGACTATGACAGGTTCCGCAAAAACAATGTCCGCATCATCGTTGTTTCGGCCGTGGATGACGAGGACGCCCTGGCGGCCTACTGGCAGGAACACTCCCTGCCCTTTGAATACCGGGCCGATCCGGGCGCTGTCTGTGCCAGGGCCTTCGGCCAGCGTTTCGACATCTTCAAAAAGGGCATGATCCCGGCCCAGTTCATCCTGGATGAAACCGGCATCATCATCTATGCGCACTACGGCTGGCACATGGCGGACATCCCCGGCAACAAGAAAATGCTGAAATTCATCAGCAATCAGCGCGCTGAAAAACAATAAGCAGGGAAACAGTTTAGTTTACGGATTCTAGCAATTGCCATATTGCGCGAACTGCAGGATCTCCCAGTGTCGGTCCGACAAACAGGCCTTGAAGGAGGGCTTTGGATTTATTACTCATCTAAATCATTAAACAAAACCCACAATTCTTGACATCCCCGGCAGCAAAACTATTATGCCAGCATGACAAAAACCGCCCGCCCCGACAAGCCCCAAAGCCCTTACACCGTAGCAGCGGCAACCTGCCTGCTTCTGATCATGTTCGCAGCCTTAAGGCTTTATGCCACACCTGCAGACATGACCATTATCGTCAGCATGGACCCCAGGGGATATCCGCCTTTCTTCGTAATCCAGGAAACCGCGGCGCCGCGGGGCATCATGCTTGACACCCTCA
>CAYWBU010000266.1:1003-2301 GCA_964456565.1 uncultured Bacteriovoracaceae bacterium | reverse complement strand
GGACAGGGTTATTGGTCAGCACCAGACCGTGATTAAATCGCTGGGGAATGTCCTCAAGGATGTGGAAGGTGTATCGGGGGCTACCATCATGGGCGATGGCAGTGTGGCCCTGATTCTCGATATCAACCGTCTCGTAAGAAAGGTGGAGGTTGAGGAGTTGCCGTCCTCAGGGGGGATTGAAGGATGAGAGATGTTTCCGTGCTCGTAGTTGATGACAGTGAAACTGTCCGGCGCTCTGTGGGAGCCAGTCTGGCCTCCTGCGGAATCAGGGTTGTCTATGCCGAGGACGGGGCCCAGGCCCTGAAGGCGGTTGCGCGCAATCAGGTTGATCTGGTTGTGACGGATGTCCGCATGCCCGAAATGGATGGCATTGCGTTCTGTCAGCGGTTGAAGGCGGATGAATCTACCCGCGATATACCGGTTGTGATCCTGAGTTCCTTTGCCACAGATGAAGATGTGCTGGCCGGATTTGAGGCCGGGGCCGATGTCTTTTTCCCGAAAGACGAGATCGATAACGGCTTTCTGGATGTTATCCGGCGGGCCTTGGACCGCAGCAGCCTCAATCATTCGCGCAAGGTGCTGGTGGTCGAGGATTCGCGAACCATCAGGGAACATGTGATTGCCGGACTGGCCCGCAACGGTTTTTGCACGGTGGGCGCGGTGAACGGCCGTCAGGCCCTGGATATGATTCGGGGCGGGTTGAAGCCGGACCTGATCATAACCGACATCGAGATGCCGGAAATGGATGGAATGGCCTTTCTGTCCACCTTCCGGCAGGTCGGGCCCAGGGTTCCGGTGGTGGTCATGAGTTCGTTCAAGGGCCGCGCCAATGTCCGGCGCATGATGCAGCTGGGTGCGGATGGTTATATCGTAAAACCCTTTGATCTTGAACAGCTGGTAGTCACGTCCGAGTTTTATCTGTCCAGTCACTATAACCTGCTGCAGAAGGAAAAAGAGCTTTCCCTGGCGGAAAAAGAGATGCTGCTGGTCAGCATTGCCAGCATATCGGCCGCCCTTGAGGCCCGGGACAGTTATACCCAGGGCCATTCCGAAGGGGTCTCGATGCTTCTGGGCGGTATGGCCCATATGCTGGACTTCAGCAAGGAGGAGAAAGATCTGCTCATCATGGCCGGCAAGCTTCACGATATCGGCAAGATCGGAGTTCCGGACAGTGTGCTGCTGAAACCCGGCCGTCTGACTGCTGAAGAGTTTGAATGTATCAAACGGCACCCCGTAGCCGGTTCAAATATCCTGCAGGAAAATCCCATGCTGGAAAAAATTATTCCGGTGATCCTTCA
>CAYWBU010000266.1:0-993 GCA_964456565.1 uncultured Bacteriovoracaceae bacterium | reverse complement strand
TTTTGACGGGGCCGGTTATCCCGCCGGGCTCAAGGGGGATAAGATTCCTCTCTGGGCCAGGATGGCGGCGGTGGCCGACACCTATGATGCGCTCTGCAGTGACCGGCCTTACCGCAAGGGTCTGCCGCGCCATGAGTCCATGCAGATAATCCGCGATGTGCGCGGCTCTCAGCTCTGTCCCGAGTGTGTCGATATCTTCATGCGGATGATGGATTGATATTTTAAGGACGGCCGCGGCTCAGCAGGACTGGCTGATCTCTTCCGGGATGGGGAAGATCCGGTCGTAGCACCAGTTGTAGACATAGCCGTAGACCAGATAGAAGATCATGAAGCCCGTATCCAGCAGAAAGGCCTGTTGCAGGCTGATCTGCATCCACCAGGCCACCACGGGCAGGGTCATGATCAGGATTCCCAGTTCAAACAGGATGGTGTGGATGACCCGCAGGCCCGGCGGCCGGTCGCTGAGGCTGCGCCCCAGGGCCAGGAGCGCCAGGTCGAAGAGCCAGTTGTAGATGGCATTCCAGACCATGGCCAGCACACACATGGCCACCGACAGGCTGCCGATCCTTAAGGAGTCAAACCCCAGCGCCAGACTGGTGAAGATGATTACGATCAGCAGTCCTATGATTTCAAAAAAGACGGTGTGCCGCCCCTTGCTTTCCTTTCCGGCAGGCCGTGGCCTGCGCCGCGCATTCTATCCGCTCAGTGCGGTTTTGCAAGTGTTTTGTGGTGCTATGGTCGTCTGGGTTTTAAGATGATAAGGTTGTCAGCGAAGCAAGAGAGGGGCAAATGATCCCTCTCTTGCTTCAGGCTGGGGTAAAACTTCTTGGAATGATTTATTTCGTCAGCAGTTTTTTGAGGATTTTCAGCCGGGCATTGTTGTCCGCCCCGTCCCTGAGGGCGATCACCAGTTCTTTCTGCATCAATGTTTTCACGGTCTGCACATTGGCAATGCCATCTTTTTCGGCCAGATACTGCATCACGTTCGGGTCG
>CAYWBU010000265.1:0-2360 GCA_964456565.1 uncultured Bacteriovoracaceae bacterium | reverse complement strand
CGGCATCATCACCTCCATCCCGTGTGTGACGGCCGCCATGTGGGAACTACAGGGTAAGTTTAAAAAGGCGCCGGGCGGTATCTATTCATCTGAACGCCTGCTGGAAGACCCGGAGCCCTTCCTCAATGAGATCATGAACCGCGGGGTCGAGATCTTTTTTGATGAGAACGGGTTGGACTAGAAAGAATAGGTCCGGCCGGCCTTCAGCACCCTGACATCGGCATTGATCTCCTGCTGCATACGCATCAGCGAATGATCGCAGGTGTCATGGGCCGAAAGCATGACGATTTGTGGTTTTGCCGCATTTATTGCGCCAATGGCATGCTCGAGGTCTTTATCATTTATGGGGCTCCAGGGCGGCTTGCCGGTGCCCAGGATGGTCTGGAAATTGATCCCGGCCTTCTGGCCCCGGCTGCCCTTGATGGGAAAATGCAGCCCGCCGCAGATGGCATGGATGGGCTCGTCGCTCAGGCGCTGCACCATGTCCAGGATGACTTCGATGGTGGGGTGACCGCAGCCGGTGATCACCACCAGGCCTTTACCCTTCAGCCTGATCACCAGGGCCTGTTCCTCGGTGTAGCCGAAGAAGAAGAGGCTGCGTGCCAGCGGCCCGGTGGTAGCGATGCCGGCCGGCAATATGCGGGGCTGGCGAACTGTTTCGCCCCGGAAACCAGGCGACTCTGATGTATCCGGCAGATAGCAGGTCATGGGTCTGGAGGGCAGCAGTTCCTTGGGAAAGGCCAGTCGCCGGCGGCGCTGGGCACGGACGCCGCCCATATGATCGCAGTGCAGGTGCGAAATAACCAGGGCATCGATCTTGTCCATATCGAGCTCAAATCTGGCGGCATTGTGGCAGAAGGCCTTGCGCTCCGATCCGAAGCCGATATCAAAGAGCAGCTTTCCCTGTTCGGTCTCCAGCAGGTAACTGACCCCGGCATCACCCTCAAAGCCGTGCTCGTGGCGATGTTCCACAATTACCTTGAGATCAAGGCTCTCGACGGTCGGCAGATCCAGCTTGGGGGCCTTTGTCAGGCGTTCGGCATTATTGGCCTCTGCCCGCGAACGTTGCTCACGGTAGTTGCGGTTACGCCGCACAAGGGCGGGAACAATAATTGGTGATAACAGGCCCAGTAATGGCCACCAGATTGGGGCGATCCTAAAAAACATGATTTTTCCTTTTGGCGCTGAGAGATTCTATTGTGATAGTACTGCGCAAAAACCATGTCAATTTGCATACCTGTACTGTAGGTTATGCCTTGATGCCCGAGTCGCGGTTAAAACGGTGCCAGGCCAGGTCATAGAGCAGGTGACCGGTGGAATGTTTCTCCTGCAGGATGATTTTTTCCAGCCACAGGGTTTCGGCCATATCGGCCTCCTTGAAACAGCGCTCGGACATGCGCAGGCGCATCTCAGGGGCATAGTAGGCCGCCAGCAGGGCCTCGTTGATGAAGCGGGTTTCAAGCTCATCCCGGTCGGAACGGTAAAGCCCGATCAGGTTGGTATAATCGCGCAGGGTGGTACGATGCAGTTTCTCATGGCGCCAGAAGAGCGTCTCCTTATCATAGGCCCCGTCCGGCACCGGGCCCAGATCGGGCAGTCCGGCATCCAGCCAGACCGGCTTGAAGATCGAGGTGCAGGGGGCGGCGGTTGCGGTCACAAAATGGGTGGCCAGGTCAGGCGACAAATGGCTGATGAATGAGCCGGTTGTCTGGGACATTCTGATCGGGCCGAAGCCGGAATGCATGCATACAGCCGCTCCGGTAAGCCCCTTGGCGGGATGATATTCTTCGCTCCCATGATCGCGCAGGATGGCGACCATGTCGTTGACCGTGATCGCTCCCCGGCGGTTTTCCAGCAGCTCGGTTGTACGGCTGCGGCGATTGCGGCAGTCGCTGAGGGTGGTATAGAGCCGGTCCGAATAGCAGCGGGCGAAGCTGAATTTTTCATCCGGACCGCACCAGCCGTTATCTGCGGCAAAATTTTTCAGGTCAGGCGAACAGGCATCCCAGTCATCCTCGATGGTCAGGCCGTTGGAGATGGTATAGATGCCCTCAATCCGCTTGGCGGCCCAGTGTTGGCCGGATGTCTCCAGGACCCAGGCCTGCTGCGGATCGGCAATGATGAAACTGTTGTGGTAAAAAAGTTTACGCATGAAGCCGCAGTTGCCGCCCTGGCCGTGGGTTTCCAGCAGGGCTATGATGGTCTGCAGGGCCTCCTCGGCGCCGGTGCTGCGCTCCAGACCCAGACGCAGAAAATCCATGCCGATCAGTCCGGGTTCTTTGCCTGCGGGCTCTTTTGAGAACAGTGCTTCATTGCCGATCACAACCCCATGTTCATTCGCCCCCATTTCCGCTCCCCAA
>CAYWBU010000264.1:0-2383 GCA_964456565.1 uncultured Bacteriovoracaceae bacterium | reverse complement strand
ATCGGCACGGCCGATCTGGTATCCCTGATTCTGGCCAAGCCCGAGACGCCCATCACCCAGGTGATCGACGATGATCCCCTGACCGTGCCGGTGGATATCGACCAGGAAGAGGTCGCCCGCATGTTCAAGAAATATGATGCGGTGAGCATGCCGGTTGTGGATGATGAGGGCATCCTGCAGGGGCGCATCACGGTTGACGACATCGTCGACGTCCTGGAAGAGGAGGCCACCGAGGATCTGTTCATGCTGGCCGGTGCCGAAGAGGACCTGCTGAGTTCCTCCATGCTCAAGAATGCCTCCACCAGGATTCCGTGGCTGTTTGTCTGCTGGATCGGCGGGGTCTTAAGCGCCCTGCTGATCAGGATGTTTGAGCCGACCCTGAGTCAGATTGTGGGCCTGGCGGCCTTCATGCCCATCGTGCTCGGCATGGGCGGCAACGTGGGTTCGCAGTCGGTTGCCCTGGTGGTGCGCGGGATCGCCACCGGACTGACGGACACCGGCCGGTTCAACGGCATCATCATGAAACAGGTGGGGGTCGGGATGCTGCTGGGACTGCTCTACGGCGGCATGCTGGGGGCGCTGACCGTGTTCATCTATCCGGAGACCATCCGGATGAGTTTCGTGGTGGGTATATCGGTTTTCATATCCATGGCGCTGGCCTCTTTCCTGGGTACGGCCCTGCCGGTGTTTTTCTACAAGATCGGCAAGGACCCGGCCGTGGCCAGCGCGCCGCTGATGACCACCGGCATGGACCTGCTGGGGGTTGTCTCCTATTTTGCGGTGGCCATCCTGATAATGTTCTGACAATGCCGCGATTTTCAACCGATGTCATTATCCTGAGCACGCTGGACTATCTGGAGTCCGACCTGATCGTGACGGCGCTCAGCCGCGACCACGGCATCATCAGCGCCATCGGCAAGGGCGCCAAGCGCAGCCGCAAACGTTTTCCCGGAACCCTGGAGCCTTTCAGCGACGTGACCCTGGAGCTGTTTTCCAAGCCCAATATGGACCTGTTCCGTCTGGAGGGGGCCGTGCTCAACAATGCCAATCTGGGCATCCGCGAGGACCTGGAGCTGTTTGCGCACGCCTCGGTGCTGGTGGAGCTGATCCGTGAACATCTGGGGCCGCTGGATCCCAGTCCGGTCACCTATGAAAGTCTCGGTCAGGCCCTCAGGGTCATGGAACCCTGCAACCAGTGGTTTGCGGTCTGGAGCATCTCCATGCTGAAGATCCTGCAGGCCCTGGGTTACGGGGTTGACCTCAGGGATCCGCAAACCCGGCACCGCCCGCCCGCCGGTCTGTCGCCGGAGGCGCTGATGTTTATGGCCCGGGGGTTGGATCTGGGCAGTGATGTGCTTATAAAATTAAACATAAGCGCCCGGGGGCGTCGGGAGATTCAACGCTACCTCATCGGGACCTGTAAAAACATCAGTGACAGGCCGCTGAAGTCCACGGAATTTCTGGCAAAGCTGCTTGACGTTGATAATGCCGGGTGTTAGAGGATTTTTATGGATTTTCAGGACGTAATACTCAATCTTCAGGACTATTGGTCAAGGTACGGGTGCCTGATCGGCCAGCCCTATGACCTTGAGGTCGGGGCCGGGACCTTCAATCCGCATACCTTCCTGCGTTCATTGGGGCCCAAGCCCTGGAATGTGGCCTATGTGGAACCGTCCAGGCGGCCCACCGACGGCCGCTACGGTGACAACCCCAACCGGCTGCAGCACTACTACCAGTTCCAGGTGATCCTGAAACCGGCGCCGCAGGATGTGCAGGAGCTCTATCTGGACAGCCTCAAACATCTGGGGATTGATCCGCTGGCGCACGATATCCGTTTTGTGGAGGATGACTGGGAATCGCCGACCCTGGGAGCCTGGGGCCTGGGCTGGGAAGTCTGGCTCGACGGCATGGAGGCCACCCAGTTCACCTATTTCCAGCAGGTGGGCGGTTACGAGTGCGACCCGGTCTGCGCCGAGCTGACCTACGGGCTGGAACGCATCGCCATGTTCCTGCAGGGTGTGGATTCGGTCTACGACCTGCAGTGGAAGGGCGACGTGCTCTACCGGGATGTCCACCATGCCGGGGAGGTTCAGTGGTCCAAATATAATTTTGAGCATGCCGACGTCGACATGCTGCTGGAGATCTTCAATCACTACGAGGCCGAGGCCCGCCGCACCAATGCCGCGGGGCTGTGCCTGCCGACCTATGATTACTGCCTGAAGTGTTCGCATACCTTTAACCTGCTGGACGCCAGAAACGCCATCAGTGTCACCGAACGCCAGTCCTACATTGCACGGGTGCGGGAACTGGCCAAGATGGCCGCCACCCTCTATCTTCAGGACCTCAAGAACTCACCGGTTTGTCCGCACTGCGGTTTCCGCCC
>CAYWBU010000263.1:0-2404 GCA_964456565.1 uncultured Bacteriovoracaceae bacterium | reverse complement strand
CTGCCAATAAATATAAAAGAGCAACATTTAAGTTCTTTGACGGAGATGGAAAACCAGTAGAAACCTCACCCCTTTCGTTTTATATTATCCTGTCTGTCGACAACCAGGGGTTAGCCCGGGTCTCGGCGGGAAATATTAAGCCAGAGGCTCCCGCTGTCTTCAACCAGGATTGGTTATCTATTTACCCAGTGCCGAGGCCTCCAGAGGATCAAGCCTTACACCGGGACCCATCGTGCTGGATACGGCAAAGCCCTTGAGATAGGTGCCCTTACTTGACGAGGGCTTCAGTTTCATGATGACCTCAAGCAGTGCCGATATGTTCTCTTCAATTTTTTCACGGCCGAAGGATACCTTGCCGACCGAACAGTGTACGATTCCCGACTTATCCACCCGGAAATCAACCCGGCCGGCCTTCATGTCCTGAACGGCCTTGGCGACATCCATTGTCACCGTTCCGAGTTTGGGGTTGGGCATCATCCCGCGCGGGCCCAGAATGCGGCCGAGCTTTCCGACGGTCCCCATCATATCGGGCGTGGCGATAACTTTGTCAAACTCAAGCCAGCCGCCCTTGATCTTATCAGCCAGTTCATCGCCGCCGACAAAATCGGCGCCGGCATCCTGAGCCTCTTTTTCCTTATCTCCCTTGGCAAATACAAGCACCCTGGTAGTCTTACCGGTTCCATGCGGCAGGACCACGGAGCCTCTGACCATCTGGTCTGCATGGCGGGGATCAACCCCAAGCCTTAATGCCACATCGATGCTCTCATCAAATTTGGCATAAGCACTTTCCAGAACAAGGGAGATACCTTCTTCAACGCTGTATTTTCTCTGAGATTCAACTTTCTGCCTGTTCTCAGCGTATTTTTTGCCCCTTTTAGCCATCTTCCTTTTCTCCTTAGTCCTTAATCAACGATTTCGATGCCCATACTGCGGGCGGAACCGGCAATTATTTTTACAGCAGCATCCTCATCATAGGCATTCAGATCTTTCATCTTCTGGGCTGCAATTTCTTTCACCTGCGCCATGGTAACCTGCCCGACCCTGTCGGTGAGGGGATTGGACGCGCCACTATCAATGCCGGCGGCTTTCAGAAGCAGTGTGGACGCAGGCGGACTTTTGGTTATAAAAGTAAAAGACCTGTCGCTGTACACTGTGATCTCGCACGGAATCTTGAAACCTCTCTGCTTTTCGGTCTGCGCATTAAACGCCTTACAGAAGTCCATGATGTTGACGCCGTGCTGACCAAGCGCCGGACCTACCGGAGGAGAAGGTTTGGCCTCTCCGGCCGGTATATGGATTTTTATCTTGCCAATTTCTTGCTTAGCCATCTGCTACCTCGTTTATTTCTTAGTTACCTGATCAAAACCCAGCTCAACCGGGGTTGAACGACCAAAGACTCCGACCAGCACCTTAACCGTGCCCTTGTCCATCTTGATCTCATCAACAACTCCGCTGAAATTCTGGAAAGGCCCGTCGGTAACCGTGACCTGATCCCCAAGCGCGAACTCACATTTGAAGGTCCGGGAATCAATGCCCTCTTCCAGCTGGGCCTTAAGCTTGTCAACTTCCTCATCAGGTATTGTGGAAGGAGACGTTCTTCCGCCGACAAATCCGGTAACCTTGGGGGTCCCCATAACCACGTGCCAGGTCTTGTCATTCAGCTCCATGCGGACCAGAATGTAGCCGGGGAAAAATTTACGATTGACAGTCTTGCGGCTTCCGCCTTTGCCCGCCTGCGTTACCTGCTCTGTCGGCACCAGTATTCCGGAAAAATATTCCTCACTGTTGTAGGTCTTGATACGTTCTTCCAGAGAGAGCTTGGCCTTGTTCTCATAGTTTGAATAAGTATGAACAACATACCACTTGTGCGCCATAATCAGTGCTCCCCTTACATTCCCAGAACAAGGCGAATCAGCTGCGACAGCAGAAAATCCGCCCCCCACAGAAACAAGGAGATAATGCTTGACAGAACCACGACGGCAACTGTTCCGCTGGTCACCTCTTTGCGTCCAGTCCAGGTCACCTTTTTGATTTCCGACCTGACTTCTCTGAGGAACTTCTTAATTTTTTCCATCATATAATCCAAAATGGCAGGCCAGGAGGGACTCGAACCCCCAGCATCCGGATTTGGAGTCCGGCGCTCTACCAATTAGAGCTACTGGCCTGCACTTGTCTGTAAGCTAGACTTACTTCGTCTCCTTGTGGACCGTATGCACCCGGCAGGACGGACAATACTTCTTGATCTCAAGTTTATCCGTCTGCTTCTTTTTATTTCTGGTCGTGGTGTAGTTGCGCCGTTTGCACTCACCACATGCCAGTGTAACCTGATCTCTCATAATTTCTCTCTATTCGTTAATCTTAACGATGACGCCTGAAGCAACGGTTCTGCCGCCTTCGCGGATAG
>CAYWBU010000262.1:0-2405 GCA_964456565.1 uncultured Bacteriovoracaceae bacterium | reverse complement strand
AAATCTTCGAGAATTGCCAGCCCGCCTGCCCCTGACGAGGCCGTAAAAACTTCATAATCCTCATCCAGCAACAGACGTTCTATCGCCTTGAGCACATTTTTTTCGTCATCAACACATAGAATCCTGACTGTTTCACTCATCAAGATTCCTCCACCAGGGGCAACCTGACGCTGAAGGTTGTGCCTCTACCCATTTGGCTCTCAACTTTGATATCGCCCCCATGTTTCTTAATAATATCGTAAGCGATACTCAAACCAAGCCCTGTTCCTTTCCCCACATCTTTTGTGGTGAAAAAAGGCTCGAAAAGATGCCCCAGATTTTCTTCAGGGATACCGCATCCGGTATCGGCGACAACAATATTGATGTCATCATGGTCAAGGCTGGTCCGGATGGTGATCTCCCCTTGTTTCTCAATGGACTGGGCGGCATTCACCAGCAGATTCATGAAGACCTGATTAAGCTGCTGCGGATAACACATCACCTGCGGCAGCTTTCCCAGTTCTCTGATCACCTTCGCCTTGTATTTCAATTCGTTCCAGACAATATTCAGGGTACTTTCAAGACAGTCATTGATATCGGCATATTTATATTCCTTTTCGTCCAATCTCGAAAAACTTTTGAGGTCCTGGACAATACGTTTGACCCTCCCGGCACCCTCCTGAGATTCCTTGATCAGCTGCAGGATATCATCACGGATATAATCAATTTTTAATTTCTTCCGGTGTTCAACGATCCGGGTGATCACCCCTTCATCCAAATTCCCGACTTCGGATGAAACATAGTCAAGGTATTCGCTTATGCGCTCCACATATTTTTCCAGGGAACCCAGATTACTCGTAATAAAACCCATGGGGTTATTGATTTCATGCGCAATTCCGGCCGCCAACTGCCCGATGGATGCCATCTTTTCCTGCTGCAATATACGCGACTGGGTTTCCTTGAGTTCCGAATAGGATTTGATCAGATCAAGGTTTGTCCGTTCAAGTTCGGCCTGGGCCTTTTCCAGCTTGCTTGTCTTGCGCAGCAGCGACTCCTCCAGATTTTTCCGTTCGGAGACATCCCTGACAATTGCGGTAAAAAACTGCTCAACGCCGGATGACCAGGGTGCCACTGAAACTTCGATAACCATCACCGAGCCATCCCGCCGGCGCCCCACCATTTCCATCCCCTTTTGCGAAAGTCGCGAGCGCCCGGTCGTTATCAGTTCATTGAATGACGCTACGGCATCCTTCCCGGCAATCTGCGACATGAGCACATCTATCTCCTGCCCGATAATTTCATCTTCGTCATAGCCGAACATTGTCGACGCCGCCTTGTTCCACGAAAAAATCTTGCGCCGCCGGTCGAAGGAGATTATGGCCTCACTGGCTGCTTCGGCAACCGAACGAAAAACCGCCTCACTTTCCCGCAGGGTCTTCTCGATTGTTTCACGTTCGGTCACATCCCTGAAATCCCCATCGTTATCCCTTTCGGCCACCATCAGTCGCTGTTCGATCTCCCGACGGAACATGATCTGCCGAATCGCGATCTCCAGCCTTATAAACAGATCTTCTTCGTCATACGGCTTAATCAGGTAATCATCGATTCCGGCGGCAAAAGCCTTTTTGATATCATCATGGCCATGGCGATCAGTTGCCAGAATAACAAAGGTATTTCGGGCAGATTCTCTTTCCCGGATCCGGCGGCATACATCAAGGCCATCCATATCCGGCATAGTCAGATCAAGCAGGACAACATCCGGCAACGGATCTGCCTGCATCTTTTCCCAGGCATCCCGGCCATCCGCTGCCTCAATATATAAATAATCGCGCAACTCCACCATTCCGGTCGCCAGGCCCCTCGTGGCGGCATCATCATCGGCAACAAGGATTAATATCCCTTCATCCATCTTCGGCTCCGCCGCCACTCAGCGGGAGTCGGACCGTAAAGGTGGAACCCTCGCCTTCACGGCTTTCAACCGTGATTTCACCGCCATATTTCCTGACAATATCAAACGATATGCTTAATCCAAGACCGATCCCAACGCCGGGTTCTTTGGTAGTGAAGAAAGGATCCCAAATCTTGGCCAGATTTTCCCCTGTGATACCGCACCCGGTATCGGTTATGCTTGCAAGAACATTTTCGGGCGTATGCCAGGTATGGATTACAATATCGCCATGCCCCTCAATTGACTGCGCCGCATTCACCAGCAGATTCAAAAAAACCTGATTTAACTGCTGGGTGTGGGCTGTTATACGCGGCAGATCCTTGTAGTCCTTGATCACGCTTGCCTTATATTTCAGTTCATTCCAGACAATCCTGAGAGAGCTTTCAATGCATTCATTCAAATCTACCTCGGTCGCATTTTCCCCGTCAGATCGCGAAAAAGATTTCAGATCCCGCACAATCTTTTCCACCCGGGCGGT
>CAYWBU010000261.1:0-2423 GCA_964456565.1 uncultured Bacteriovoracaceae bacterium | reverse complement strand
GCCGCATTGCTTGTCACAGGCATATCTGCCAAATCAAAATTCAGCCTGATTCTAACAGCAAATCGCAAAACGCAAAAGGCTCCTTTTTAGATTGCATGCTTGCCGAACTTGTCCCGGCTGATGGGGATTTCCCTCGGACCTGTTTTAGTGGTATAGAACTGAATTACTGTAATTTTTTTTGCGAGGGGGGTTATTGTGAGTATCTTGCCGGATCTTTTCCGTCGGCTGGCGGACAGGCTGTCGGTTTCACGCCTGGTGAGCACCTGTCCCCGTCTGGTATTGCTGCTGGCGATCATCATCGCCGTTCCGGCCGGCTACCGCGCCCTGCATGTCCCCATCAACTATGACATGTACCAGTACATGCCCGCCAGCATTGAAAGCATCAACGGCCAGCAGATCCTGAGCCGTGAATTCAAGTCCACGGACACGGCCTTTCTGCTGCTTTCCGATCTGGCCATCCCGCAGATCCTCAGGCTCAAGGAGGGCATCGGCGCCATTAAAGGCGTCAAGGAGGTCACCTGGATCAGCAGCCTGGTGGACCCGAGCGTGCCGGAGATGTTCATCCCGCCCGAGATCTCCAGCCTGTATGTCAGGGGAGATCATGCCCTGCTGCACATCACCTTTGACGCGCCGGCGGCCGATTTCGCCACCATGGCGGCCTATCAGCGGGTGCGCGCTTATCTGGAGGAACAGCAGATCCCGCCGCGCATGACCGGTCTGCCGGCCCTGATCGCCGAACTGCGGGACCTGATCAACAGCGAAAAGGCCCGGGCCGTGGCGGCTGCCGTGGTGATCGCGGGCCTGACCATCCGGCTGCTGCTGGGATCGTTCATGCTGACCGCAATCTTCCTGACAACCATCGGTCTGGGGGTGGTCTACAACCTGGGCACCAGTCCCGGGCAGCTGGGCTAAATCACCGAATCCATGGTGGCCACGATCCAGATGGGCGTGACCCTGGACTTCTCGGTCTTCCTGACCCACCGTTTCCGCGAGGAGCTGCGACAGACCCCTGATGCGGCGGAGGCCATGCGCCGGGCCATGCGCATCACCCGGCTGGCGATCCTGCCCTCGGCCCTGACCACGGTGGCCGGTTTTCTGACCCTGGGGCTGATGCAGCTTAGAATCGGCGCCGACCTGGGCCTGACCATGGCCAAGGGGGTGGTCATGGGGCTGATCTGTGCCCAGACCGTCCTGCCGGCCGCCCTGCTGGCTTTCAGACGTTTCGGCGGCGCCGGCAAGGACCGGCAGGTGGAGTCGGGCCGGATGAGCGCCTTCATCGTCAGGCATGCAAGGCCGCTGATGGCGGTCTTTGTGCTGGCCTTCATCCCGGCGGCCTACGGCAGCTACCACGCCAATCTCTCCTACACCATCGAGGATTCGCTGCCCGATAACCTGTCTTCCATCAGGACCATCGGCGAGATCAGCCGGACCATGGGTTCGGTGGAACTGGCCTATGTGCTGGTGCCGCTCGATGTGGCGCCCTTCATGCGCCTGAACCTGGTGCGCGACCTGGAAAAGCTGGACTGTGTCAGGCAGGCCTTTTCCCTTGAAAAACTGGTGGACCCCTCAATCCCTGAGAGCTTTGTCCCGCCGGAGGTCAGAGCCCGGTTCGAGAGCGGGGCCTACAGCCTGATCACCCTGAACCTGGATGTGGAGGGCGGCACGCCCGCGGGCAATGCGGCCGTGGAGGAGATCCGCCGGACCGCGCACGCGGTAGTGGGCGCAAACGCCATTGTCACGGGGCTGGCGGCCATCTCGCGCGACCTGACCTACATGTCGGCGCGCGACATCCCGCGGGTCAGGCTGGCGTCGATGGTGGTGGTCCTGGCCATCATCATGCTGAGCTTCCGTTCGCTCTCGATCCCGGTGATCCTGGTGGCCGGCATCCAGCTGGCCATCTTCATCAACCTGGCCTTTGCCTGGATCTTCGGCACGACCCTGCCGTTTCTGACCTTCACCGCCATCAGCGCCATCCAGCTGGGCGCCACCGTGGACTATGCCATCCTGCTGATGGCGCGCTACCGCGAGGAGCGGATTAATCTGGCCCCTGCGCCGGCCATGCGCAGCTCCCTGAACAAGGCCGCCCCGGCCATCGCCACCTCGGCCCTGTGCCTGTTCGCGGCCACCATCGGCGTGACCTTTGCGAATAATGTCGAGATGATCCAGTCCATGTGCCTGCTGATCGCGCGCGGGGCGATCGTTTCCATGCTGATTATCCTGACGCTGCTGCCGGCGGTGATTGTGGGGTGTGATAGGCTGATAAATGCTACGACGTGGCGGGCGGGGTGAAAGGCCACGGTTCGGCCAACCTCTTTGTCGGCCTGCAAATTTAAGTCCTCGACGTAGCGCTGCTACGCCTGCGGGTTAAATTTTTGTCCTCCGCGATCTTGACTCAAACCGGGGCCTTTCGGGTTGCGGTTTGG
>CAYWBU010000260.1:0-2442 GCA_964456565.1 uncultured Bacteriovoracaceae bacterium | reverse complement strand
GTAAAGGCGGTAATGGACAGGATAGAACTGGACCCCGGCACCGTGGATGAGCTTTTCATGGGTGTCTCGGTGCTGGCAGGCACCGCATCGGTGGCGGCCCGCCAGATTCTGTTTACCACCGGGCTGCCGCCTGAGACGCCGTCTCTTACTCTGGACCGTGCCTGCTGCTCTTCCGTAACCTCGGTGGCACTTGCCATGCGGAACATCCGGCTGGGGGAGATTGATACAGCGATATCCGGCGGCATGGAGGCCATGAGCCAGACCCCGCTGGTGGCACGTAATGTGTGCTGGGGGGCCCGTCTCGGGGGGATTATGCTGGAGGAGCCTCTGTTCATGCGCAATCCCATCGCGGATATGCCCATTGCAGTGGGTGTCGGAGAGGTCTCGCTCGAATACGGATTTTCCCGTGAAGATCAGGATGAGTGGGCCCTTGGGAGCCATCAGAAATATTTTCAGGCATTTGATGCAGGCAAATTTACCGACGAGATCCATCCTGTGGAGGTGACTCTCGGCAAGCAAAAGATAATGATGGACGCGGACGAATCACCGCGCCGCGATACGAACATGGAAAAGCTGGCCGCACTTACCCCGGTGTACGGAGGCAAGACAGTCACCGCCGGGAATGCGCCGGGCCTCAATGACGGGGCCACAGCCCTTGTCCTGATGTCCAGGGAAAAACAGCAGGATATGAAGCTGGAAGCCATGGCCACCATCCTGTCCTATGCAAACATGGCAGGCGACCCCCTTTCATCGCCGTATATGCCGGCCCTGTCCATAGCCAAGGCTCTGGAAAAGGCAGGGCTTACCCATAAGGACCTCAAGAGGATCGAGATAAACGAGGCCTTTGCCGCGACTCCCCTGGTCAGCATAAAGGTGATGAGCGACGGTGATGAGGCATTGAGAAAGCAACTGCTTTCCATAACCAATGTGAACGGCGGGGCTGTGGCCATCGGACACCCGACAGGTGCCAGCGGTTCACGGATCATCATGACCCTGATCCGTGAATTGCGCAGAATCGGCGGCGGTTACGGCGCGGCAGCGATCTGCGGAGGCTACGGCCAGAGTGATGCGGTCATTGTCAAGGTTGATTAGAACCGAAAGATTTGGGGGATGCCGCACCGGATCATGCCCGGTAAGTGAATGCATCCCCTGGAATATAAAAGGAGGGACCATGAAATCAGACGAAGTCAGACTTACCTATGATTTAACCTATAAGGATGTTGTGGATATTTTGAAGATCATCGATGACTCCTCCAGCGAAGAGCTGCATCTGGAACTGGGAGACCTCAAGCTGGATGTCATCAAGGGAAAGACAAATCGGCCTCCAATCATAGAGCCGGCGAGACTACCGAACAAACCCCAGGTACTCTCGCCGGCCGACAACAAGGAAACAGCTCCCGAACAGGAAAAACCCAAGGCTGACACAGGTAAAAAGGCTGGTGCCGATCTTTCCGGCATCCCCATCCATTCACCCCTGTCAGGCACATTTTATCGAGCACCTGCCCCCGGTGCGCCGCCTTTTGTCAAGGAGGGAGCTGCAGTCAAAGCAGGGGACCAGGTCGCTATCGTAGAGGTCATGAAACTGATGAACTCCATCAGGGCGCCACAGGACGGCATTATCAGGGAAATCCTGGTGGAGAATGAGTCACAGGTGGCCATGGGGCAAGCCCTTATGCTGATGGATCCCCCATCCAAGAAGTGCTCGAAGAAGAAGTCCAAGTAGGGGATGGAAGAATCCATCCCCGTGTTCGAGCCGGATGAAAGCGAGGCTGGAAATGTTCAGCCGCTATTGTGAATGGAGGCAATACAGTGAAAGAATTGCGCATTAACGAAGAGACACTCCGTGATGGCCAGCAGTCCTTGTGGGCGAACCGTATGACCACAAAGGCCATGCTGCCCATTGCTCCAACCATGGATAACGCCGGGTTCAGCAGCATCAATATCATGAGCGGTTCCGCCTTTGAATCCTGCGTGTTGTATCTAAATGAAGACCCGTGGGAACGGCTGCATCTTTTAGGACAGCTGATATCGAAGACCGACCTGCAGATATTGATCCGCGGCAGGAGCGCGTTTGGCTGGAGAAGGTTCCCCAATGATGCCATAGAACTCCTCATAAAATGTCTGAAGAATACCGGCATCCAGGGGATCGCAGTCTTTGACGGACTGAACGACATGAGCAATATTGCCTGGCACATCAAGGTTGCCAAGGATATCGGTCTTCAGATCCACCCGGCCCTGGTCTTTACGGACAGTCCGGTGCATACGGATGAGTACTATGCCGCAAAGGCGCGTGAGTGTATCGCCCTCGGTGTGGACAGTGTCAACCTGGCGGATGCAAGCGGACTGCTGAGTCCTGAAAGGGTGAGCACACTCATTCCGGCACTCAGGAAGGCAGTGGGTGAGGATAAGGAACTCGGGTTTGTCAGTCAGGACGGGGCGGTC
>CAYWBU010000259.1:0-2452 GCA_964456565.1 uncultured Bacteriovoracaceae bacterium | reverse complement strand
CGGAAGTTTCAATCCACGCACCCGCGAGGGGTGCGACTTCTGATTGGCCCCGATCGTGGACACCATGACTGTTTCAATCCACGCACCCGCGAGGGGTGCGACTGTTTCCCTATAACTCTTTATAAAATCTCGGTCTATTGGCAATTTTGCGCGAGGCCTTAATTTTTCCGTTCTCCAATATTCACTTTTCAAAGAACATTTGAAAATTAACCATATAAATCAGAAAGTTCTGCTTGCGCGAACCTCAATATCAAATTTTGGCATAAAGTTGCGCTGGCTTCTGTTCATAATTTAACCCTTTGATAATATAGCTTATGGTTCGCGCAAATCAGACAATCAGAGGGGCATCGGGGTCCTTGACCGGTTTTGCGCCGATATGTTCGATGCGTCTGCGCCAGTTCGCGCCCACAAAATAAAATCTCAGGCTGTCGGTCCTGGGGTTCATTTCTTCAATTAGCTGCTGCCGCAGTCTGGTCCACTGCGCCGGATCAACCACACATTCAAAAACCGAAAACTGAACCCGCTGCCCATAATCCTCGCACAATTTGGCGATCCTTCTTAATCGCTGCGGACCGTTTTTCTCGGTGACCGCCACATCATAACTTATAACCACGAGCATGTTTTCTCCTATTTCCAGATAAAGGGCGGGTAGCCGTCCAGATCTCCGCGCAGATACCGGGCCAGCAGCAGTGCCTGGATATGGAACAGCAGTCCGATGCTGACTTTTTCCTGCAGGAAGGGATGCATGATTTCATCCTGCTTGCGTTTCTGGTATGTCACCAGAACTTTTTTGCGGGCCTCGTTTGACATGGTGACCGCTCCATTTTCAGCCGTATCAAAATCATCAATTTCAAGCTGACAGAGATTGATCAACCCCAGCACCATGCGATCGGCAAAAAAGGCCCTGAATTCTTCCATTAGGTCGAGCGCCAGCGATGGCCGCCCCGGCCGGTCGCGGTGCAAAAAACCGACTGCCGGATCAAGCCCCACACTTTCCAGGCCCGAACGACAGTCATGCATCAGCAGGGTATAAATAAACGAAAGCAGACAGTTGACAGAGTCTAGCGGCGGACGTCTGGACCTTTCCGTAAAACAAAAATCATCTTTCTGGCTCAAGATAAGTTCATCAAAGGCATCGAAATAGACCCCGGCGGCGTCGCCTTCAATTCCTCGCAGAGAATTTAGACTATCCGTTCTTTCAAGCTGGATCAGACATCCGGTCAACCGGGATATGGCATTTTCAAGCTTGTTGGAATCAACCTTGTCGCCATGGTCCCGCAGACAGCGGCGCATGACAGTACGGCAGTTGGCAATCTTACCCGTCAGGACATACCGCGCCATATCCGCGGAAGCCTGCTCACTGTCGGCCCGGCGGTACTGTTCCCTTCTGAGCAGCACATTGCCGCTGACCGAACCCTGAACCCTGGCCAGAAACCGGCCATATTCAGTCAGAAAACTGATAGCGATCCCTTTTTCCGCACACGCCCCCATGAGAAATGGGCTGCAGGCCACGTTACCGAAACAGATGATCCCGCCGATCGTATGCATGGGCAATTTGATCTTGGCTTCGTGCTCTACCCTGACCACGACGGTTTCGCGTTCCTTGGCCAAATAGGCCCCCTGGGTGGTTACAAACAGGGTGTTAAGGTGTTTCTTCATCGGCAGTCATCCTTTTAATATATTTGGCGACCGATTTCGCAGCGTCGCGTGGCCGACACATGTCAAAAAGCGAGCAGTGCTCGCACTGCTTGTTGAAAACCGGCGGCGGTGTCCGGCCGCTACTGATCATGCGGTGCATTTTTTCGGCCGTGTTGTGGGTAAGATCCCGGAGTGCTTTATCAAAGATCACGTTTTCGCGACGACGGGTCTTGCCGTAGAAAATTGCTCCTTCCGGAACATCCTGCCCCAGCATTTCCTCAAGGCAGATAGCCTGAGCACAGAGCTGCACCCGGTCACAATCTTTCTTTTTAGGCCGACCATGCTTATACTCCACCGGATAGGGCCGCCAGAGATTGCCTTCCTGATGAAACTCAACCACGTCGGATTTACCGGACAAACCCAGCTCAAAAGATCGCAGGGCCATCCCGCGTTCAATCCTGACGCCGGCGCGGTGTTCCGCTACGCCGGAGTCCACTTTTTCATGCAGGATGCGGCCTTCGGCAGTAAATAAATTTTCAGACCATATTTGCTCGAGAAGAACTAAAGCACAACGTCTCTGACAGTAAGAATCCAGACTTAAACGATTCAATTGACAAAAGACCTGCCATGTAACCGATGAAATCATCATACTGATAGGGCCATTGGTACAGGCCCGCGCATCCTGGAACTTCAGAAATACGAAGCTCATCAATACGATAGCTCCATATTTGGACAGATGATTTCTGAATATCTCTCCAGCTAAGGGGAATGTGGCTAGCGATTTTTCTGATCATCTCGTTGTTAACAAGGACGG
>CAYWBU010000258.1:0-2513 GCA_964456565.1 uncultured Bacteriovoracaceae bacterium | reverse complement strand
CCATCACCAACCGCATGACCCAGGCGATCACCCGCATCGAACGGGCGCGGGGCTTTGATGCTCGCCATCCATGGCTCGCCCCCTTCGGGCGCGCCTGCTCTCCACCCTCTGCCTCTACAAGGCCGGATACGACTTCAAGCGGCTGTTCACCATCAGCGAATACTACGACCGCGACCGGACTACCTTCAGCATGGCAGGCTGACCGTCCAGGATTTCGAGGCGCTACCCGGCCGACAACCGCCGCAGCCTTCAGCGCGATCTGAAGGGGATGCTGGACAAGAACCTGATCACCGCCGAGGGCGTGACTAATCAACTGGTCGATTGACTTCCGGGGTAACTTGCGACAAACTCGCGACACGACTTGCGACATCGAGCTGTGACAAAGCTATGACAAGGGCTGTGACACAGCCAGGGAACTTGGCGGCAAAAGAGAGGTAATGGCAAGGAATCATTATGAAGCAGATGAAACATTTTGCCGGAAAATGGCGCATCGCCGAGATGGAGGTGTGGGACCAGGAGTATATCGACATGGAGGTTCCCGGATTCATCCGCATCGGTTCGGATGGGACCGGACAGTTTCAGTTCGGACTGGTGTCAGGGGATATCGACGGCCGGGTGGCGCAATGCAGTAATACGCCACGTTTTGAATTCTCATGGTCAGGGCAGGAAGAAGAAGATCCGGTCTGCGGTCGGGGCTGGGCGGTCGTTGAAAATGGCAAGTTGAGAGGCCGCATCTGTCTGCATCTGGCCGAAGACTCCGCCTTTCGGGCCATCAAGAGCAAGTAGCGGGTCCCATGAAAAAATCGAACAAGAAAAAACCGACCTGGACCGATCTCAAGCGCCAGCTTGCCGACCTCGACCGTGCGGCGCTGCTGGGCCTGATTCAGGACCTCTACGCCGCCAGCAAGAATAATCAAGCCTTTCTCCATGCCCGCTTCGCCCTGGGCGAGGACGTGCTCGAGCCGTACAAGACCACCATCGAACGCTTGGTTTGCCCGGATGTAATACGCAACCAGGATATTTCGGTCGCCAAGGCCAAGAAGGCGATCTCCGATTACAAGAAGGCCATCGGGCGTCCGGAAGGGCTGGCGGAGCTGACGGTGTTTTATTGTGAATCCTGCACGAACCTACTCGGCTATTGCGGCATGGATGACGAAGGCTATTTCAACGCGCTTGTGCGCATGTTCGAACAGGCGCTGAAGGCGATTGCAGCGCTTGAGCCAGAACAGCAGGCAGTCTTTGTCGAGCGGCTTGAGCGCATCCGGCGCGAAGGCCACAACTGGGGCTGGGGCGTTGGTGATGACATGGACGATATGATGGCGGAGTATGGATTTGCAGAAGAGTGACAAGAGGCTGAATGAACAGGAGGAACTGAATCAGCTGCGCGAGGAGAACGCCCGTCTGAAGGACCTGCTGACACGGCACGGCATCACCTGGGAAGAACCGGACATCCCTGAACCCATTCCTGCCATAACGGAATTCGCACCAGCCCCAACACACTACACCACCGACGACAAAATTAACCTGTTCCGCCGCCTGTTCCGGGGGCGCGAGGATGTCTATCCTCAGCGCTGGGCGTCGGCCAAGGGCGCGTCCGGCTATTCACCGGCCTGCGGCAACGGGTGGAAACCCGGCATCTGCCACAAACCCCGGGTGAAATGCGGCGACTGCAACCAGCGCCAGCTGCTGCCGGTGGCCGACCGATCAGGAGATCTACGACCATTTGGCCGGGAAACAGACCATCGGCGTCTATCCGCTTCTGACCGGTGACATCTGCTATTTTCTGGCGGCCGACTTCGATGAGGCCGACTGGCAAGAGGATGCCAAGGCCTTCATCAAATCCTGCCGGGAGCTTGGCATTTCGGCGGCGCTGGAGATTTCCCGATCCGGTAAAGGGGCGCATGTCTGGATCTTCTTTGCCGACCTGGAGCGATCTCGAGCGCCAGCGCCGCCAAGCCCGGAAGATGATCATGCATCCCCCTGGGGATACCCCGGTCCTCGATGCCGGCAGTTCCCCAGGGGCACCCACCCGGCGAAGCCGCCCCTCGGGACCTCCACCAGGCGCACCCAGGGCCGCCCGGGATTCCCCCGTCTGTGCTCCTGGAGGCCTGGCCGTGACCCCCGGTGCTCCCCCCTTGATTTAGATTCGAAAGGTGCTCCCGTTCCTCTCCGGTATAATACGGCAGTGAAAAGGAAGATTTGATCTATCCGACAGAGTGCTTCAATCACAGCTCACAGAGACAGACGCTTTATTACTTGTACATTCAGCCGGAAGAGAAGCGGCAAATCTATATGAATGAGCTGTAGGATTTCAAAAAAGTTGTGATTGGTTCATGACCAGAGGGCTCTGATTGCCCAAGGTGAGAGGAACCATTCACGGTTTGATCAAGAAATAATCTTGAATGTCATAATTGTAAATTCAATCATTCCGGCGCGGTGACGGGTTTCTCACGGGGCTGCCTGCGCCCCTGTGCCATGCCATGATCTCCGGCAGGGTCCAAGCACCTGCCTTC
>CAYWBU010000257.1:0-2529 GCA_964456565.1 uncultured Bacteriovoracaceae bacterium | reverse complement strand
TCCATCTTCTGGGACTGGTTCAACTGGGACTGCAGCCTGGCCCGGTCCTCCTCGGCAAGTTTACGTTGGGTAATATCTTCAACAATCCCGGTTCCACCCATAATCTGATTTTTATCTGAAAATATCGGAGAAAAGATTGCCCGCACCGGCGTCACCTTTTCGGCGGTCACCGAACGATAATGATCTTCATACTGGCTGATCGTACCCTGCAGAGCCGCGCTCACACTGGCAACAATCTTTTTATCGGGCAGATCCAGCAAACCCAGTCCAAGCAAGGCTTCCCGTGAAGATCCGATTATGCTGACAAAAAAATCATTGCAGTCAATAATCCGGCCATCATTATCAAAATGAAACAGACCCAGGGGGGCGTGCTCAAAAATATTACGATATTTCTCCTCACTCTTGCTCAATTGGTCCTCGGCCCGCTTGCGATCACTGATGTCGATAACCGAGATCAGACCGGCCGGCGCACCCCGATATTCGGTTGTGGTACCCTCCAGATAAACCCATTTTTTCTGCCCCTGCTTGGTGACGATCAAAAATTCATAATCCGGAGCGACATTAACGCTCTTCTGGCGATCACGGCCAACCCCCTTGACCTTGGCGGCAAATTCGGGTGCCACAATATCCCAGAAATTTTTGGTATAGAGTTCACTGGCTCTGTAGCCGCTGATTTTTTCCGCAGCCGGATTGGCATAGATCCATTTATCGTTCTGGTACATCATTATGGCCGTGGATGTGGTCTGGGCCAGGTTGCGGAATTTTTCCTCACTCTCTCGCAGATCATCCTCGGCCCGCTTGCGGTCGGTCACATCCCGGAAGATGGACTGATAGGAACCGTCCGGCATCATCCGCGAACGCATGTCTACAAACACCCGGCGGCCATCGGGACGGAGAATGATCCGACGGGTCTCCACCACCTCGCCCTGCTGCACCAGGTCAAATCGCAACCTGTTTTGCCTGAGGTTTTCCTCATCAAACGGCAACTCACCGATATGTCGGCCCAGGATCTGATCTTCGCTTAGACCCGTAATTGTGCAAAACGCCTTGTTGGTACGGGTAATAATACCTTCCGATGACCCGAAGATGATCCCATCCACTGCCAGTTCAATACTCGTGAGCAGTTCCGTTTCGCGGTGACTGGTGCTTTCCCGCATAGTTCCCAGCAATCCCGTTACCGCGCCGTTTACATCCCGCAACAGACTCAGGTTCAAGTCCACCTCGACAAAACGGCCGTCGGCCCTGCACAGTTCCAGTTCAACCAGGCAATTCTGCTGCGGCGTGACCGCCGTGTCGTGATCCCTCTCAAGCTCCTGGGCCACCACCGCCCTCAGCCTGGCCAGACTCGCCGGAGCAAACCTCTCAGCCGGATCCGCAAGCATATACTCTTCAGGTGACAGCCCTACAAGCCGACTGATCGCCGGACTGACAAAAATCGTGTTCAACTCCAGATCGGCGCCCCAGACAACATCGGCCAGCTGCGCAACTATCCGCTGAAAATCCAATTCCCTTAAGAGTTTCTCATCATCCATGGCACCCTCTTTTCAATTTCGCCATCCCTATGCAGAACAAATATTGGAACATCATCTTCTCGGTGCCGGAGACACATGCCTCCGTAATTGTGAATATTTATTTTATTGTCATGCCGACATTTTTGCAATGCCCGGTTTACACCTCATCAGATTAAGCCAGACAAAATCTTATACCATGAAAACATTTGATATTTTCCCGAAAATCAAACTTCTTCATTTCACACTGCCGCCACAGGAATTCAAAGATAAATTAAGCACTTGACACAGCGAGCCAGTAATGCTGTAAATAGTCTTCAGAAATGCAATCATATGCAATTTAACGGGATAGCAACCACCAGTTTAAATCCCTTGCCACTTTGTTTAACATCTACGAATCACTTCGGCTTTTTCTGAGTCTACGGCTATTTAAGACCAAATTATTTGTGTGAGGGAGGTACTATGAACCATACGACGGAGAGTCTCGCCTACGGGCAACCTGAAATTTACTGGAAAAATGAAAGTCTTTTCAAACCAGTAGCATCGCCTGAATTTTTCATCGCCAGTCACAGGGGGGTTGATTTTTACCTGATCGACCTCAAAAAAGTGGACTGGCGCAAAATCGGGCAGATCATCAGGGAATGTGAGATTGTTGAAAATGAATGCTGGAAGGCCCAGGAGGTCTTTTTTGACTATTTGCAGAAATGTGATGTCTTAAGCTATGCGGTCAAGGACAATCGCGTGGTGGGCTTCGATGCCGTCACCCTCCTGAAAAGCGGCCCCAACTGCGTCTACAGCAATGATGAAACCATGGTCCTCAAACAATACCGGGGCCTGAGCATTGCCCGCAACCTGGTACTGCTTACCATGGAATGGTTCTTTACCCAGACTTCCTACCTGGAGGATGTGAGCCACCTGATCCTGCTTTCGATCTCAGCCAACCCAAGGGTGGTCAACGGCTATGCCAAACCAAATCTCACTAATATTGACATAAAAGATCTAATAGTTGATATTGAGAAAT
>CAYWBU010000256.1:0-2539 GCA_964456565.1 uncultured Bacteriovoracaceae bacterium | reverse complement strand
GGGGGAATCCGACATCCCCCCGCTCAAGGAGGATTGCCCCGTGGGGCGGTTTAGGCTGCCTTATTCAGCATCTTCTTGATGTCGTTAAAATCTACAGCCGTGAGATCTTCCAGTTTATTGACGTCTTCCCGTCCGAGTTCCTGGTAGTAGTAGGCGATCAGGTCGTCTTCTGCCCGTTTGGCCTTCTTCAGCATGGCCCGAATCTCCTTGACCTGTGCATCAGTCACCAGCTCTTCGGCATCAAGGACAGGGCTGCCGGACTGCGCTAAATCATCCATCAATTCAGCGGCAGCGGCTTCTTGTTCGGGGGTGGTTTCCGGGTCAACCGTCACACCCGTGCGGAGCTCTTCGGGCATTTCATCAAGATCTTGGGTGAAAATGTCACTCGCGGCTGTTGCCGCCAGGGTGGCGCTGATGTAGGCCCGCTTCATCGCCATCTTCTTAACTGTATTATACTGGTCGGCGGGGTTGTCATTTTCAATTCTGCCGACTTCCTGCTCTTCAATCGACTTGTCGCCGTCGGGAAATTTGGCTCCACAACCGCCCTTATTCTTGAAACAGAGCCAGCCGCCACCATACTCTTTCTTGCCTTTGATGACGGTGCCAACCTCCCCGCAGCTCGGGCAAGCTCTTTCACCTTTTCTGAATCTATACTTGCTTTCCATCGTGGAGCAGTAACCGGAACCCTCAGCCACAAAAACATTGTTACCGATCGTGTAGAGTTCGCAGGTGACCTCATAGGCACGGTGCCCGTTAGGTAAATCCTCTTTTTCAAAGGTATATCTGGGCGCAAGCCGGAAGGTGAAGTTGATCTTTTCGGCTCCAGGTTTCAGTAAAACTTTCTTTTTGCCGCACCCTGGAATGGTGCCGTAATGCTCGTCAATCTTCATGACGCTTTTCATAAGGTTGTGAATCAAGGATACCTGGTGTTTAACCTGCTCGATAGGGACAACAGATTGACCACTTAAAACTGCCAGTTCATTACTCATGCCAAACCTCCTTATGCCCACGCTGGGGCGTCAATGGTGTTGATTGTCGGGGAATAGGCCGGCCAATTTTCAGCCGGCACGTTCTGTAAATCTGCAAGCTGTTGGCGGATCGGCTCGATTGCCCGGCCAGCGGCTTCATGCCATGTGCTGTCAAGCTCAAAGATGTTGACCGCATAGGGGGCGGTATCTTCAACGGCGACAAACAGAAACCGGGGCTCCATATGCACGTTGGCAACGAAGCCTTCCCGGTAAAGGTAATCCTGCCAGTGGTACATAAAGTTTGCGATTTCCTTTCTGAATGTGTAGGGGTCTGCGCCTTTTCCGGTTTTTTTGAGGTCAGCAATAGTGAACCGACCCTCAAAGGTGGTGAGCCAATCCATCCGCATCTTCCAGCCAAGCCCCAGTTCGTCGGTCCAAAACAGTGACCGCTCGGCATAGCCGGACTTGAACAGCTCCCGACATACCGGGTGATTGCGGATTGCGTCGCGCATCGGCTTTAAGCCGTCAAGATAATCCTGGGTGATCCAGGCCTTATCGATATTCTCGGCCTCAAATACGGCGTGGATCTGTTTATCTGCGTTACTGCGCCGTTGGCATGTCGGCCTGATTGCGATTCGCTCTTCAAATTTATCCGGCTCAAGGATAAAGGTATGGAATGCCTGACCTTCATCAAAGGCCTGTTTGCGCTGCTGGGGCTCATTCATTTTCACAAACAGGTGGGCCGGCGACTGAAAGCCTGTAATCAGGGACTTACTCAACCGCTTAATTGCGTGATATTCCGCGGACGGAATTTCTTTTTTGATAAGCTCTTTAATATCCTGCATTTCATCCTCCTTTTAATATCCTGCCGCTGCTGCGGCGAAGGCTTCTGATTCAGCTCCGGCGTCGGCCCGTATCAGGTTGTCAATCTCCGCTGAGAACTGCGGATCGTCGCACATCAACCGCTCATATTCGCGGGTGATCCACTCCAGGACCTCGGCCGGCCAGGTCACGCGCTCGTTCTCGCAGTTTGTCACCGCCGCGATCTGCACGCATGTGATCTCGATTTCTTCCGGGTCCCCGGCGTCGTAATAGGCCGGGTTGCTGGGGTTGCTGCAATAGGGGGCCGGGCGCTCCGGGGCGTAGTTGTAATCAATGGCAAGCTGGATGTCGTAGACTTCGGTTTTCCCGAAATCGTCGCCGTCTTTATTCAGAAAACTAAAGGGTACTGTGTAAAACAACATCTCACACCTCCTCATCAAAAATGGTCTGCAGTCCAACCACCAGGGTATAGATAACCAGCGGGGCAAGGATCATGGCGCCGATTTCCGGGGTCATCCGGCCGAGCGTCTCCAGGATCGCCACGGCATAGACCACAACAATCAGGATGATAATGTCTTTATTTCCAAGCTTGATCTTAGGCATGGTGGGCCTCCTCGATGCCGGCCAGTTCGCGGACGCATTCCGGAAGTTTGTCTTTTGATCCAACCCATGATCCGGAGGTCCAGAGATAACCAGCAGCTTTCAATGATGTCAGGATCTCGCGGTCAGGTTTTTCGGCGAAAGTCACG
>CAYWBU010000255.1:0-2540 GCA_964456565.1 uncultured Bacteriovoracaceae bacterium | reverse complement strand
CTTTGGCCTCGATGGTTTCAGGTTTATGGCTGTTACGGAATCTGTGGGTCAGGAAGCAGTGGATGATGTTGTCTCGCATGGCAGTGGGCAGGTCAAGTTCATCCAGCAGGCCGGCTGCTATCTTGGAACCTTTCTCGGCATGGCAGAGACGCCCCTTGCTGGCATCCTGGTGGGCCCGGCCCACATCATGGAGATAGGCCGCCATGGAGAGGATATTGAGGTCGGCCTTTTCCTTGCGGCCGATATGCATGCAGAGCGCGTGGACCCGCAGGGTGTGATCCCAGTCATGGCTCTGGGAACTGTCTGAAAAATGATTTTCGCAGAAAGAACGGATTCTGGTAAGGGCGAAGCTGAAATTTTCGCCGGCAGGATCGCATATTGCGCCCGCTTCAGTCATGTTTCCCCCGTCAGTCCGAAAGTGTCTGGGCCGAACCGTCCAGATCCCTCAATGTATACCAGAGCGCAGTCTGACGCAGCCGTTCTTTTTCGTCATCATTGAGGTTCCGGGCAAAGGCCAGCAACAATTCGTATTCGTTATCATTATCAAGCAGGTTCTCGTTGTCGAAATCCATTGCTTTTTTGTTCCTTGTTGAAAATTAATCGCCAACCTAGCGCATTCACCGCAAGCTTTCAAGTATGGATATGCTTTGTGCCGATTATATTTGCGGAATGAACAGCATCCTCTGTTTCCAAGGTATCCCGGAGCATTCCTAAAAAAACGGGTGAGGTGAGCAATGAGCTGGGTGATCGCATGTTTGAATCCCAAGGGTGGCAGCGGCAAGACAACCATTACCGTTAATCTGGCCGGAGTTCTGGCGGAAAAAGGCTACAGCGTGACCGTGATCGATCTTGATCCGCAGCGTTCGGCGGCCCGCTGGGCTGACGGTGCCGCATCCACGGGAGCCTTTCCGGGATTTGAGCTGTCCGGTGATGTGATTGCGGTTGACCTGCAGGGAAGCGCGGCCCGGATGGACCGTGTTAAACGGGAAATTGAATATTTTCTGGACAAAAACAAGTCGGATATTGTCCTGCTCGACAACCCGCCCGAGATGGGTGAGATCACCAAGGGGGCGGCTCAGCTGGCCGATCTGGTGCTGATTCCGACCTCGCCCAGTCCGCTGGATCTGTGGGATGCCGGCCAGGCCGTGAATATGTGCCGGGACATCCGGGCCGGCCAGGTCGGTTATCGGCGGCGCCTCAGCCTGGTGCCGTCGCGGCTGGTTTCGGGAACGATCCTTTCGCGCGAGATCTCCGGTGCCCTGGAAAATCTGGGCGAACCGGTGGCGCCCGGGATATCCAACCGGGTGGTGCTGGTGGAAACCGTGCTGCGCAAACAGGTGATCTCAACCTATGCCGCCAAATCAGCGGCCCATGCCGAGTTTTTAGAACTTGCCGGGCATGTGATCCGCCGGCTTGAAAGGTAGATTTTTCATTTGCCGCTATCTGGCTTGTCTGTTATTGATTTTAGGCAAACGAAGCTAACTGTGAATATTTGCTGGATTTTCGTCCCGACAGCAACATGATGCAGAAACATGAGGAAATAAGATGAGTAAAGATTCCCGGAATTATAAGAATTCGATTGCAACCAGGGCCGTGCATGCCGGAGAACCTAGGGGCAAATATGCCGATTCGCTGACGACCCCGATCTTCCAGACCTCCACCTACACCTTCAGCGACAGCCGCGAGATCGAGGAATATACCAAGAACAACAAGGAACGTTTTGAATATGGCCGCTACGGCAACCCGACCGAAAAGATCGCCGAACGCCGGATTGCGGATCTGACCGGAGCCGAGGACTGTGTGCTGTTCTCTTCGGGCATGAGCGCCATCACCACCACGATTCTCTCGCTGGTGCGTTCGGGCGATCATATCGTGATCACCGATGACAGCTATAAGAAGACCCTGGAGTTCTGCCGTTCCTACCTGAAACGCTTCGGCGTGGAGTGCACGATCGTGCCCTTCGGTGATTATGAGAGACTGGAAAAATCCATTCAGAAGAACACGCGCTTCATCCTCTCCGAATCACCCACCAATCCGTACCTGAACGTCTTTGACCTGAAACTGATCAAGGAGATCGCCGAGCGCCACAATGTGCTGACCATGATCGATGCCACCTTTGCCACGCCGCTCAACCAGCGGCCGCTGGAATTCGGGATCGATATCGAGATCCACAGTGCCACCAAATATCTGGCCGGGCACAATGATCTCCTGGCCGGGGTGGTCTGCGGCCGGACCGAACTGATCAGCGAGATCCGCAACCTGCACAAGTCCATGGGCGGCACCATTGACCCGCATTGCTGCTATCTGCTGTTGCGCGGGCTCAAGACCTTTCCGCTCAGGGTTGCACGCCAGAACGAGTCGGCCCTTACGGTGGCCCGCTACCTGGAGGCCCATCCGCTGGTGAAAAAGGTCTACTATCCCTTTCTTGAGAGTCACCGGCACTACCAGATCGCCAAAGAACAGATGACTGGCGGCGGCGGGGTGGTTACCTTCACCACCAAGGGAGATCTTGCCACAGCCAACGATTTCCTGGATGCCAT
>CAYWBU010000254.1:2163-2544 GCA_964456565.1 uncultured Bacteriovoracaceae bacterium | reverse complement strand
TCCTTGTGGATCCTGATGTCATAGCGTTTGCGGGAATTGGCCATATAGTCCTTGAAGACCATCTCCTTCTTCCTGGTTTCCAGACTTTCGCGCAGGGCTTTGCGCTGTTCGGCCGTCATAACCGCCGGGTCGGCCGCAGTCTTGGATTTAACCCAGACCACATAGACCTTTTTGCCGTGGGCAAAGGCCTTCGGGGTACTCAGATCATCCACATTATCCCGGATGCCCTCGATCATGCCCAGCTTGGGAATCACCCAGCTGGAACGTTTGAACTCGCCGGTGGCCGCCGGACTCAAGGCCTCAAGCTCGGACTTACCGAGACCGGCCAGCCTTTCGGCCTCAGCCTTTGCAAGCTCCACGGCCTTTTGCGCGGTCAGGGCT
>CAYWBU010000254.1:944-2153 GCA_964456565.1 uncultured Bacteriovoracaceae bacterium | reverse complement strand
CGTTACAGCAAGGCCATCAGTCTGGACAATGAAGCTAATATCAATATTGTCGAAGTACTGGAATATCTGGGCGAAGACGAACAAACCAAAGCCAATATCCTTTATATTGAGGGAATCCGGGACGGCCGGCGCTCGGTAACCTTGAAGACCATGAAGCCGTCCTGCAGCTCAACAACATCTCCAAGATCTCCCTCGGCTACCCTGAAGGCCTCGCTCACAATCTGCTTGCCCTGCTTCAGGGTGTCACCTTCGGCAAAGGGCCCCAGCTGCTGCACTGTAAGCCCCTGTTCCGCGGCAAAGGCCTTCAGGTCCATATCGTTTTGCTGATAGATGGTCATAAAGGCCTTATCTGCGGCCGCATAGGCCATGTCTCTGGCCCTGGCGGCCTTTAGACGCGCAGATATCTCACCGGCGACTTCCTCGAACGGCTTGATCTGGGCCTCGGTTACGGAATCCACCTTTACAAGGTGGAACCCGAAACGGGTCCGGAAGGGGCCGTCGATGTCGCCTTTTTTCATGGCAAACAGCTTGTCATCCAGGCCGTCAACCAGACTGCCGCGTCTGACTTCACCCAGGAAACCACCCTTGACGGCCGAGGCCTTGTCGTCCGAATATTCGCGGGCCAGGGCCGCAAAATCGGCTCCGCCACGGGCCTCTTCCAGCACCTTGGCGGCTTTGGCTTCGGCCTCGGCAACCTGCTCCCCGGAGGCATCCTGCGCCACCTTGATCAGAATATGGCGGGCCTGGGAGGTTTCCGGAGTGGAATACAGGCTGCGGTGCGTATCATAGAAATCCCGGGCATCCTCGTCAGAAACCTTGATCTCCGCAGCATAGTCGTCAAAATCATAGCGGATATATTCAATTACGGTCTTGGGCGCTTCCCGGTATTCTTCCTTGTGCTCATCATAGTAGAGATTCAGCTCGTCAGCCCCAATTTCCACCCGGTCTTCAAAGTCGGCCGGTTTCACCTCCAGATAATACAGATCGAAGAGATCGCTGACCGCCCGATAGCTGGCGTCCAGTTCAAAATCCGGCACAACCACGTTTTCAGTCACCACCGCAAACAGCCGCTGGCGCAGAATCATCTTGCGGTGCATGGCCTCAAACTCATTGGGATTCATGCGTTCATAATCAAGGTAGTTGCGGTAGCGCTCCATATCGAAGGCCCCGTCCCGCTGAAAGGCCTTGGCCCCGCCGATCACGACCCAG
>CAYWBU010000254.1:0-934 GCA_964456565.1 uncultured Bacteriovoracaceae bacterium | reverse complement strand
TCCTGGTCGGCCACAATGATGCCCAGCCGGGCGGCCTCTTTTTCCATGAGATAGTTGTTGATCATCTCATCCAGGACCCGCTCCTTCAAATTCATCTTTTTGATCATCTCGGAGTTGAAGGCATCGCCGTAACGTTCCTGATAGGCAGCTATGGCTTCCGAATGTTTTTTGCTGAACTGCTGCTGGCTGATGATATGGTTATCAATCTTGGCAACGGCACTGGCCTCCCGCGCCGTATAGGAGCTGCCGCCCCACAGCACAAACACCACGATAATAATGCCGAAGATAAAAATGGTAATCCAGCTCTTGGAATGTTTCCTCATATATGTAAGCATGCCGAGATCTCCCTCATGAATTTAAAATATACGTTGCGCAAGATAGATGAATCCTGTCAACATTGCAAGGAATTCATCCCGAAACACCCCCTGTTTTTATGTTGATCCAAACATAAACATTGCCATTGAAAGAACTCTTGCCCTATAATTCCGGACATCCTGTTTTCGCATGCCCAAAGGAGGAAAAAATGAACCATAAATCCATTATCCTGCTGCTCGCCGTCTTCATCATGACGGGGCTGGCCCCGGCCGTCCAGGCCGAACCTTCCGGCAAACTCACCATCTTTCATGCCGGCAGCCTTTCGGTGCCCTTTGAAGCCATGGAAAAAGAGTTCGAGGCCCGCTATCCCAAGGTGGATGTCCAGCGCGAGGCCGCCGGCAGCACCAAGTGCGCCCGCAAGATTGCCGAGATCGGCAAACCCTGCGACATCATGGCCTCGGCCGACTACAAGGTCATCGACAAACTGCTGATCCCCGACTTCGCCGACTGGAACATCCGTTTCGCCACCAACCAGCTGGTGCTCTGTTACACCCCCAAGAGCAGGTATGCCGACAAGGTCACGGCGGCCAACTGGCATGCGATCCTCCACAAAAAAGGA
>CAYWBU010000253.1:2222-2557 GCA_964456565.1 uncultured Bacteriovoracaceae bacterium | reverse complement strand
ACGCGCGACAGTCTTCTCTTCGTCCGGCCGGATGCTCAGTTTGAGGTAGACCTCGCGCCAGCCCCTGAGCATGGCCAGCACCCGGTGGCTGGGGGCGTCGGCGGCCTTTTCCTGCCAGTCGAAATAATCGCGGTATTTGGCGCCCTGCTCTTCCAGACCTGCCAGGACCTCGGTTCTGATAAGAGCCTCCCTGTCAAAAACCATGCGCATGCCGGCGCGGATCGCGCTGTCCTCGCTGATCTTCTCGGCGATGGTGTCGCGGGCCCCGGCCAGGGCCGCCTCCGCATCTTCAACACCCTTTGCGCTGTTCACATAAGCTGCGGCCTCCTGCAGGG
>CAYWBU010000253.1:0-2212 GCA_964456565.1 uncultured Bacteriovoracaceae bacterium | reverse complement strand
AAGATCTTTTCTGCCAGGGGTTCCAGACCTTTTTCGCGGGCGATGATGGCGCGCGTGCGGCGTTTGGGGCGGTAGGGCAGGTAGATGTCCTCCAGCTCGGTCATGCTGGCGGCCTTTTTGACGGCCGCTTCCAGCTCGGCGCTCAAGACCTCCTGGTCACGCAGCGACTTGAGAATGGCATCGCGCCGTGCATCCAGGGCCTCCAGCTCAGCCATGCGGTCACGGATCAGACCCACCTGGACCTCGTCCAGGGAACCGGTCAGCTCCTTGCGGTAACGTGCGATAAAGGGCACCGTGGCCCCGTCTTTCAGCAGGCTGCTTGTTGCGGCGACCTGCTGCTGCCTGACGCCGAGTTCTGATGCAATCATCTGGTGGTATTGACTGTGCATGACAGCATTTTTTATTTGGGCCGGTCAGGATTGTCAACGGCAATAGATGTCGGTATTTATCTTTTACGTATTGTGTAATATTATACATGCGACGATTTTGAAGAGGAAAGACGGCTTTTGATCGAAAAAGTTAAAGGCCGGTTTATTATGTTTATTTTAAGACAATATATTTTCTGGATTTTGTGATAAAGAAGCCAAAGGGGCGCGAGGGGATATGAGATGGAGGTAAAAAATGAGCTACACTATTTCCGACGCCTGTATCGGCTGTACGGCCTGTGTGAAGATCTGTCCGGTCAATGCCATCAGCGGTGAAAAAAAAGAAAAACATGTAATCGATCCCGAGCTGTGTATCGAGTGCGGGGCCTGCGGCCGGGTCTGTACCCGGGGAGGGGTCCTGGACGACAAGGGCCGAGCCGTTGAGCGGCTCAAAAAATCTGAATGGCCCAAACCCATTATCTTGGCGGAACGCTGCTATGCCTGTGAAAACTGTGTGGCGGCCTGTCCGGTCGGGGCCCTTGCCATGGCGGATGAGAACCTGCCGCTGACTGAAAACAAGGCGGTGCTGGCCTTTCCCGAAAAGTGCATATCCTGCGGCTGGTGTGTGACCAACTGCCTGTTCGACGCCATTGTGATGGAGGGCTGCAAATGAATATAATTGAAGGCACCAGCAACAAATATCTGGATATCAACCTGAGTGATCAGACCTGGGAGACCTACGAGGTTTCACGGGATGACCTGAAAAACTACCTGGGCGGCAAGGGCCTGGGCGTCAAGATTTTTTATGATCGCCACAAACACCATCTGGCGGAGGTGGATCCCCTGGGTGAGGAAAATCTGCTGATCTTTTCCATGGGAGTCCTGCTGACAACCGGGGCGCCCTGTTCGGCGCGTTTCGAGGTCATCACTCGGTCGCCCCAGACCGGCCTGATGGTGGCGTCATCCTGCGGTGGACCCTTTGGTGAAGCCTGCAAGACCGCCGGCTGGGACGGGGTCATCATCCACGGTCGGGCCGCAAATCCCACCACCATCCGCTTCGACGATAAAAAGGTTGTCTTTGAGGATGCCGCCGAACTCTGGGGCATGGATACCCACCATGTACAGGAAGAACTCAGACTGACTCCCAAGGAGGGCGCCGCGGTCATCGGGCCGGCCGGCGAAAACAGGGTCCTTTACGCCAACATCTGTTCCGGTCACCGTTTTGCCGGACGCGGTGGCGTGGGCGCGGTCATGGGCGCCAAGAACCTCAAGGCCGTGGTGGCCCGCGGCAAGGACTACCGCTGCGTGCCGGTTGATCAGGCCATGTTCGACCGCACCCTCAAAAAGGCCAAGACCCATATCCTGCGCAGTGATTTCACCAAGAGCCTCAAGGCCTTCGGCACCAACATGAATGTGCAGATCGGGATCGACAAGGGCTATTCACCGGTGCGCAACTTCAAGGACCGCTACAATGAGCAGACCGTCAAGACCACGGGCGAGGCCATGGCTGAACGCTATAAGACCCGCCACTCCACCTGTCGCTACTGCTCGGTGCTCTGCGGCCACAAGGGCCACTACCCCGACGGCAAGCTGCGGCAGATCCCCGAATATGAGACCATCGGGCTCTTCGGCAGTAATATCGAAAATTTTGATCCGGACCTGATCGGGATCTGGAACGACATCATGAATGAAAAGGGCATCGATACCATTTCAGCGGGCGGTACGATTGCCTGGGCCATGGAAGCCGGTGAAAAGGGTTTGCGTAAGACTGAACTCTCCTTTGACAACCATGACAATATCGGCCGTATCCTGGAGACCCTGGCTGAAATGGGTCAGCTCGATAACAC
>CAYWBU010000252.1:1386-2603 GCA_964456565.1 uncultured Bacteriovoracaceae bacterium | reverse complement strand
TGCCGGGACGTACACTGTCAGGATCGGCGATGACCATTTGAGCGAGAGGATTTCGGCAGCGACCGGAGAGGTGATCGACACACACCTGAGCGCTGGTGGTGATAAATATCTTTATAAGGTCGTGGAGAATATCGAGGTTGCACTTTCGGCGACCACGTCTGTTGCCGATGCGATTATTCTGGAAGAGGGCGGCAAAATCAGTGGAACGCTCCAGGACGAAGCCGGAAACCCGATCTCGGGTATAACCGTTTCACTGTCATCTGCAGATCAGAGTTGCAGCATTCCTTCCGTGACCAGCGGAGCCGACGGAGGCTTCTTCTTTCAGGGACTGCCGTCCGGGACATATAGCGTATGTGTTTCAGCCGGTAATGATGATATTTATCTGCCGCAAACAATTGAAAATTTTGAAGTCCTGCAGCCGCAGACTACAACCGTTCCCGAACCGATTGTCCTTGTGGAAGGCGGCGGCATAAGGGGCGTTGTTAATGACGTGGCCGGTAACCCGGTTTCTGGAGTTGGAGTCAGTTTACTCACTTGTAATGATGGAACTTCATCGTCAACAGTATGGACTGAAGCTGAAGGCAGTTTTGAATTTCAGGGGCTTTTTGAAGGGGAATACGCCCTTAGAATATCTTCCCTTGATAATGATATTTATCTTCCTCAAATAATTACCGGGATTGAAGTTGTCCTTGGGGCAACTTATGCGTTGGATCAACCGGTCACACTTGCTGTGGGAGGATCTGTCCGGGGACATGTTGTCGACGAGACCGGTAATCCGGTAAGCAATATTTCGATATCATCCGGTCTTTTGAATACATACGCATCTACTGATGCGAACGGTGATTTTATCCTGCAGGGACTGCATGAGGGCATATATCTGATCCAGATAAATGACTATGATGATCAGTATATTTCTTTTATGCAGGAGGTTGCAGTTGTTGGCGATCAGGAAAGTGATATTGGTACGGTCGCCCTGGTTGTCGGCGGCAGTATAAGTGGCCGGATTATACAGCAGGACGGCAGTCCCCTAACAAACGGCAGTGTCTATGCTTTTCATGAAAACTGCTATACCAGGCTGAGTCTGTTGTCTCAAAACCTCTTCGGATATACTCATACTCTGAATCCTGATACCGGAGCCTTTGCCGTTACAGGGCTTGCTCCGGGTGATTATGATGTGACTGGCGGAATCAGCAGTATTACAGTTGCCGTTGCCGACG
>CAYWBU010000252.1:0-1376 GCA_964456565.1 uncultured Bacteriovoracaceae bacterium | reverse complement strand
GGAGAAATAGTGGTTTCCAATCGTGCAATGGTAAGTGGCAGGGTGGTTGATGGTGACGGGCAGCCGTTATCAGGAATGATTGTAATAGTAAGCCCGCAACATGAAATAAATCGGCTTAAAATTATGTCTGCGATGGCCGTCACAGATGAAAACGGTAATTATGAAATAGGGGACTTGATGAGCGAACCCTTCATTTTATCTGTATCCCGTCTGGATGCTTTGGGGGCAGGAACAATTTTATCTAACTCGGAGTTTGCTCCATCCAGGATTGGGGAGTTTTATCCGGGAACCATTCTGCGAAGCGAAGCTCAGATATTCACTGGCGGACAGGACTACGAAAACGTCGATTTTGTAATTGATGAAGGTGTCAGGATCAGCGGCACGGTTCGTATGGAGGACGTTGATATTTCCGAAATATGGAGCGTGAACGTCTTGATAAGAAATTCAGCAGGGGAGGTTATTACCGCGATCTCGCCAGATTTTACTGGCAGGTATACCACTCCGGCCCTGCCCCAGGGCGAGTACTTCCTGTCGGCTGAAAATTCAGGTTTATGGCTGGCCTATGGTGGTTTCAATGACAAGACTTTTGCGCCCACTTACTATGGCAATTCCGCCAGTTTGGCTCAGGCCAGTGCTGTAACCGTTAATGGTAATGAAGGGGTCATCGAAAACATTGATATCGATCTGCTTTCCGGTAATCGGGTGACAGGGTCTCTTGCGGACGAACAGGGTTGTCCCATGGTGGGGCTGACGGTGAAGGTCTTTAATGACAATGAGCCGGATGTCCTGCTTACCGATACACTGACAGGCGGGAATGGGCGATTTGCCATACCGGGACTAGCGGCTGGCAACTATACTGTCAGAGTGGAGCTTGACGGGACAAGTTTCATGGCTGCATCAGCATCTTTGACTGTAAACAATGGCCCGGTTGTAATTCCTCAGATAGTTCTGCAAAGAGACAGTGACGGTGATGGTGTCGCTGATGGATCGGATGTGTTCCCCGATGATCCGGAAGAGTGGATCGATTCGGACAGTGACGGGGTCGGCGATAATGGAGATGCATATCCTTCAGACGCCAGCTGCTGGGTGCCCGACAGTCAGAATTCCCGGATCGATGTGATAAGTCCGGCTGCTGTAACCGCAGACGAGCTTGTCGGGCAGGAGTGGTCCATCAATATCAATGGTAGCAATTTTGATGAAAATCGAACCCGGATATATTTCAAGAAAGTTTCAGATGGGGCGCTCAATGGTGGCGATATTCCCGTAAAACCGCAAGGGGAAGCTGCCAATGGTGATCCCTGTATTGTTGTCAGTTCGGCAACCGAAGTTACTCTTTCCGTGCCGGAGTCATATCCATCCGGGGTCTATGTCATCAC
>CAYWBU010000251.1:0-2608 GCA_964456565.1 uncultured Bacteriovoracaceae bacterium | reverse complement strand
CGCTGCGGAGATGATCTCGCCTGGGACAGAAGATGTGATGGAGGCATAGGCCACCGGGACCAAGGCCCCATGGGGCAGGCTTATGCTGTCGATCTGTCTGGCCTTGGGGGGGCAGATGCTGCTCATGCGTACCAGATTGGTATTTCCGATGCCCGCCTGCAGCAGGGCGCCGTCAAAGGCGTTCAGGGTGCTGTAGCCCTCGGATTTTCCGGCAGTGATAAAATAAGTTGTCGGTGTTTTAATTATCATTTTCAGGTTACCTCGCTCCGGCCACAACTTTGAGGTTGGCCGTCTGTTCATATTTAATCAGGTCGATCTGTCCCCGTTTCATCTCCATGGTGGAAAAATGGGTGCTCTTCAGTTCCTGTTTGAGATGTTCGAAGGCCCGCCAGGGATCAACCGTATCGCCGCAGGTGAAGATGTCCACCGCCGCATAACCGTGTTCCGGCCAGGTATGGATCGTGAGATGACTCTCGGCGATCACCACCACGCCGCTGACGCCCATGGGATTGAACTGGTGAAAGGCCGATTGCACTATCGTGGCCCCGGCGGCCTGGGCCGCATTGTTGAGATGCCTCTCGATCTCGTTCGAGTTGTCCAGCACCTCACAATCGCAATCATAATATTCCGCCAGGATGTGAACGCCTAAAGATTCCATAACCTACCTCCTGTATTAGAAACTTGGGGGGGCCGAGATCCAGATGATCTTTGCCGTGGTCTGGGATTTATTTTCCAGCCAGTGTTTTCGGTCAGCCGTATAGTAGAAGGCGTCACCGGCAAGAGCCCGGTGGACCTCCTTGCCTGTGTTGATCCAGACCTTGCCGGAGAGTACCAGGCCGCATTCGTCACCATAATGGGGATCTTCCACGTCGGTTGCGGTGTTGGGTGGCATGGTGAGCAGGATAATGTCGGCCTCGCGTCCCTGGGCGGCCGGAATCAGGATTTCTCTGACAACGCCGTTGTCACTTTCAATTCCGACTCTTTTTTCCGGGGGAAAGACAACCTGCTGGGGTTCCTTCTCGGCAAAGAATTCTGCCAGGGTGCAGTCCAGGGCGTTCAGGATATGCTGCAGGGTATCCAGTGAGGGGGACTGCAGGTCCCGTTCGACCATGGATATGAAGCCCTTGGTAAGGTTGGCGCGGTTGGCAAGTTCCTCCTGCGTCAGCTCCTGGGCAAGCCGCATGTTTTTTATTTTTCCGCCTATCTGTGTCATGTCCCTTTTCACTTATTTAAATGTTATTTAAAGTTCATTTAAGTAAACAAGAGGGCTGATATGCTAAGCGGGGGGCAATGTCAATAGAAATTTCAAGTGTGAAAAATTATTTATAATCAGTTGATATTGCAGGGTAAAAAATGGGCTTTAAAAGGATGTTTGGCTGTGCCAATTAAAGCGAAGTAGGGTAAGGCAAAGACTGCCGGATCTTCGCGGTTCCAAAGGCCGACAGAGCTTTGCCACTTCGTCAGTCCGGATCATATATCGCTGAATGCTTGTGGCAGTTCAATCGTACATATAATCACCGATCCTCTGGTTTGAGGATTGAACTAATGAATAAAATTTGTGCCACTAAAAATGCCGGCCGTCAAGCTGTATTTCATTTTATGTGTAATGATTATAACTATATATTTAAATTACTCTAAACTTATTATTGCTAAAGCCTATTTGGGCGGTTGGAATCTGCGGATCGTGTTCAAAGATCACCGTCCAGTTGTTGGCGCAGGCCTGCTGCAGGATCAGCTCTTTTTGGCGCGCAACCTCGATTGGAGAGAGGTCCGGATCAGATCGCCGGGATACAGGATTTCATTGTCGATCAAGACGGCCACATGCCCGGCGGTGTGTCCGGGAGTTGCAATTATTTCGATGCCCGGCAGCACTTCAAACGGTGGGGTGATGAGCTGCAGTCTGCGGGCGACGGCCTCCAGATCGATCCTGCGGTAGCTGCCCCTGGAGATGGGGTCGTCGCTCTGGGCATCCTGCCATTCCTGTTCGCTGACCAGCACAGCCTGGCGGACGTCCAAATCATGGATGCCGCCGATATGATCATAGTGCAGGTGGGTGGCAATCAGGATATCGACCCCGCCCGGAAAGGTGTCGGGCAGTTGGCCGTCAAAACCCAAGAGGGAGCGTTCCTTTTCCGTGTAGCGGGTCCCCAGGCCGGCGTCAACCAGGATAGTGGCGTCCTTGCGCATGATTTTAAGGATATTGGTTGCCAGCGTGATGTTATTGTTCTCGTCGGGGGTAAATTTTTTCTGCCAGAGGTTCTTGGGGATGCGTCCGAACATGGAGCCGCCGTCCAGCAGGAAATTGCCGCTGTTGATGATCTCAATCCGGGTGTCGCGTTCGGTTGCAAGGATCACTGGCGGACCTCCGGACAAACGGCGGTTTTCCAGTCGATCATGCGGTTGAGATCCTCCCAGGTGTGCACGACCGTGAAGGGATGCTCTTCTTCGCGGTTCCAGGGCTGGTCGAAGACAATCGGGGTGATGCCGTGCTCGTTGAGCAGGGTGCAGGTGTCCAGCCGGTCATCGACAAAATATTTCATGCGCGCCTCCTTGAGGACCTCCAGCTTGGCGTCGCCGTGACCGGTAGCCGCGACAGTGATGTTGCCGT
>CAYWBU010000250.1:1136-2614 GCA_964456565.1 uncultured Bacteriovoracaceae bacterium | reverse complement strand
GGGCAGCTGGTTCAACGTGCGGGGCGACGGTTACCATATGGCCGACAGCGACAAGAACCGCTCCGATGTCATCAGGGCAATCGGCTTCCGCCTGCCGGACGGAAACCTGCTGCATGTCGGGTTTTCGGTGAAACAGCGACTGGATTACCTGGAAGATCTGGACAATATCTTTGTCGCTTATATCCTGCTGGTGATTCTGCTGGGGGTCGGCGGCGGCGTCCTTTTCGCCCACAGGGTTCTCAGGCCGGTCAAGGATCTGGCGGCGACTGTCAGTGCCGTGGGGTACGGGAATGTCGGCGCGCGGGTTCCGCTCAAGGCCAACACCGATGAACTGAATGATCTGGCCGGGCATTTCAATAAGATGCTTGACCGGATTGAAGCCCTGATCAAGGGCATGCGGGACGCCCTGGACAATGTGGCCCATGACCTGCGGACACCGCTGATGCGCATGCGGGCCTCCATTGAGAGCGGGGTTGTCAGCGATGATCCTGATCGGCTGCGGGAGGCGCTGCTGGACTGTGCCGAGGAATCGGAACGCATCGCCGGCATGCTGACGATCCTGATGGATATTTCCGAAGCCGAAACCGGGGTGATGCAGCTTCATTATACCGGCTTCGAATTGGCCGGGCTGGTGGACGAGGTCAGGGAGCTTTATCAGGATGTGGCGGAGGAAAAGGCTGTCGCACTTGCGGTCGATCTCCCGCCCGGGTTGTGCCTGCGGGGCGATCGCTCCCGGCTGAGGCAGGTTTTGAGCAATCTTGTGGACAATGCGGTCAAATATACCGCTCCCGGCGGCCGGGTTTTTATCGGTGCCGAAACACTCGGGGCTGGCGTGCGGATTATTGTGCGGGACAGCGGCTGCGGCATCGCCCCTGATGATATCCCCTTCATATTCGACCGGCTCTACCGCGGCGATAAAAGCCGATCACAGAAGGGTTTGGGCCTGGGGCTGTCCCTGGTCAAGGCCGTGGTGAAAGCCCACCACTGGACAATAAAAGTCGAAAGTGATCCGAACAGGGGATCAACTTTTTTCATTAACATACCATCCTAAAGGGACCTAAAATTTTTAAGAGATAACAATCCGATCGTGCGGGAATATTTCTGATGTCATATAATCGTGGTTAATTTTGTACCTTTCAAATTTGTAATACTCCGGAAAACCTGCTGAAAGGCTTTGTCTGTTATTGAACCGAAGAAACAGAGTGGCGAAATAGCGGACTGAAGTTTCCTGTCGAATGTCTCAGTGTTGTGACTGGTTTATTGCGCTGCTGTGATTATGGCGGAGTAAAGGTGAAAAAATCAATTGGCGGTTTACTTCGGAAAATATTTTACATCGGGATTGCATTATTCTTTATATGGTTGGCATTTAGAGGAATAAATGCGGCGGATGTATGGCAGGAGATTTTGACATCGCAATGGGGTTTTCAGTTGTGTGCGCCCGTTTTTATACTAGCTGCTTATGCGATGCGGGCAAGACG
>CAYWBU010000250.1:0-1126 GCA_964456565.1 uncultured Bacteriovoracaceae bacterium | reverse complement strand
TGGCAGATTTATTTCCAAGACGTAAGCTTTGATGAGAGTCTTAAACTGTTATTGATCGGTTTTGGAACCAACAACATCGTGCCGGCTCGGGGCGGCGAATTTATCCGGGTCTGGCTGCTCAAAAAACGTCACGGTATACCGCTGACAGGCGGACTCTCTACTATCTATTCCGAACGACTCATGGATGGCGTGCTGCTGGGCCAGATCATCTTGGGACTTTCATTTCTGATAAACCTTGATTGGGTTGACAACCTTGTTATGGTGGGGGTGGCGTTCATGGTGGCCGTCTTGATCACTGTTGTTATGGTGCTGGTCTGCGGTTGTCGTCCATTGAGCAGTACCCGGCTGCAGCAGTTTTTCGATGATTTTGTCGGCTATCTCAAGCCTTTTGCCAATCCGATTTTTTTGCTGCGTCAGACAGGCAGTACCATCCTGATTTGGGGTCTGGAAGTCTGTGCCTATATGATGGTGGCCCGGGCATTCGACCTGGTGCTTGATCCTGCCCAGATAATGCTTTGGTTGGTGGTGGTCAACTTTGCCTCTCTAATACCTGTATCCCCTGGCGGCATCGGTGCTATCGAATATTTTGCCACGGCCTTGCTGGTCTCGTTCGGGACAGATTCGGCAGCAGCCTTTGCGGCGGTCTCAACCCAGCATATTCTGCAGATTATGCTTACAACATTGCCAGCCATTGTCTGTGCCAGACAGGTTGGAGTCTCGATGTTGCATAAACCTGTGGAGAACGAGACGGTAATTCCTTCCTATATCAACCGGCAGATCAAAGACGCTCCCGCACTTTCAGTGATTATTCCAGCCTATAACGAGGAAGAACGCATCGTTCCGTTTCTTGAGGATGTATTTAATTACCTGTCCGGTAAAGATTATGACTGGGAAATACTGGTAATCGATGACGGTTCTTTCGATTTTACAGCTGATCTACTTCGGTATCGGGAAAAAAATATGACGGGACTCAGACTTATCAGATTGCCCCAGAATATGGGTAAGGGGGCGGCTGTCAGAACCGGGATGTTAAACGCCCGTGGAAGCCTTCGGCTTTTTTGTGATGCCGACGCATATTCGTTGCAATAAGATCCGTGTTGACATTACCCGTAATAGAAAGTCTTAC
>CAYWBU010000249.1:0-2666 GCA_964456565.1 uncultured Bacteriovoracaceae bacterium | reverse complement strand
AAAACGACCGCCGCATCCGCGAAAGCTTTGCAAAACTGAGCGAAGATTATAATGCCGGCAGGATCGATGAGCCGGCCATGGCCCAGGCTCTCGAGGATGAATGCCTTAGCGGCTGGGAGGCTCTGGTTGATCAGCTGGAAGCTGTCCAGGTGCCCGCTGCGGTCCCCATCCGGGAACACTATGAACTGGTGCTGGAATATGCCCGGCTGCGCCTGGCGGCCTACACGGCCCTGAGTGAGGCCTTCCGGATCAACGATCTGGACCGGGTGGAAAAGTTTTATCGCCTGTACCAGGAGGGCGATGAAGTCCTCAATGAAATTAACAGCAAATATAAGGGCCTGCCCTGAGGCGGTCTGCGGAGGAAAAACCATGTATGACTATCCGGCCTATCTTGAAAAGCTCTCCGGCGGCGAGCCGGTTGACAATCCCTTCCTGGACTTCATGGGCATGCGGCTCGATGAAATCAGGGAGGGCTATGCCCGTTTCACCATGGCCGTCCGCCCGGAATTTATGCAGGGGGCCGGCATCATGCAGGGCGGGCTTTCAGTGGCCCTGGCCAGCGAGACCGCGGCGCATGCCGTGATGAGCACCCTCGCGCCCGGCGAGAACATCACCACCATTGAACTGAAAAACAATTTTCTGGCACCGCCCGGAAAAGGACATCTCACGGCCGAGGCCACGGTCTTCAGACGCGGGCGGAGCATCATTATCGCGGACTGTCTGGTGACAAATGATCAGGGACGCCAGGTTTCGCGCAGCAGTTCCACCTTCATGGTTATCAGGCCGGCTGGCTGAGACGGTCCGTTTATATCAATCGCCCTGCTGTTTTTTTTCTTCCAGCCGGGTGTCGCGCTGTTCGCAGCACACCAGTTTGCACATGTCCGGGATATATTCCTCGGGCTCTTTTTCCAGCAGACCCATGGTGTGACAGTCAAGGATGTTGTTGAGGGCGCCAATGATCACAACCGCCTTGACATGCGGATCGATTGGACAACCCTCGTTGCAGGCTTCCTGCAGAATATTGCTCAGCAGATTCAGGACTTCCCTGTTGGTGTGGATGAAACGCTGAAAGATGGCGTTGTCGGTCAGGTCCTGATCCGGACTGGCGAAGTCCTTGACCGCGAGGATGATGTCATACATGTTGACCATGCCCCAGCGCAGGTAATGCTGCATCAGGGCCTCAAGCCGATCCTGCCAGGATTTCTGGCGTTTGATGACTCGGGTGGCCTTGTCCAGCGAGTTTTCAAGGTTGCGGATGACCATCTCGGCAAAGATGCCGTCCTTGTTGGGAAAGAAATAATAGAGTGAACCAACGCTGAATTCGGCCTTTTCGGCAATCTGGGCCATGGTGGCGTTGTTGTAGCCCTCTTTTTCAAAGATTGCCTGGGCGGCATCGAGGATCTCATTGCGGCGGGCCTGGCGTTCACGTTCACGTCTTGAAAGTTTCGGTTTGCTCTTGCTGTTTTTCGTTGTCATGATTCAGAAATAGAATGGAATTCAGTTATTGTCAAGGGTTTCAATGAAAGAAATCCTGTCGGCCCTCAGGTTTGGCCGCAGCATGGTCCTTGCTTTGGTGCAGGGTCTTAAACATCCGCTTTACAAACCGGAGGCGGGCTGCTAGTTTGCCCCACGAAATACTCTATATCCGCACAACAGGGGCAGACATGAGTTCGGCACAGATAAAAAAAGAAGTGGAAAAACGGCGCACCTTCGGCATCATCTCGCATCCGGATGCCGGCAAGACCACATTAACCGAAAAGCTGCTGCTGTTCGGCGGGGCCATCCAGCTGGCCGGCACGGTCAAGGCCCGCAAGGCCTCGCGCCATGCCACCAGTGACTGGATGAAGATCGAGCAGGATCGCGGCATTTCGGTGACCACCTCGGTCATGAAGTTCAATTATCAGGGGCATGAGGTCAACCTGCTGGACACCCCCGGTCACAAAGATTTCTCCGAAGATACCTACCGCGTGCTGACCGCCGTGGACTCGGCCCTGATGGTGATCGACAGTGTCAACGGCGTCGAGTCCCAGACCGAGAAACTTATGGAAGTCTGCCGCATGCGCAACACCCCCATCATGACCTTCATCAACAAGCTCGACCGCGATGGCCGCGAACCGCTGGACCTTTTAAGCGAGATCGAGGACAAACTGCAGATCGAATGTGCCCCCATGACCTGGCCCATCGGCATGGGCAAACGTTTCAAGGGCGTCTACAATCTTTACAAAAAACAGCTGCTGCTGTTCACCGCCGGCGGCGAGACCCGTCAGAAAGATGTGGTGGTTATCGATGATCTCACAGACAGCAAACTGGATGAACTTTTAGGCTCGCAGGCCGATGATCTGCGTGCCGACGTGGAGCTGCTGGAGGGCGCGGCTAATCCCTTCAGCCTGGAAGATTATCTCAAGGGCAATCAGACCCCGGTCTTTTTCGGCAGCGCCATCAACAACTTCGGCGTGCAGGAACTGCTGGAGTGTTTTGTGGAAAACGCCCCCCATCCGGGTCCGCGCCCGGCCGTGACGCGTGACGTTGATCCGCTGGAAGAAGATTTCTCAGGCTTTGTCTTTAAGATCCAGGCGAACATGGACCCGGCCCACCGCGACCGCATCGCCTTTCTGCGCATCTGCTCGGGCAAGTTCACCCGCGGCATGAAGGTCAAACATCACCGC
>CAYWBU010000248.1:0-2676 GCA_964456565.1 uncultured Bacteriovoracaceae bacterium | reverse complement strand
GCCGGGGATATCCGCAAACTGACCGGTTTTGAGCTGCAGGGCGGGTTGCCTTATGGCCTCCGCGACAGCCTGGTGGAGCTTGAAAAGACCTGGCGCTTCGATTCGAACAGTGCCATTGCCCGCTTGAGCGCGGCCGTCAATGCCGGTGATGCGGAAGCGTGCCGGGCGGTGATCGCTGCCGGTGGGGCGGATCTGGAATACCGGGATGTGGCCGGCGGTCTGGTTGCGGCCCTGAAAGAACAGGTTCTGCCGGGTCTTGCAGCCATGCTGGGTGCGCCGGATGCGGCCACCATGCTGGCGATGCTGGACCGCCTGCGGGTGCTGTGCGGCCTGCGGAAGTCGCCCCTGGGATCGGAAGCCGTCAACCGCCTGATCGAAGATTTGCTGGCGGCCCAAGGGCTGATCGGTAACAGCGCCTATTATCACGGCCGCCCAGTGCTTATCCGGCAGAATGATTATAACCTGCGGCTGTTCAACGGCGATGTGGGGGTTGTGCGGGTTGATGCTGACGGCGCCTGGGCCGTTTTTAGGGCCGGTGAAGATCTGCGGCGGGTGCCGGTATCACGCCTGCCGCAACATGAAACCTGCTATGCCATGACCGTGCATGCCAGCCAGGGTTCGGAATTTGAGCATGTGATCATGATCCTGCCCGAGCGTGACAGTGCCGTGCTGACACGCGAGCTGGTCTATACGGGGATTACCAGGGCCAGGAAGAAGCTGGAGATCTGGGCCGCTGAAACGATTCTGCTGAGCGCCGTCAGCCGCAGGACCAGCCGTACATCCGGGCTTGCTGACGCTCTTTGGGGCGAGTGAATCGAAAAAAAAGCAAAGGGGCGCCCATGCCCCTTTGCCACAAGGATCTCTGAGGACTATTTGCCCCAGAAAAATCTGACGTTGCTGATCTTTTTGCTGCCGGGGTTGAATTCAAAGAAGGCCAGTCCGTGATGGCTGGTTTTTCCGGCAGTGGCGTCAAAGACACAGGACGTGACCCAGCCGCCGGAACGCAGTCCCGATACCTTGATCTGCAGATCCTTCTGTTTCAGAAAATCCGCTGCAGGCATGCTGGTCCCGGCCGGGAATTCAATGGTGGCGCCGGAATCGAACAGCCGTGCGAAACTGCCTTCGTCGCGGGCATTGACCGCGGTGGCAAATTCATTGACCATCCGCATGCCCTTGCCGAGGATACCGACATACATGGCCTTGCAGTATTCCAGAACACGTGACATGCCCTGGGTCTTGATCATGCCGCCGAACTGTTGGTTGGAGGCCACGATGCCATTGAGTCCGTTATTTTTGAGCAGGTTGATGGCGTTGCCGGTGAAGTCCCAGTGGGCCTTGAGGCTGTCGATCTTGAGTTCACCGTCCTCTTCGATCACGCGATAGATCAGGTAGGCCGAAACCTCGCTGATGGCACCGTTGGGCAGGGTGGTGGTGATATAGACGTCACGGACGACTTCGTTGCCCATGACAATGTCCTGGTAAACCGTGAAGCGGATGTCGTTGGGGGCAATGAAGATGTCATAGAACCGTCCCAGGGCGTCGCGGTCGCCCCGAAAATCGGCGTTTTTACGGTTGGGTCCGGCCCCGACCGGGTCCTGCACGATTGCATTTTCTGAAAACAGGTCCAGCCAGGCCTCGCGGTCATGCCGGCCGACGATCTCCGGGGAACTTTTTACGATTTCATATGCCTTTTTAGGGTCCACCATTTCAAACCTCCTGTATGGATATTATTTATTCTGATAAAACATTCACAGTGATGATAGTCAAGCAGATTAATAAATAAACATAAAAAATATGAATGGGATTAAGTATGATGAATATTGGGGGCATCAGCTTGTTATTTATATTTATTACGGAATGTTATGGCTAAGTAAGGTGCTGATTTTATCGGCACAGGTTTCGATGGATTTGCCGGTGATGTCAATTATGTGAAGGTGTAAACGGCGGCGGATGAGGCGGATTTCCTCCAGCTCATCAAAGATCCCGGCTGCGGATGTGGCTGTTTTTGCTGATGTCCACAGTATGTCCGCCAAACTGGGCCAGGGCCGTATGGATGATCTGCTCGGCACTGGTCCCCATCCCGCCGGAAACAATGTTGATGACCGGTCTTGCATGTGACATGCTGTAATATTAAGGCCGGGGTACAGAAAGGAAGCCCGGAATCAAGATTTTTATCCGGGCTCCAGAATAAGCTCCCGCAAATATTTTTGTCTATTCGGGGAAGACAATCTGCTGGGGTGTGGTGCGGTAACCGAAAAATCCCAGTCCCAGCTGGCCGCTGAGGTTGTATCCCCAGGCCCAGAGCGTGCCGTCGGTTTTGGTCGCCAGAATATGGTTAGTACCCAGTTCGATATCCTGCCAGTTAGTATCAGCGGACAGGCTCTCAAAAAATTTTGCGTTGTACTCTCCATCAATTGAGCGAAGATAGCCGGCGCCCCAGAGTGTTCCGTCCTCGCGTAAAAAGAGCATTGTATCTATCACGTTGCAGGCACAGCTACGCCAGACATGTGTATCATCGATCAGGAACGGGACTTTTTTGAAGTAGTCTGAGAATGCGGGCTCCGGGGTCAGATAGATGCCGAGAGATCCCCAGGCCCACAGGGAGCCATCGGTCTGGATGCCAACGGATAGACGGTAGCCGGCCTGCACCTCTTTCCAGGTTGCGGTGCCGATCTG
>CAYWBU010000247.1:0-2691 GCA_964456565.1 uncultured Bacteriovoracaceae bacterium | reverse complement strand
CCCACGTCGGAACCGGCGCCCGGCTCTGTCAGACACATGGTGCCGGCCCAGACACCGGTATACATCTTTTCGATAAAGGTGTCGCGATACGGTCCGGTATAGAAATCCTCCACCAGGCGGGCAGCCCCGTGAGTAAGTCCGGGATACATCATGAAGGCCTGGTTGCAGGCCAGGAACATGTTGGCGCATACCGCCGCCACACTGGCCGGGAACTGCTGTCCGCCAACTTCATAGCTGTCGGCCGTTGCCAGCCAGCCGCCCTCGGTGTAGAGCTGCCACAGGCGCTTGTAGGCATCGGGGGTGGTAACCTTGCCATCCTTGAATTCAGCACCGATAGGCTCGCCGCGCTCCTCATCCGCATAGTAAGGCGCCAGCTCGTTCTCGGCAAATTTGGCGGCCTCGGTCAGTACCATGTCAACCATATCGCCGTCATGATCAGCAAATAAACCCTTTCCGAGAACATTCTCGTCGATATTGAACACCTCGTGAAGGATGAACTTGCTATCGCGTTCGTCAACCCATTGACTAGCCATAATACCCTCCTTATTAAATTTAATTGTGAATGAGGATTCATTGTTAACCCTTATCTTATTAAAAGTCAATAGATCTTGTATTAATTGGATTCACTGAAAAATATAGCCTTCAGTCTATGAGAAACATATAAAGGTTTCGGATTGTACTGCCTTTGGGGTTGTGTCATATTAAACGGGAAATATGGATATGGGGGGGTAATATGAACGTAACAGAAGGTAACTTCAAGGCTTTTGATGGGTTGAATATTTTTTGGAAGGCCTGGCTGCCCGAAGGCGAGCCCAAGGCGGTGATCCATCTGATGCATGGCTATGCCGAACATGTTGACCGCTATACCAATGTCTTTGAAAAACTGGTTCCCGCCGGCTATGCGATTTTCGGTACCGATCACCGCGGCCATGGTCGCAGCGACGGCCAGCGCGGCTATGTCAAGTGCATGCTGGACTTTGTCCGGGACGAGCGGCAGTTCTCTCAGGAGATTATCAGGAAACAGTTTCCCGGCAAAAAATATTTTGTGCTGGGGCACTCCATGGGCAGTGTGATTGCGCTGCGTTATGTGGAGGAGGATGCCTCCGGTGTCGACGGGCTGGTGCTCTCGGGCAGCGGTGCTGCGCCGGGGCCGGCCACACCCAAATATCTGCAGGTTGTGGCCAGAGTTGCTTCTGTATTTTTACCTAAGCTGAGCCTCAAATCTCCGCTGCCGGCGGACTTCATTTCGCGCGATCCGGAGGTGGTCAAGGCCTATGTGGATGATCCCCTGACCTATGATGTTGTGACCCCCAGGCTCGGCGAACAGCTGGCGACCTATACGGTCAAGAATGCGGCCGATGCCGGCCGGGTGCAGGTGCCGTTCCTGCTGCAGTGCGGAACAGCCGACACCTCATTTTCCGGGCAGAAAGAACTCTGTGACGCCATCGGCTCAAACGACAAGACCTTCAGGTTTTATGAGGGGCTCAAGCATGAGGTCTACAACGAACTGCCTGAAGACCGTAAACGGGTGCTGAATGACCTGAATGCCTGGCTGGACGCCCACGTCTGATCGCAGTCTGACAATCTGATCTGCAGGGGCTGCCGTCAGGCGGCCCTTTTTATTCCAGGCCGATAAGATCCATGGCTTCAGCCACCTCGAACCACAGATCGACCGTAAAGGTGTAGCCCGGCACCCCGAAGAATCCGGAATATCTTTTCTTGATCAGTTGCAGGACCTCGTCGCAGCGCCTGTCCTCGAAATGAAAAATCGAGATGACCTTGATGCCGTGGGACTCGATGCTTTTGGCATAGTCGCGGCCGGTGATGAAGTCCGGCAGGGTGTCGAGAGTTTTGAAGAGCTTGCCCATATCAGCAGTGCTTTCAGTAGGCCAGGTGGCCTGTCCGATAATAACCATCAGCTTCCTCCGGGTTATGCTTGAGATATTAATCCGTCAGAACCAAAAGGCAACTTGCGATTGCGCAATAAAAAAGGCCTGCCAAAAGGCAGGCCTTTGAGAGCTTTTATGAGATTCAGGTCTAGTAGCGGTAGTGCTCCGGTTTGAAGGGTCCGTCAACCGATACGCCGATATAGTCGGCCTGTTCCTTGCTCAATCTGGTGAGCTTGACGCCCAGCTTGCCCAGGTGCAGCATGGCCACTTCCTCATCCAGTTTTTTGGACAGGGTGGTCACACTGATTTTTTTGTCATTCTGCCAGAGGTCCATCTGGGCCAGCACCTGGTTGGTGAAGGAGTTGGACATCACGAAGGATGGATGGCCGGTGGCGCAGCCCAGGTTCACCAGGCGGCCCTTGGCCAACATATAGATGCAGTGACCGTCCGGGAAGGTATATTTATCCACGGCGCCTTCGTTTTCGGGCTTGATGACCTCCACCTGAATCCCGGGGTAAGTGTCAAGCTTGCCTACCTGGATCTCGTTGTCAAAATGACCGATGTTGCAGACAATGGCCTGGTCCTTCATGCCGGCCATGTGCTCGGCCGTGATGACATCGCAGTTGCCGGTGGTGGTGACATAGATGTCGGCCTCGGCCAAAGCGTCTTCCACCGTGGTGACCTCGAAACCTTCCATGGCGGCCTGCAGGGCGCAGATGGGATCAACCTCGGTTACCAGCACCCGGGCACCGAAACCGCGCATGGACTGGGCACAGCCCTTGCCGACATCGCCGTAGCCGCA
>CAYWBU010000246.1:0-2724 GCA_964456565.1 uncultured Bacteriovoracaceae bacterium | reverse complement strand
TGGTGGAGCCGAAGGGGATCGAACCCTCGACCTCTTGAATGCCATTCAAGCACTCTCCCAACTGAGCTACGGCCCCATAACGATTTTGGCTTGCTACCATAAGACGCAGGGGCAGTCAAGTAGATTGATGATAAAATCTGGCAGGATATGCGACCGGAATACCGGTTGTTTTTGCATATCATGGCATGCAAAAGGTCTCTTTATGCTTTTGGGAAATAGCGGGCGGGGTCGGAGTTGGTTTATCGCAAAATTTTGCCTGCTATTTTATGCGCAGTGCTTGAGTAAAGGCAGGTGCCGGTGCAAGTTCTTTTGCATGCGAACCTGAGCCGCAAGTTTTAAAGATATAAATGCTGGACTGGTTGATTTTATTTGATATAATTGGTTCGACCAATTTTATGTTTTTAGGGGAGGGATCAATGACCAAGGTTTATGTCCGCAAGCTTGATGCACCTCATCAGGAGGAGAGCTTTACCAGATTTCAACCGCTCAACAGTCAACTGCAATCTGAAATCAACCGGCAGGTGAAGGAAATCTTCGACCGGGCCGGCGGCGCCAAGATGCTGAAGAGCAGCCGGGATGTCTATGTGAAACCCAACGGTATCGACGGCAAGCCCTACTGTTTTACGCGGCCCGAGCTGGTGGAGGCCGTGGTGCGCTACTGGTTTGCGGCCGGGGCCCGTAAGGTCTATCTGTTCGAGAACTCCACCCAGAGCAATTTTACGCGCCTGGTGTTTGAGATCGTGGGGTATAATGCCATCTGCCGCCGGACCGGGGCCATTCCGATCTATCTGGACGAGGACCGCCGCGTGCCCTGCGAGTTTAAAGGTCTTCCGGCGGCGGCCGACAGTGAGAAAGGCTATGACCTCACCACCTTTGAGATGCCGGCCACTGTGGTGGAAAAGCTGATTGAGGGCCGCGACGAGAATCTCTATATCAGCCTGCCCAAGCTCAAGACCCATTCCATGGCCGGGGTCACCCTGGGCATCAAGAACCAGTGGGGCTTTCCCCGCCAGGATGACCGCCGGGCCGACCACAACTATAACCTGCCCTACAAGCTGGTGGATGTGCTGGGCTATGTGCGGCCGGACTTTACGCTGATCGAGGGCGTGGAGGGCACCATCTACGGCCATTATCCGGTCACGGCCCTGGCGGACGAGTGCGTGATCCCCTTCCGCGTGCTGATCGGCGGGACCAATGTGGTGGCCACCGATATGGTGGGTGCCCGAATCTTCGGCCTGGATGTGAACGATGTGCCGCACCTGAAGATTGCGGTGGAAAAAGGCCTGAGCGACGGGGTGAAGAGCCTGGCGGATATCGAGGTGGACGGCGACCTGTCCGGCTACGACAGCCGTTATCCCACCGACCTGTACGATAAATTTCCCGAGGATGTGAATATCGTCATGGGCCGCGAGCTGTGCTGCAAGGAGGGCTGCCGGAATAATCCGCTGACCCTGCTGCAGGTGCTGGCCCTGGATCATGGCGGGCGCGGCGGCTGGGACCTGGTGATGGGCAAGGGCCATGATCCGGCCGAGATCGACCGGCTCAAGGGGCCGGTGCTGATTGCCGGCCACTGTGCCATCGAGGAGGTGGGCGACCGCCTGATCAGACGCCTTGGCCGGCGCAACGTCTACCTGAGCGGCCACTGCAATGACCTGGCGGCCTCGGCTGCGGCCATGTTCCGGCTGATGCGGGTCAACCCTCTGGTCTTTGTGCCGCTGAATCCCCTGAAGGCCGGCAAGTTGCTGGTGCAGGCCCGTTTGCACGGCACCCGGGCCAATGTACCCTCGGTGCTTTCGCGTTATATCAAGACGGTTTGAGGCTATTCCAGGCCGCGGTTTAAGCGGCCGGACTGGCGGCCCTCCAGGTCGAGGCTCACAAAGCTGAAACCCAGGCCCAGGAGGTGTGCGCTGATTGCGGCGCGTCGGGCAATGATGGTTTCGAAATCATTGCATTCGATCACGGCCCGGTCACCATCAAAACAGCGCAGTCGCAGGCCTTTTAGTCCCAGCTCTTTCAGGAACTTTTCGCCCGCGGCGATGCGCCTAAGCCTTGCAGGCGTGATCACGGTGCCGTAGGCAATACGCGAGCACAAGCCCACCGTGGGTTCCCGGTCCCAGCCCGGCAGGTTGCGCATGCGCGCCAGGTCGCGGATGGCCGGTTTGTCCAGGCCGGCGGAGATAAAGGGATGCAGGATGCCGTCTTCCTCGGCGGCCTTAAGCCCCGGGCGGTAGTCATCAAGGTCGGAACAGTTCATGCCGTCGGCAATGTGGTTGAAACCGTTTTTTTGCGCCCGGTCAATGACGGCCTGGTCACGCAGCTTGCGGCAGATGTAGCAGCGCTCGGGCGGATTGGCACTGAACTCCTTATTGGCGGTCTCATCAATGGCAATCAGGTGGTGCGCGATCCCGCGCTCCTGACAGAAGCTGCGGGCCGCCTGCAGTTCTGCGGGGGCGACGGTCGGCGAATCAATGGTGAACGCGGCCATTTTTTCAGCGAGGACCTCATGGGCCAGATCCGTCAGCAGCAGGCTGTCGAGCCCGCCCGAAAACATGACCACCAGGTCGCCCAGCCCGGCCAGCAGGTTTTTAAGGTTTTCAGCCATCGCCTTTGCTCCGCCGGATGGCCTTGAGGATGCGCAGGGCCCCGGCGGCGGCGCCCACGGTGTTGCCTATATTGACCACCAGCACGCCCGGCACGCAGGTCTGCAGCATGGTGGTGAGTGCG
>CAYWBU010000245.1:0-2728 GCA_964456565.1 uncultured Bacteriovoracaceae bacterium | reverse complement strand
GGGCGTCGAGCGGCCCTGGTGGGTTCGAATCCCATGCGCTTCCGCCAATTTACATATCAGGAGCTATTCAAAGCGCCGGTGCAGCCGCGGAATCGTCCGTAAGCTGCTTCTCATCGCACTGCCCGACTGCAAGGGTCGCATCCTTGTCAACTTCAGCCGAGACGGATGCTTTTTCAGTGACAGCACTATCGGAAATATCCTCATCGCGGCCAGTCTGCCGGGCTGCCGCAAACATGAAATGATCCATGGCATAATAGGAATCACGGTAGTAGTTCCCCGGGCTCCACAGCAGCCAGCCCCGGGCTCCGCCATCCACGGCCCCCTGGATCTGGGCCTGGATATAATCAGGGCCAAAGTTGTCAACCTTAAGCGGAAAGGCCTGCAGCCAGGGTCTGATGACCACATCCTGTCCCACAATCTCCCGCAGCATCTTGACGCCCATATTGACCAGCAGATAGGGTTCATTGGCCGGGTCCCCTATTCCGCTGAAATTTTCGGAGAAATGGGAGGGATAGAGCATGGGAGATATCACATCCACATGCGACCTGATCTTGCGGATATCCTGACCGATCACCAGCACATCGCCGGAATGCTCCCAGATTACAATCCCGAACATGTCCAGTGACAGCAGCACCCCATGAGCAGCTGTCATGGCATGCGCCTGCTGCAAAAATCCGGCAATAACATCCGCCCGGCTCTGGCCTGCAGCCGTGGTCGCGGTGCGGCCGTCGGCCGGATACCTGACATAATCCAGCTGGATTTCATCAACGCCATAACCGATTAATTCATCCAGCACGGCCAGCAGATAGGCCTGCACCTCCGTATCAGCCGGATTGAGCCACTCCTTCTGCAGCCGCCAGCGCGGCATATTGGCCGACATCATTATATCGCGGAACATACACACCCGGGCGACAACATGGATATCCATCCGGTGCAGATAATCCACCAGTTTCTTCACATCATCGATGGCAGCCGTATATTTGACATCCCCGGCAAAGGATGCCGGCAATTTACTTCTGTAAGACAGCTGACCGCTGACATCCTTGACATCAAAAACCAGAGTATTGGCGCCATACACAGCCAGTTTGTCAGCCACTGAAAAAATCTTGCGGGACCCCGCCGACCACTTACTGAGATAGACACCCCTGGCAGCGGGACATTTATTCGCCCGGGCGCCCGGCGCTCCCCTGTCTTCGGACAGCACAGGAACTATCAGACGTTGGCCGACATTGATTCCGGTTTCGCTGATCCCGTTCAGCTCTACAATATCCCTTACAAGTTCATCGCGGCCATAGGCGGCGGTTTGGCTAAGATACAGATCTGCAATCCGACTAAGGTTTTCCCCCTGGCTCACAGTGTGGATCTCATGGGCATCCAAGGGCAGGGACATGGCCGCGATAAACGCCAGCCATAAAAACGTTTTTTTCATTAACTCTCCAATAACGGATCAGGCCTGGGCGCCATACACAAAGACCTGGACCAGACTGCGAACAGCCTTTTCACGCCGTGTTTCATCTATTTTTTCGCGTCCGAGCACAATAACAGAAATCAACGACTCAATCGATCCCAGAAAAATATAGGTAAGGTAGTGCGGCGCAACATCGCTCCGCAGCAGGCCGGAATTCTGCCCCTGCGAGATTATGTCCTGAAAATAACCAAAGGCCTTGTAGAACTTCTTCAGCCCTTCATCGGTATGATACACCGAGCTGCGTGAGACCTCCGTTATAAAGATTGAGATCAGCTCGGGTTTGAGTTGGTAGACATCCAGGAAAAAACTCACCACATTTTCAAGGCGGGTTTCAAACGCTTCCTGCGATTTCCGTTCGCGGTCCAGCATTTCATAGAGATCTTCCCACCAGAGTCCCACAACAAAATCAAACAGCTCTTCCTTACTCTTGAAATAATGGTAGACAAGTCCGTAAGAAACGCCCGCCTGCCTTGCTATATCCGCCATGCGCGTATTGGCGTAACCCTTGCTGCAAAAAACTGTTATGGCTGCATCCGCAATTACATCCTGCTTGTCGGCCTTTCTCATTTCAATCCTTCCGCCAAATTTTTTCTAAATACACCATCGGTAAGAATGTTCCCTAACTTTCTGCAAAAAATCGGATATATGCTAACACACCTGTTCTATGATATGCAAAGCGCTAATATTATGGAGATATCATGAAAAACAACCTGCACGACATCAGTGCTTCCTGCAAAATAAAGATATGTCGCGACGGCAAATGGTATTATGAAGGACTGGAGATCGTCCACCCTGCGATCCTCAAATCTTTTTTCGAGATGCTTGAAATCGATGAGCAAGGCCGATATCGCATCAGATCAGACAAGGAAATCTGTTACATCGAAGTTGAGGATACGCCGTTTGTGGTTTCCGCAATCAGAACAGATCAACAAGGGGATATCAAACTGGTTCTGAACAACCTCAAAAGCTTCGATCTGAACCCCGCAAAACTCTTTGCCGGCAAGAACAACATCCTGTACACCACCCTCCCCGACGGCATTACCGTCCGTTTTTCGCGCAGTGCCTACTACACTTTCGCATTGATGCTGGAAGAGGATGACAAAGGAAGCCTTTCACTAAGCATGGGCGGCAGGACCTATGACATGGACCACCTTATAAAATAAGAAAGGCAGCCGCTCCTGGCTGCCTTTCTTTATGGTTTGCCGATTAAAAACTACAGTCCGCTGATAATGGAGGTAAGCCACTGCTGCTGTGACTGCA
>CAYWBU010000244.1:1691-2752 GCA_964456565.1 uncultured Bacteriovoracaceae bacterium | reverse complement strand
TCGACACATTTTTTAAAGTGCGGCAGGTAGACCTCATGCAGGCTGCGGTCGTCGCACTTGACGTTGACATAGAAGCGGCTGTTCTCGATGCTGTTGAGGGCATAATGTTTGACGCAGGCCATGACATTATGCTGCTGGACGCTTGCGGTCAGGGTCTTGCCCATCTCGCCCAGCAGGTAGGGGTCTTCGCCGTAGGTCTCCTGGGCCCGGCCCCAGGCCGGATGGCGCAAGAGGTTGATGCAGACCCCGGCAAAATAGTTGGCGCCCTGGGCGCGGCATTCCCTGCCGATCGCATCGCCGATGCGCCGTTCCAGGTCGCGGTCAAAGCTGGCCCCGCGCGCCATGGAGACCGGAAAACAGGTGGAATGCCCCATGACGACCCCGCGCGGGCCGTCGCTGAAGGCGATGGGCGCGATGCCCAGGCGCTTGCAGCCGTTGGTCTCGATCGGTTTGGAATTATAGGCGTTTTGATGCAGCACGATGCCCTTGACCGGATCAAAGTTGCCGTTCAGGAGCCAGACCTTTTCCTTGAGGGTCATCTGATGCAAAAGCTCGGATGCCTTAACCTCCACCTGCTCTTTTGAGAGCGAACACTCCCTGCCAAACATATTCAACTCCTCTGCTCCAGATCAGCATAGCGTTTCAAAAGAGATCCAACACTGTTATTGCTGTCCGGAGCCAGTTCGATCCCGGCATGTTTTATGAAACGAGTTTCATCATAGTTGGAGTTCAGCAAATATTGGGCGCCGCTGATGGCGCAACCCAGGGGCGCGGCATAATCGGCGTTGGCAATGGAATAGGTGGGTTTGGCGAAGATGTCGGTTATGATCTGGCAGAACCTGCGGTTCCTGGAGGCCCCGCCCACGATGCAGATGGAATCGGTCTGCCTGAGGCCGGCGGCGCGCAGCTTCAGCGCGAGGGCCTGGGAGATGTGCAGGGCCCGGATGTTGGCGGCGGCATCTTGCGCGCCTAAGCCGTCCCTGATTATGCCCCGGGGTTTCAGTGGTACCGACTCGTCGCTGAGATATGGCAGCATGAGTGGCTCGTTAGGACTTAACCTT
>CAYWBU010000244.1:0-1681 GCA_964456565.1 uncultured Bacteriovoracaceae bacterium | reverse complement strand
ACTTACCGGTGAGCAAAGGTTAAGTCCTAACGAGCCCCTCATGCTGCCCTATCTCAGCGACGAGTCGGTGCCGCTGAAACCCCGGGGCATAATCAGGGACGGCTTAGGACTTAACCTTTGCTCACCGGTAAGTGCGGCATAGGCATCCCAGTCGGCAATGCCATAATGCGCAAGGAAGTGGTCATGCACCTTGGCCCCGTTGCTGATGACCATCAGGGCCATGAGGGGCCGGTAGCCGAAGATGTTGCATTCCTGATCAGATCCGGGTTTTTCAATAGGGCCGTTGATGGTGTAGCTGCTGCCGAGCGAAATGGTGGTACGTCCGCCGCAGCCCATCAGGGTGGCCGGATTATCGCCCGTTCCCGCAAGAATCATGGTTTCAGGATTAAGCCCATACTTGCGTGCGAAATAGCTGCTGACCTTTCCCAGCGGGGTGTCGAAAGCCACCATCCGCCCCAGCTTGGGGCCCAGCGGGCATTGCAGTTCGGCATCAAAGAGCTTCAGGATGTCCGGGCTCCAGCCCGGCATCTGTATATCCGTATGATTGAGGTTGGTGCCCCAGCCGTCGCCGGTGTCCACCGGGGCCGGGCGGCCGATCAGGACGGATGTCAGGAAGGCGCTCAGGAGCATGATGTGGGCGGTGGCGGCATAAGCAGCGGGCGCCTGCCGGGCCCATTTCAGAATCTGGGCCGCCGGGAAACGCAGTTCGGCCCGGTTGGCGGTCAGTTTTTTAATGTCGGCCAGTTTATTGAGCCAGGCCACCTCCTGGGCGGTGCTGCGGTCCTCCCAGATGGGGGCGGTGTCACGGGTCAGGGCCGGGGAGAGCTGGTCACACAGGCTGTAGTCCGCAGAGAGATTTTTTAGCCGCCCGGAGAGGCTTCCATCAAGACAGAGCGTGCAGTGCTGCATGCCGTCAACCTTGACGGCGCCGATCTGCAGCAGGTCGATGCCGCTGGCTGCCAGCTCGTTAAAGGCCTGGTCAAGGGCCTCCAGCAGCATGGCCGGCGAGGTGTGGCGCTCACTGTCCGACGGCAGCACCCCGCCGCGGGTGCCGTATTGCGGGAAGGCCGCATCATATTCGAACCCGCCCAGAAAGGCCGGTTCGCCGGAAGCCAGTTCCAGAAGCGCCAATTTGACCGATTGGGTGCTGAACTCGAGCCCTAAGCTGTACATTCAGACACCGATGACCCGGGCATCCTGGATAAAGTTCTGCTGCAGCGGCAGGATGGCGGCACCCATCACGGCGGCGTCGCCGCCGAAGGATGAGGCTGTCAGTTTTATGTCCATGTTGAGCCGGTCCTTCAGTTCGGGCAGGAGGAATTCGGCGTAGCGGCTGATGCGTCCGCCGATCACGACTGTCTGCGGATCAAAGGCCAGGATGATGCTGCGCAGACCCTGGGCCAGGTAGTCCAGGTAGATTTTCCAGGCCTTGAGGGCAAAGCTGTCGCCTTTGCGTACCAGTTCCATGATGGCGGCAAAGTCACGGGCTTCGCCGCTCAGATCCTGGTAATAGCGTTTCAGGGCGCGCTTGGAGGCGTAGAGCTCCCAGCAGTCTTTTGCGCCGCAGCCGCATTGGAGTCCGGCGGTGCCGACCGTCATATGGCCGAACTCGCCGGCGCGGCCTTTGCCCCCCTTGTAAAGGCGGCCGTCCACCAGGATCCCGCAGCCAATGCCGGCCGTG
>CAYWBU010000243.1:2580-2774 GCA_964456565.1 uncultured Bacteriovoracaceae bacterium | reverse complement strand
AATAAAAATTTCTGGGTGGTTCTTTTTGCCGATGTTCTGGCACTTCTTTTTTGTTACTGCCTTGCTTACTGGCTCAGGTTTGATGGGGTTTTGCCATCGCTATCTATGCAGGGATTCATTACGGTATTAATTCCACTCATGGTTATCCCATACATGTAAGTGAGCATTCTCAGGTTATGGTTGTCCTGGAGTGC
>CAYWBU010000243.1:0-2570 GCA_964456565.1 uncultured Bacteriovoracaceae bacterium | reverse complement strand
TTTTTTGTTTCTGTCTTGATTACTGGCTCAGATTTGATGGAGCGTTGCCTTCACTATCTGTACAGGGGTTCTCTGCCATATTAATTCCACTCATGGTTATCAAAGTGGGTTGTTTCCTATTTTTTGATCTTTACCGTGGTATGTGGCGTTATGCTGGGATTCGTGATTTGGTTAACGTGATTAAGGCATCGATAACCGGATCGGTTCTGTTTGTGGTTTATCTGGCGATGTTTCATCATTTTGCCGGGATTTCGCGTTCGGTATTGATTGCTGATGGGATTTTCACCGTGGTTGCCATTGGCGGTATCCGGCTTCTAATTCGTATGTATTACCAGCGGGATCCTGAATTTTTGGATGAACTTCTTTTCTGGCGAGCCTCAATGAAAGACAGTAAAAAGGCCTTCATTATTGGCACGGGCCCTATGGCTGAGCATCTGTTGCGGGAGATCGCTAGTAATGCTTCGTTAAAATACAGGGTTGTGGGTTTTTTTGATAAATTGGGGAACCATAAGGGTTTTAAAATTCATGGTGTTCCAATTTTAGGATCTATTGAGGAAATTAAAAAACAAGCAGCATATTATGCGATTGATGAAATTTTGATTGCAGATCCAGAATTGTCCCCAGCAGATATTGATGTTTTAGTTGAGAAATGTGCGCAGCAGAATATTGAATTTAAAAAAGTGCCGGCCTTTGGTGAGCGTATGCAGATGAATAAACCTGCAGAACTTAGAAAGATCAAAGTGGAAGATTTGCTTGAACGGGAACCGGTAAGTTTGAATATGGATATGGTCAGGAAAGAAATCGAAGGAAAGCGGGTTCTGGTTACCGGCGCTGCCGGTTCAATCGGATCAGAGCTTTGCCGGCAGATAATAAGATTTAAACCCGAGCGCATTATTCTGGTGGATAACGCCGAAACCCCTCTGTACCGCATCGATATGGAGCTTCAAAACCGGGCGCAGATAACCGCGGTTTATCCCTGTATCGGAGATGTCCGCAGCAGTCGAAGCCTTGATCGTATATTCAAGAAGCATAACCCGGATGTTGTTTATCATGCGGCGGCCTACAAGCATGTGCCCATGATGGAGCTAACCCCGTTGGATGCGGTTAACAACAATATTATGGGGACCTTCAAGCTGGCAACCATTGCCTGCAAATATCATGTCACTAAATTTGTTATGATCTCAACGGACAAGGCAGTCCGTCCTACATCGGTTATGGGCGCGACCAAAAGAGTCGCGGAGATGATTGTCCAGACCATGAATGGCAATGGGACCAAGTTCGCCGTGGTGAGGTTTGGCAATGTCCTTGGCAGCAACGGCAGTGTGGTGCCGTTGTTTGAACAGCAGATAGCAGCTGGTGGGCCTGTCACGGTAACCCATCCCGAGGTTACGCGCTATTTCATGACGATCCCCGAGGCCGCCATGTTGGTGTTGCAGGCCGGAACCATCTGTAAGGGCAGTGAGCTGTTTCTGTTGGATATGGGCAATCCGGTAAAGATTGTTGATCTTGCCAGGAAAATGATCAAACTGGCCGGCAAGGTTCCGGATCGTGATATAAAAATTGATTTTGTTGGACTCAGGGCCGGCGAAAAACTTTACGAAGAGTTGTTGATCGAAGACGAGAATGTGGTTGACACTGCCTTCGATAAGATCAAGATTTGTCGTAATACCAATCAGATTGATGAAGAGGCGCTTTACAGTGCCACTGAAAAATTTAAGCTGTTGATTGAAGGCTCCGGAGATCAGGGAGCGACAGTAAATTTGTTGCGTAAGGTCGTACCGGCCTTTGCGAAACAGAGCTCAATGGAAAACATATATGACAAGCTTGGACAGCAATTGGATGAATCCGGAAGAGAAAAGGCTGTTGACTAGCTGATGAGGTGTTTGATTTCTGAGGGAAGGCTCTCCTTGCAGGGAGGGCCTTTCTTGTATGTTGTTTGTAGCTGTGCTAAGCACATCAATATCAAAATGGAGAGGAATGGTTATGGTTGAATCCGAATCTGAAAAAAAGATCCCCAAAGTGGCTGTTGTTGGTAGCGGTTATTGGGGGAAAAATCTGGTCAGAAACCATAATCAGTTGGGCTCTTTGTGGGCCATCTGTGATACCAATCAGGATACCTTGAAATCTTTTAAGGAAACTTATCCGGCGGTTAAATGTGTCGCAAACTATCAGGAGTTACTTTCGGAAGCCGAGCTTGATGCGGTTGTCCTGGCGGTTCCGGCTGCCATGCATTTTTCTTTTGCGCGGGAGGCGTTGATTGCGGGCAAGGATGTTTTTGTTGAAAAACCTCTGGCGTTGGATGTGGCCGAAGCCCAGGAATTGGCGGATCTTGCTGCTGCGAACAAAAGGATATTGATGATAGGTCATCTTTTGCAGTACCACAGCGCCTTTATCAAACTTAAAGAAATTGTATCCAATGGGGATCTGGGGAGGATTAATTATATTTATTCAAACCGCCTCAGTCTGGGTAAAATCAGGCGGGAGGAGGATATCCTCTGGAGTTTTGCTCCCCATGATATATCGATGATTCTGGCGTTGGCCAAGGACCTTCCGGAGTCGGTGACCGCTAG
>CAYWBU010000242.1:1412-2778 GCA_964456565.1 uncultured Bacteriovoracaceae bacterium | reverse complement strand
GCCCGCGACCTCTTCATTGAAAAAGACTCCTCCATCAATGATGATATTGACAAGCTGCGCCACCGGGCCACCCGGGCGCTGTTCGAACGCCAGGACTGCATCATCGTGGCCTCGGTCTCCTGCATCTACGGCCTGGGTTCGCCCGAGGCCTATTCCGGCATGCTGCTCTACCTGGAGGAAGGCGCTCAGATATCCAGGGACGCCATCCTCAAGAAACTGGTGGAAATCCAGTATGAACGCAATGATATCGATTTCCACCGCGGCACCTTCAGGGTGCGCGGCGATGTGATCGACATCTTTCCGGTCCATGAGGAGGACAGCGCCATCCGGGTGGAGATGTTCGGCGACGAGATCGAAAATATCTGGAAGATGGACACCCTGCGGCACAAGAAGATCCAGCGCCTCAAACATTTTCCCATCTACCCCGCATCCCACTATGTCACCGAGCGCAATACCCTGCTGAATGCGGTGGAGCACATCAGGGAGGAGATGCGCGAACGGGTTGCCTTTTTCCGCAGCCAGAACCGCCTGATCGAGGCCCAGCGGGTCGAGGAGCGCGTCAAATATGACATCGAGATGCTGCAGGAGACCGGCCACTGCAAGGGGATTGAAAACTATTCGCGTTTCCTGACCGGACGCAATCCCGGCGAGGCCCCGCCGACCCTGATGGACTACCTGCCCAAGAACAGCCTGGTATTTCTGGACGAGTCCCATGTGGGGGTCCCGCAGCTGATCGGGATGTACCGCGGCGACCATGCCCGCAAATCCAACCTGGTGGAATACGGTTTCCGGCTGCCCTCGGCGCTGGACAACCGTCCCTTGCGCTTTGATGAATTCAACCGCCTGGTGAATACCATCATCTATGTCTCGGCCACGCCCGGGGACTATGAGCTGCAGCAGGTCGACAACCGTTTTGCCGAGCAGGTGGTGCGCCCCACCGGCCTGCTGGATCCCGAGATCGAGGTTATCCCGGCCGAAGGCCAGGTGGATGACCTGGTGCAGCAGATCAAGGGCGAAGTCAAAAAAGGCGGGCGGGTGCTGGTGACCACCCTCACCAAACGCATGGCCGAGGAACTCAGCGACTACCTCCAGAACCTCGAGTTCAAGGTCAAATACATGCATTCCGACATCGACACCCTGGAGCGCATCGAGATCGTCAGAGGCCTGCGCGAGGGCAGCTTTGACATCCTGGTGGGCATCAACCTGCTGCGCGAAGGGCTCGATATCCCGGAAGTCACCCTGGTGGCCATCATGGATGCCGACAAGGAGGGCTTCCTGCGCTCCGAACGTTCCCTGGTGCAGACTGCGGGCCGGGCCGCCCGCAACGTTGACGGCCGGGTCATCATGTATGCCGATACCGTTACCG
>CAYWBU010000242.1:0-1368 GCA_964456565.1 uncultured Bacteriovoracaceae bacterium | reverse complement strand
CATGCAGCGGGCCATTAGCGAAACCGCCCGGCGGCGCAAAAAACAGCAGGAATATAATAAGGAACACGGCATCACACCGCAGACCATCCGCAAAAATATCCGCGACATCCTGGCCTCCATCTATGAGCGCGACTATGCCGACATGGCCTCCTCCATCAAGACCTCCCGGGGTGAGATCAAACAGGATGAGCTTAAATATACCATCAAGAATCTGGAAACTCAGATGTACAAGGCCGCCGAAGATCTGCTATTTGAAGAGGCAGCCAAATACCGCGATGAGGTCAAGCGCCTCAAAAAAATTGCCGTGGCACTGGGGATCGAATAATGAAGACAGCCGCATTCAGAGAGTATCAACAGGGACACACCACTTTCATCCACCGCCCGGCCGCCCTTGATACCATCAAAAAAATTCCGTCCCGGGGCCCCTTTGGCGAGCCCTCACACCTGAACGGCCGCGGCACCATCTATATCTTTGAAAAAAATTTCATCGTGCGGCACCTGACCCACGGCGGGGCCCTCAGGTGGCTGACCGGCGACCGTTTCCTGGGATGGGGACGCACCCGGCGTGAACTGGAGATCAATCACCTGCTGATTGCAAACCGCATCCTGACGCCCGAGATCATCGGCGCCCGGCTGATCCGCAAGGGCTGTTTTAGAAGGATCGATGTCATCTCCCGCCGCATCCATGATTCCATCGACCTGCTGACCTGGTTTGAACAACCGCGGGATGAGGGCCGGACCATCCTAAATAAAACCGGAAAACTGATCCGCCAGGTCCATGACCTCGGCATCTGGCATGCCGACCTGCATATCAAGAACATCCTGCTCGACGACCAGCTCGACCCCTGGATCCTCGACCTGGACAAGGCCCGCCACTACAAGACCCTTTCCCGGCGCCAGCGCGCCAGAAACCTTGAACGTTTCTACCGTTCCTGCCGCAAATGGGAGAACCGGGACCGTATCCATCTGCCCCCGGACTGGCAGGCCATCATTGAAGCCGGTTACAACTCAGGAGATCAATAATGAAAATCAATCTCACAAAAAAACAATATAAGGACCTGCTGCAAACGACCTATGTGGTGCGCTGGATGATCGAGGCCTACCAGATCGATTCCGCAGAGCGTTTCCAGGAGACCGAACAGGCTCTGCTGGCCATGGCAAAAGACTTCGGCCTGCAGGACCAGGTGGATTATGACGAGGAGCTGGATATCTACTTCCTGGGGGACAATTTTCTGGAGGAAAATGGTCTCGCCAAACTGATCGGCGACTACAACAATGTCCTCTTCTGGGATGAACTGGCGGTCAGGCTCGGCCTGCGGGACTGCCTTCGCAAAGACAAGTCTGCAGCTGAAAGCTCTCCTGAAGAGC
>CAYWBU010000241.1:0-2855 GCA_964456565.1 uncultured Bacteriovoracaceae bacterium | reverse complement strand
TCGTCCTCTTCCATGGCGCTCAGGTAACGCAGCTCATCGGTCACCTTGCCGTCATTTACCACATAGTAGGGGGTCTCGATAAAACCGAATTCGTTGACCCTGGCATAGGTGCTCAGGGACACGATCAGACCGATGTTCGGGCCTTCCGGGGTCTCGATCGGGCAGACCCGCCCATAGTGGGAAGGATGTACGTCACGGACTTCGAAAACCGCCCGTTCCCTGGTCAGACCGCCGGGTCCCAGGGCCGACAGACGCCGTTTGTGCGTAATGGCCGAAAGCGGGTTGGTCTGATCCATGAACTGTGAAAGCTGGCCGCTGCCGAAAAATTCGCGGATCACGGCGCTGACCGGCTTGGGATTGATCAGGTTGTTGGGCATCATGGTTTCAACATCCTGCAGGCTCATGCGTTCCTTGATGGCGCGCTCCATCCGCACCAGACCGATGCGGTACTGATTTTCCAGCAATTCGCCAACCGAACGTACCCGCCGGTTCGACATGTGGTCGATGTCGTCGGTTGCCCTGTCAGCAACACCATCTTTGAGTTCCAGCAGATATTTCACGGTCAGCAGGATATCATCCTTGGTCAGGACCGTGGTATCCAGCGAAGTGTCATCATCACTGATACCCAGCTTGCGGTTGACCTTCATCCGGCCCACCCGGCTCAAATCATAGTAGGACGGATTGAAGAACAGGTTTTCAAAGAAATTGGTGGCGATCTCCAGCGTGGGCGGATTGGAGGGCCGCAGCCGCCGGTAAATCTCGATAATCGCATCCTCCTTGGTATCGACCTTGTCGACGGCCAGGGTGCGTGTCAGGCAGGAGCTGTAGGTCACATCGTCAACAAAGATGGCCTTGAATTCAGCTATGCCCAGTTCCATCATCTTTTCCAGGAGTTCCTCGGTAATGGTTGTATTGGCGTCCGCCACAACCTCACCGGTCTCCATGTTCACGACATCCTCTGCCAGGACCTTGCCGAGAACATCGGTTTTTTCCATTTCATAGGGCTCGATATCCTTGCCGGCCAGTTTCTTGATCGCGGTGGCGGTGATCCGGCGACCGGCCTTGACGACAACCTCGTCCGAACCCTTGATCTTGATGTCGGCCTCGGCCCGGATGCCTTTCAGATTGGCGACATCAAGATATTTCAGGAATTTCTCGCCTTCAATCTTAAAGACTTCACTGATGTAATATATGGAAAGGATTTCAGCATTGCTGAATCCCATTGCTTTCAGAAGCGATGTGGCCGCCATCTTGCGCCGGCGGTCAATCCGCAGATAGAGGATGCCCTTGGCATCGAAATCCAGATCGATCCAGGATCCGCGGGCCGGAATGATCCTTCCGGAAAACAGGGCCTTGCCACCGGCCTGAGCCCGGGCGGCAACCTTGTCAAAAAATATTCCGGGCGAACGGTGCAGCTGGCTTACGATAACCCGCTCGGTCCCGTTGATGATAAAGGTGGAACTGTCGGTCATAAGCGGAATTTCCCCGAAATAAACCTCCTGTTCCTTGATGTCCCGAATGCTCTGAGTCCCGGTTTCCTCATCCCGGTCCCAGACAACCAGCCTGACCTTCAGACTGACCGGTGCGGAATAGGTGAGCCCCTTCTGCAGACATTCATCGATATCATATTTGGGAGTACTCAGACGATAATCGACAAATTCCAGCGATGCATCCTCATTGAAATCCATAATGGGAAAGACTGACTTGAATACGGCCTGGAGCCCGATATTCTCCCTCTTTTCAGGCGCAATATCCTTCTGCAGAAATGCGGCGTATGATTTTTTCGGCAATTCAACCAAGTCCGGCATGTCAATGGTATTCAGCCTTTTGGCGAAGCTCTTACGCCTGATCTGCGGATCCGAAAGGATGTCTTTTGTCATATTCGATTTTCCTCTTTTGGGTTTTCTTCAAAACGCACAAAAGGGGTTGGCACACACCAACCCCGTAACGGTATGCCTTAAAACCGCCGGATTATTTAATCTCGACGGTAGCACCAACTTCTTCAAGCTGCTTCTTGGCTGCCTCGGCGTCCTCTTTGGAAAGTCCTTCTTTAACGGCTTTGGGAGCACTTTCAACCAACTCCTTGGCCTCTTTCAGGCCCAGATCTGTCAGAGCCCTGACAACCTTGATGACCTGGATTTTCTGGCCGCCGGCATCCTTGAGGACCACGTCAAACTCGGTCTTCTCTTCTTCGGCAGCACCAGCGGCAGCACCGGGAGCGGCAGCAACAGCGGCAACCGGAGCAGCAGCGCTGACACCAAACTTATCTTCAAGTTCCTTCACGAGCTCGGAGAGCTCAAGCACAGTCATATTTTCGATATAGCTAATTACATCTTCACGAGAAATTGCCATTTTTTTAATCTCCTTCTTATATTAAGCTTCAGCTTTGTTCTGTTCAATAGCCTTTAACACATAGAGCAACTGACGCGGGATCGCGGCCATAACTCCAACAAAGTTGGACAACGGCGCATTGATCGATCCAAGCATCTTGGCCAGCAGCTCATCCCTGCTCGGCAGCTCAGCAAGCGCTTTGATGTCGTCGATGGTAAGAACTTTTTCACCCAGCAGACCGCCCTGAAGCTCAAGCTTCTTATTGGTCTTGGCAAATTCAACCAGGGCTTTTGCGACGGCCAGAGGATCCCCCTGGGCCATGGCAACTGCGGTAGGACCTGAAAAATGATCTTCAAGCCCGCTGACTGGAGTTCCCTCTGCCGCGATCTTGAGCAGAGTGTTCTTGACGACCCGATAGCTTCCGTCGGCATCCTTGATCGAACGCCTGTGACGGTCTCGCAAAAAGTCTAAAAACACCATTCCCCGTCATTCCGTCGAAAGACGGAATCCAGTATTTTCATACA
>CAYWBU010000240.1:0-2862 GCA_964456565.1 uncultured Bacteriovoracaceae bacterium | reverse complement strand
AAAAAGAGAAACGAAAGGGAAAATTATGCGTGATCTTGATGCAATCTTTGCACCGCGTTCCATTGCGGTTCTGGGAGCTTCGACCCAGAAAGGGAAAGTCGGCTATGATATTCTGTCCAATATCATAGAGAGCAGGTTTACCGGGGATATCTATCCCGTCAACCCCAAAGCTGATGAGATCCTGGGCAAGAAAACCTATAAGAGCATCCTGGATGTCCCGGCGGATGAGGTGGACCTGGCAATTGTGATCCTCTCGCCCAAGCTTGCGCTGGCTGCGGTTTCCGAAGCGATTGAGAAAAATATCAAGGGCATGGTGATTGTCAGTGCCGGTTTCCGCGAGGTGGGCGCCGAAGGGCGTGAGATCGAGGACCAGATCGTGGCCAAGTGCCGGGCCGCCGGAGTGCGGCTGGTTGGTCCCAACTGTCTGGGCGTGATCAACCCTGACGACCGGATCCGGCTGAACGCCAGTTTCTCCGTGCGCATGCCCAGTGCCGGAAATATTTCCTTCATCTCCCAGAGCGGCGCGCTGTGCACCTCGGTGCTGGATTTCGCGGCCGACCGGGATTTCGGTTTTTCAAAGTTCATCTCCATCGGCAACAAGGCCGATGTCGAGGAGCTGGACCTGCTGCGCTACCTCCACGAAGATCCGGAGACCGACGTCATCATGATGTATCTTGAAGAGCTGCGCGCCGGGCGCGAGTTCATCGATGAAGTCAAGAAGATCACCTCCGGCGGCCGGCCCACCCCGATCCTGGCGATCAAGTCGGGCCGCACCAGCGCCGGTGCCCAGGCGGCCGCCTCGCATACCGGCGCCCTGGCCGGGTCCGATGCGGTCTATGATGCCATCTTCAAGCAGTCCGGCATCATCCGCTGCAACACCATCGACGAACTCTTCGATTTTGCCAGCGCCTTTTCGTTCAAGAAGAGCACCCCGCTGGGCAAGCTGGTGCGCAAGATCCCCAGCGGCAACCGCGTGGCCATCGTCACCAATGCCGGCGGTCCCGGCATCATTGCCACGGACATGACCTTAAACACCGGCCTGGAACTGGCCAAGTTCTCCAAGGAGACCGTGGCCCAGCTGGCTGAAACCCTGCCGCCCACCGCCAATATCCATAACCCGGTGGACGTGATCGGGGACGCATCGTTTGACCGCTATCAGAATGCCCTGTCGGCCGTTATTCGTGATGACAATGTTGACGGCGCGCTGGTCATCCTGACGCCCCAGTCCATGACCAATGCCCTGGAGACGGCCAAGGCCATTGTGGATATCGCCCAGCCGGTGCGCAAGCCGATCCTGTGCTGCTTCATGGGGGTGGTGGATGTTTCGCCGGGTGTCAAATATCTGCAGGAACACGGCTATCCGGTCTACAAGTTCCCGGAAAATGCTGCCAATGCCTTTGCCGCGCTCTACAAGTTCTCCTCCTGGGTCAACCGCGAGCACATGCCCCAGCTGGTCATGGAGCATGACAAGCAAAAGGCCGCCGGCATCATCAAGGATTCACTGGCCGCCGGCAAGACCTATCTGGGCGAGGTGGAAGGCAATGCCCTGCTGGAATGCTACGGCTTCCCGGTATTGAAAACCTACCTGGCCAAAAGCGAGGACGAGGCCGTCAAGGCCGCCAATGAGATCGGCATGCCGGTGGTCATGAAGATCGTCTCGCCCCAGATTATCCACAAGTCCGATGCGGGCGGCGTCATGGTGAACCTCAAGACCGAAGACAAGGTCCGGGCCGCCTATAGGCAGATCGTGGAAAATGCCAAGAACTATGATGCCAAGGCCGAGATCACCGGCGTGATGGTGGTCAAGCATGCGCCCAAGGGCGAGGAGATCATCCTGGGCGCCAACCGTTATCCGGTCTTCGGACCGTTGCTGATGTTCGGCCTGGGCGGCATCTTTGTGGAGGTCTTCAAGGATGTGGAATTCCGCCTGGCCCCCATCAATGTCAACGAGTCCCACCGGATGATCAACGCCATCAAGGGCGCCAAGATCCTCAAGGGCTACCGCGGCAACCCGCCGGCCGACATGGAGGTGCTCAAACGCCTGATGGTCTGCCTGTCGGATCTGATGGTCAACCATCCCGAGATCTCAGAGATCGACATCAACCCGCTGCTGGCCCACGCCGAAGGCAAGGGCGCGACGGTGGCGGACTGCCGGATTATTCTTGCCACCCAAAGATAAGTTGAAATGGCGGGGTCGTAACCGGCCCCGCCATTTGTTTTAAACCGCTCACAATCCTCGATCTGAAAAAGATTTCAGTGTCTTGTCTATTGTGACTCATCTGCCTGTAATTGTTGCGTTTTCATCCCTCGCCTGGTGGGAGGGAGAGAGGGAGGGGGTTGACTTGATCCGAGCCGCTAATTGGGGCTTTTTCCCGCCCCCCTAAGGTTTTTTTATCTGTTGACGATGTATCCCAATGGGGATACAAAATATCCAGAGGTGCGAAATGAAGGATGCCCAGATCAGAGCAAGGACCGATTCCGAGCTGAAGAGTGAAGTCGAGGCGATCTTTGACGAACTCGGGTTGACCGCTAGTGAGGCGATCAACATATTCTATAAGCAGGTCAAGCTTTTGCACGGTCTGCCGTTCCCGGTGCGGATTCCCAGTCAGAAGACCCTGCAGGCCATGCGGGATGCCGAACAGGACCGCAACCTGGAGCGCTTTGACTCGTCTGACGCCATGTTTGAAGGGTAAATTATTGTGGTCTGACCCCGAATACTTCTGGAAAACGTGGTCTGTCCTCGAATACGCAATCTATCTCATGAATTTTATTAGTATATCTAAAGGACTGTAACCCGTATCCAGTTTCCTATTTATATTTAAAAAAGCAGCAATTCTTCTGGTTCTGTTTCCAAGGATTCAA
>CAYWBU010000239.1:0-2925 GCA_964456565.1 uncultured Bacteriovoracaceae bacterium | reverse complement strand
GGGTACCACAGATAGGGACCGCGGCAGTCCTTGCGGCTGGTTGTAAGGATGGCTTCGGCCCGGCCGGTTTGGATGGTGTACCAGGCCCTTTTCCAGGGCTCGATCTTGAATTCCACCGGAATGCCCAGCCTGTTGAAGATGGTTCTGGCGATATCGATATCAATCCCGACAGCCTCGCCGTTGCGGCTGAACTCAAAGGGAGGAAAATCTTCACCCACGATTACCAGAGTTCTTGCAAGACCGTTTCCCGTAAAAAGGATCAAGGAAAATGTGAGAAAGATGAGCATAAGGGCTGGTCTGCGGAAAGTCATTCAAGATCCTCCTTGTCGGCTTGCAAGGCTGGTTTTCGCCAGCCTTGCCGTTTTATCAGAAAAAACAAAGCGCTAACGGGTGAGCTGGTCAATGATGCTGTCAATCTCCCCGGACTTTTGCATTTTCTCGATCTCGAGGTTGAACTTTTTGACGAAGTCTTCCTTGAATGCAAATTTGCCGTTGTCGCGATTGGTTATGCCGAGAAAACCCTGCTCCGTGCTGACCTTCGGCCCCTCGACCAATACGGCGTGCCGGCCGCCCTCGTCATATTTTCCGCTTTTTTTAAGCTGTGAAAGGGTCACCCTGATGGCATTGCGGTCATTGATGTAGCAGTCAGTGCGGCCAATGCCCAGTTTCAGAAGGTTTGATTCGGTGCCGGGCGCCTCGTCGACCTTGAGTTTGCCCTGTTTGGCGGCTTCCCAGAATTTGTCGCCGCCGAGTTGATAGCCCGAATTGTTCCCGATGGTCAAGCCGTAGAAGTCTTCGGGCCAGCGTTCACGTTTCATGGATTTACTGACTTCTTCGCGCATGATCACGATTACCACTTCATCGAGAATCGGGCTGGAATAGTCGAGGTACGGACGTTTTTTGGGGTGGTAGTAGGGCGGGAAGATCGCGAAGCCTTCACCGCTTTCCAGCATACCCAGACCCCTTTTCCATGGTACCGGTATTATGGAGACATTGTATTCAGGCATGCGGGCGAAGGCCTTCTCAAGGATGGTGACATAGATGCCGGCGGCCTTGCCGTTTTCGGCATAGGCATATGGCGGGTAACCGTCATCACAGTAAATTGTAACCTGCTGGGCTGCAATTGCTCCGGTTGAAAAGAGCACGAAGAGTGTTGTGAGAAAGATTTTTTTTAAATATGGCATGGGGGACTCCTTCCTTTTTTGATTTTCTAATAATCAGCTGACCCTTTATTTCAATAGGGGATGTCAATCGAGTCGGAGTGATATGCAGCCGGGAAGATTGCTGAATCCCGTGAATCCGGCGTGTTGCATGATGCGGGGAGATCTGCTTAAAATATGCGCATGCACGAACAGGGCAAAAAGCTTAAAGATGAATATGCCCGGCGGATTAACCGGGCAATCAATTATATCAGCAAACACTATGGCAAAGCTCTCCCCCTTAATGAACTGGCGGCCTACGCCTGTTTCTCTCCCTTTCATTTCCATCGGATCTTCCATTCGCTGACCGGCGAGACCCTGGGCGGTTATATCCGGCGCATCCGTCTGGAACGGGCCGTGCGGCAGCTGATCTTTGACCGCGAAAAAAGCATAACAGCCATTGCCCTTGAATGCGGATTTTCCAGTTCGCAGAATTTCGCCAAGGCCTTTCGAAACCATTTCGGGATATCGCCTTCCGAGGTTCGTAAACTCCATGATTTCCGTGACCCGGACTTCTATGAAAAAAGCAAGCCTGGAAACATACGCCGCAAGCTGGGAAAAGATCTGCTGGCGGATGCCGTATATTCTGGCTCCACGGATCGGGCGACGATCCGTATAAATGCTGGAAGGAGCGGAACTATGAAGGTGGAAGTCAAGGAAATGGATGCGATGCGGGTGGCCTATTTCAGGGGGATCGGTCCCTATGCGCCCGCGACCATCGGGCCGCTGTTCGAAAAACTGATGGCCTGGGCCGGGCCGCGCGGGCTGTGCAATGCAAAGAGCCTGATCATGGGTGCCAGCTGGGATGATCCCGGGGTGACGCCCGAGGACAAGTGCCGCTATGATGCCTGTATCACGGTGCCGGATGATTTCAGGGGAGATGACAAGATTTCATTGCAGAGCCTGCCGGCCGGCAAATATGCGGTTATGCGGTGCGAGGTGCGCAATGACGAATTTGAAAAACCCTGGACCGAGCTGATGCGCGACTGGCTGCCAGCCAGCGGCTATCAGCCCGATGACAAGCCCTGCCTGGAGATCTATTACAACGATGCCTCAACAGATCCCGAGAAGCGCTGGATCATGGATATCTGTCTGCCGGTCAAGCCGTTGTAGGAAAAACTGTCGGGATGGTCAGGCCGGGGGATCATCCCCCGGCCTTGTTTTTTAATGGGACGCCAGCTGGGCCTCGGGTGAGGTCTTGATGTGGCGGAAGGTTTTTTCGGATTTGCGGGTGTGGATCTGCCAGTTGTACCAGGCGATGTAGGCCGCGCCGAAGATCAGGTTGATGATGCCCCAGCCGTTGACCACGCCGGCGTTGAACCAGGCCGAGGAGTCCATGCAGGCCGGGATGTCGAAACAGCCCAGGTGCAGCACGAAGATGGCCAGTGTGTAGACCCGCGCCATGACGTAGAGGTCGGGCCGCCCGGCCAGCGAGTAGGCCTCGGCAGCGATCAGGATCGCAAATCCCAGCGCAAATTCATCCGGAAGGGCGCCATAGATGAAGGCGGCGTTCCAGGTGGTGTAGAGCAGGCACCAGCCTCTGGTGAAATCCACGATGATGTCGCCGCGCTCAACGCGGTCCATGCGCCAGTATTTGTCGGCAAAGGGAATGGTCAGCACCAGGATGAAGCCGGTCAGGGCATTGTAGTAGTTGCCCAGTTCCCAGTCGCGCAGGCTGGCCTCGGTGATGTTGAGGGCCAGGATACCGAAGAAGACCCACAGGAAC
>CAYWBU010000238.1:0-2960 GCA_964456565.1 uncultured Bacteriovoracaceae bacterium | reverse complement strand
GACACGGATGTCATTATCCCCGCACGGTACCTGAATGTCTCGGCGGAGGACGAGCTGGCGAAGAACTGTTTTGCGGATATCAGGCCGGAATTCGCGACGGAGGCCGCGGAAGGTGATATCATCGTCGCCGGGAAGAACTTCGGATGCGGATCGTCGCGCGAACACGCCCCCCTGGCGATCAAGGCCGCGGGAATCAGGGTGGTGATCGCCGAAAGTTTCGCCCGGATCTTTTACCGGAATGCCTTCAATATCGGTCTCCCCCTCCTCGAGTCGGCGGAGGCGTCGAAGGGGCTCTCCGATGGTGAGCGGGCCGTTGTCGATCTCGCTACCGGAACAATCAGGGGAGAGGGCGGCATCTTTCAATCCAAGCCGATCCCCGCGTTTATGGCGCAGTTGATCGCTGCCGGGGGATTGGTGGAGTATGTCAGGAAGGTAAAAATCGGGAGATAAGAGGGAAAACAGGAGGAGGGCGAAGCAGTCTCGCCCTCCCCACGCACCCCCCCCCTGCACGCCGGGTCCGGTGCGAGGACCCGGCGTTTTTTTGTTCTACGGAGCGGTTATCCGGTGCGCAATCTCATCTCCCATCTCGGCTGTCCCGATCACCGTGCTGGTGGTGGTGGCGATATCGGGTGTGTGCGTGCCCGCGCCGATCACCTCCTCGACGGCCCGTTCGATCGCCCCGGCGGCTTCCTCGTGGTGTAATGTGTACCGCAGGAGCATCGCGGCCGACAGTATCTGGGCGATCGGGTTCGCGATCCCTTTCCCCGCGATATCGGGGGCCGACCCCCCCGCCGGTTCATACAGGCCGAACCCCGACTCGTTCAAACTGGCCGAAGCCACGCGCCCTGGAAATCATCCGGCGCGAGGGGCAGAAACTTGGCGCCCGTGAGGTTGTCGGCGACACCTCGATTGTCAAACTGTCCATTGTGGGAGTCGGCATGCGCTCGCACGCCGGAGTTGCCGCCGGGATGTTCCAGGCCCTGTCCGGCGTGGGGATCAACATCATGATGATCTCCACTTCCGAGATCAAGGTTTCCTGCGTTATCGATGAAAAATTCCTGGAGCTGGGTGTCAGGGTCCTGCATGACACCTTTGAACTGGAAACCCCCGGAGGTCCTGTTGAAAAAGATTGAGATCTATGACACCACCCTGAGAGACGGGGAACAGTCCGAGGACATCTCCTTTTCTCTGGATGACAAATGCGCCATCGCGCTCAAGCTCGACCAGTTCGGGGTTGATTATATCGAAGCAGGCTGGCCCGGGGCCAATCCCAAGGCCACCCAGCTCTTCAAGAAAATCAGAAACCTCGAATTCAATCATGCCCGGATAATCGCCTTCGGCAGCACCTGCCGTCCCGGCAAGGATCCCGAAGATGACCGTATGCTGAATGCCCTTGTAAATGCCGCGCCGGATGGCGTAACCATCTTCGGCAAGACCTGGGACGTGCATGTCAAGGGTAACGGCGGCATCGGCTGCACCCTGGAAGAGAACCTGCGCATTATCGAGGAATCCGTCGCCTATCTCAAAACCAGGCTGCCGGTGGTCTTCTTTGACGCCGAACATTTCTTCGACGGCTTCAAGGCCAACCGCGATTATGCCATGCAGGCCATCAGTGCCGCCATTAGAGGCGGGGCCGATCGCCTCATCCTCTGCGACACCAATGGCGGCACCCTGCCGACCGAAATCAGCGAGATCATCACCTTTGTGAAGCAGCAGATTGAATGTCCCCTGGGGATTCACTGCCACAATGACGGCGAGCTGGCCGTGGCCAATACACTCTGCGCGGTTCAGGCCGGAGTTGACCATGTCCAGGGCACCATCAACGGAATCGGGGAACGCTGCGGCAACGCTAATCTGTGCTCCATCATTCCCAACCTGGCGCTCAAGATGGGTTATACCTGCACCCTGCGCGAGACCCTCGACAAATTGACCGAAACCTCGCGCTACCTCAACGATATTGCCAATCTGTCCCACAACAAACATCAGGCCTTTGTCGGGGAATCCGCCTTTGCCCACAAGGGCGGGGTGCATGTGAGCGCGGTCATGAACGACTCCACCACCTATGAACACATCCAACCCGAGAAGGTCGGAAATCAGCGCCGCATCCTGGTCAGCGAACAGGCCGGCAAAAGCAACATCATCTACAAGGCCAAGGAATTCAATATCGACCTCACCAAAGACAAGACCTCGGCCAGCGAGCTGGTAAAGACCATCAAGGATATGGAAAACTGCGGCTTCCTGTTCGAGGATGCCGACGCCACCCTGGAACTGCTCATGAAAAAGGCCATGGGGCAGCACATGCGTTACTTCAAACTCAAGGGCTTCCGGGTCATGACCGAAAAACGCAGTGATGACACCGACCCCCTGAGTGAAGCCACCATAATGATCGAAGTGGACGGCAATGTGGAACATACCGCCGCCATGGGCAACGGTCCGGTAAACGCGCTGGACAGTGCCCTGCGTAAGGCCCTCGAACAGTTCTATCCGGGCATCAGGGATGTCAACCTTCTGGACTACAAGGTCCGGGTCATCTCATCCAAGGCCGGAACCGAATCGGTTGTCCGGGTTCTGATCGAATCGGGCGACCAGCAGGATCAGTGGAACACGGTGGGGGTCTCGCCCAACATCATTGAGGCCTCCTGGATGGCCCTGGTGGACAGCATGGACTATAAGCTCTACAAGGACCTGCACAAGGCCGGGAAAGACTGACTCCCGGCCTTGTAGCGGCAACTCTCCGAAAAGACACTTGCTCTTGCCCCGCCAAAGCTTATCTTTAACCAAACACCCACAACAGCCGATAAGAAATCATAGAAAGGGGGCACGTTATGATCAGGGCACAGAATCCGAAAGTTCAATTTCAGGGATTGAAAAAATGGCTGAAACAGGGTGAATATATTGTGTCCACAATAGCAGATGATGGAACCATCTGGACTTATACAACCAAGAGCATGCCCATCTTT
>CAYWBU010000237.1:0-2972 GCA_964456565.1 uncultured Bacteriovoracaceae bacterium | reverse complement strand
GAACAAAAGAACCTTAGGGTACAGACCCACCGCTGAAACCCTAGAAAAAAGGCCCGGCCGGACTCACGGCCGGACTCTACACCGCCAGGGCCCGCCTTAAGACCATGCTCATCAAGAGCTCCTTCAAGCAGAGCCTGATAACCGTGACCGACGATGTGGAAAACTATCCCGGCTTTGACGACACCATCTCCGGTTTCGAGATCGTCGACAAGATGTCGCGCCAGGCTGAAAAATTTGGCATGGAATCCATTGATGGCGATGTGGAGGAAATCAGACGCTGCGAGAACTGCTGGGAGGTGGTCACCGCCGAGGGATCGTTCAGGACCCTGAGCGTAATCATCGCCTCGGGAGCCACTCCGGCAATGGTTGGCGCCGCCGGCGAAAAGGAGCTTACCGGGCGCGGCGTATCCTACTGCGCCACCTGCGACGGCCCGTTCTACCGCGATCGCGAAGTGGTCGTGGTGGGCGGCGGCGACACCGCTGTCCAGGAGGCCCTCTTTTTGACCAAATTTGCATCCCGGGTGACCATCGTTCACCGGCGCGACCGTCTGCGCGCCACCGGCATCCTGCGTGACCGCGCCCTGGAAAATGAAAAGATCCGTTTTGAATGGGACAGCGCCGTTGATGAGATCCTCGGCGACAGTGGCGTCACCGGCGTACGTCTTAAAAATGTGAAGACCGGCGCGACCAAGGAGATCCAGGCTGACGGGGTCTTTGTCTTCATCGGCTACAAACCGCAGACAAGCTGCGCCGGCAAGACGGTTGACCTGGATGCCGGCGGCTACATTATTACCGATGAAAATATGCGCACCTCGGCTGATGGCATCTTTGCCGCCGGCGACTGCCGCCGCAAACCGTTCCGGCAGGTCATCACGGCCTGCGGTGACGGCGCCACCGCCGCGCATGCGGTCGAGATTTATATTGATGAGATCAAAGGACAGTCCTACGGGACGGAAAAAGTTTAGGTAAAAAATGCGGACCCTATCCGCCAAGACAGGAGGAAAAAATGGCTGAAGAAAAATTTGTGGATGTTCCCGACAAGGCCCTGGATGTCACCGATGCGGATGTCTCTCAGGCAATTGAAAAATACCCGTTCCTGGTGGTTGACTGCTGGGCTCCCTGGTGCGGACCCTGCCGCATGCTGGGCCCGGTGGTGGAAAAGCTGGCCGAATCCCAGAAAGGCGAAATCGTCTTCGCCAAGCTGAATGTGGATGAGAATCAGGAAACTGCCGCCCAGTACGGCATCCGCTCAATCCCCAATCTGCTGGTCTTCAAAAACGGCGAAAAGGTTGGCGACATCGTGGGCGCCATGCCCGAAAAACAGCTCCTCGAGCAGATCAATAAATATAAATAATCAGCGCGAGGCCGGGGCAACCCGGCCTCATCAAAACACCCGGCGACTGTCCAGCATGATCGTCACCGGACCATGGTTTACCAGATCAACATCCATCATGGTCTGAAATTTACCGGTGACCACCCGCCAGCAATGGATCTGCCGGATCTTTTCAACCAGGGCATCAAACAGAGCGGCCGCATCATCGGGCCTTGCGGCATTCCCGAATGACGGCCGGCGCCCCTTGCGTACATCCCCCAGCAGCGTAAACTGCGAGACCAGCAAGATCCCGCCGCCGATCGCCTGCACGTCCAGATTCATAAGGCCCTGCTCATCTTCAAAGATCCGCAGACCGCAAATCTTGCGGGCGATGTAATCAAGATCCTGGGCCGAGTCATCTCTTTCAACCCCGATCAGACAGCACAGGCCGTTCTCAATTTGCGCCGTGATTTCACCAGCCACCGTGACTGCAGCGCAATGGACCCGCTGGACCACTGCTCTCATGGGGCCGGTTGATCCGGACGCCGCAAACGTCCCAGCAATTCACGGGTATTGATAATCCGGGTGACAATCCAGCCGGCTTCCCTTTGCTGCAGTTCAACCTCCAGCCGGCTGCCGTTGCCCAGATCCAGCATAGCCACACTGCGCGGACCTTCGCGCCTGACATCCTGCAGCTCGACCTTAAGCCCCGAACCCGTCGGCGGCAGGACCGACTCCAGCAGCCCCGGCCGCTGATTCTCCGAGCCTTCGCCCTTGACCCTGGTTTCCAGATCCTGACTGAAGGTCCTGGTGAGCCGATTGGTGAGCAGCGAGGTAATCCCCTTGGCCAGCAGCGGCGAAGTCTCTTTTTGCTGCAGCACCTTGAGGGTCATTTCGCCCATATCCACTGCCAGATTATGACTGACAGTCTCCACATCCACATAGGTATCAAAGGTTTCCCAGTCATGTTCCGCCATGGATGTCGCCACCTGTTTGAGCACATAGCGCGGCGAATTCAGATAATACCAATATCCGGCGGCCGCAGCCGCCAGACAAACCAGAATACCGAACAGAATCCAGATCCTCTTCATTGCCCTCACCTGATAATCGTCATGGTCATGACCGCACCCTGACGGTAAACCGTGATCTTGACCTTGCGCCCATCAATCTCACCCACAACAGTCTTGAAACTTTCCAGTCCGCCGATGTCACTGCGGTTGATCTTCATGATCACATCTCCGGGCCGGATTCCGGTTCCGGCTGCGGAAGAGCCCGCATCCACCCCCAGCACCAGCACCCCGCCAACACCTTCGGGCATGCGCAGGCGTTCTCTGACGGCCCCGCTCACCTCGGTCACCGTGGCCCCGCCGAAAAAGCGGTTATCCTGAACCACATATTTTTCAAAAGCCTCCTGGGCCTGGGCCAGATCACCGATGACAACTCTTGCAAAACGCTCCTGAGCGCCGCGCAGAAAACCGACCCTGACCGCTGTCCCGGGAGCCAGCCCGGCCGTATAAAGCCTCAGGGCCGCCGAATCCTTGACCGGCCGGCCGTTGATGCTCTGGATCACACCTTCGCGCTGCAGCCCGGCCTTCTGCGCCGGAGAATCCTGGAACACCTCGGTCACCACCACTCCGCCGGCCTGCGGCAGACCCAGGGC
>CAYWBU010000236.1:0-2995 GCA_964456565.1 uncultured Bacteriovoracaceae bacterium | reverse complement strand
ATCGAAGCCACCACGCCGGTGGCATTGGTACCGGAATTCAGCGAATTGACCTTGTCCCTGATATCTGCCAGGCTGTCCGATGTTTCAAGACTTACAGCCGTACCATTTATCAGCAGGTCACCGGAAATCCCCAGCTCTTCCGATGTCGATTCAAATCCCCTGCTGCTCAATTTCTGGGCCTGCGCCAAATTATTGATTTTGATGGAATAACTGCCGGCGGTCGCGGTTGACCCCACGGCAATATTTACCATCTCTCTGACAGTTTTTTCCGTCCCCGTTATGGAACTGGATGAACTGAACAGATTGAAATCTTCAATCTGCGACAAACTGGCAGCCGCCGTCTTGAGTGACACCAGTCTGGTATTAATATCATTCCAGGCCGACTGGTTAGCACTGATCGTGGTCTTATTTTCTTCCATCAGACTGATCGGCCGGCGCTCGAGCTCCAGCATCTGCTCGATCATACTGGTCCAATCAAACCCTGAACTTAAGCCTGCAATGTAATTTGCCATAACTATTGCTCCTTGCTTGTTCCGTTAGCTAAACGGTTTCTTCAAGCAATAAACCTGCCATCTCCTTGAATCGGACACGCATCTTGATAACTTCTTCAGGAGGAATTTCGCGGATTACCTCATCAGTTTCACGGTCAACAACCGTCACAATCACATCATCAGTTTCAGAATCAACTTTGAATCGAATCGCATAGTTCATGGACTCAAGTCTCGTATTCAGTTCAGAAACATCTTCTTCGAGTTCATAGGCAAAGAAATCTTGAGAAGAAAATTCTTCAGAAATAGATCTTTCGCTTTCTACGGTCTGGGCGGCTTCGGAATCTTTAATCTTTAACGGCTTATAATCGTATGCAGGGGGAGATTTGCTGCCTATCTTTACACTAGCAGCATCACTTGTCGGAATCATGCGGTTAATGCTTTCGATCTTCATGACCCACCTACCTTTAGGCGGGCGGGGCTAAGCGCCCCGCCCTTCATTCTGATTACATTAGAACAGACTCAGCACACCCTGGGAGGACATGTTGGCCTGGGCCAGCATGGCCGTACCAGCCTGCAGCAGGATCTGGTTCTTGGTGAAGCCAACCATTTCATCAGCCATATCCACATCCCTGATTGCTGATTCAGAGGCGGACAGGTTTTCAATGGAAACCTGCAGGTTCGAAGATGCGTAGTCCAGTCTGTTAATGGTAGCACCCATATTACCCAGCTGAGAGTTAACCGTGTCAAGAGCAGTGTCCAGAGCCGTCAGGGCTGACTGGGCGGCCGAGGCGCTGTTGAGGTTAATGGTGCCGGTATCGATCAACAGATCCGTGGTCTTCAGACTTGAAAGCGAAATGGATATCCGGTCTTCTGAGGCGCTTGCACCGGACCCAACCTGGAAGTATCGATCGAGATGCCCAGCGCATCAAAATTCAGGGCACTGCCGGCTGCAAAATTCACAACCTGCGTGATCGTACCGTTGGTAAGAGAAGCCGTGGTTCCGCCGGCGGTCAATGAATAGGTACCACTTGCAGCACCATTCAGTGAAATTTCACTGTTGGTGAAGTCGTTGGTATCGGATGATGTTGCAACCTGACCAAAAGTTCCGTCAACAAGATCGGTTCCCTGATAGTCGGTATCATTTACGATACGGTCAATTTCGGTGGCGAGCTGGCCATATTCTGTATTCAGCTTGCCTCTGTCGGTCGCGGCGTTATCGGAAGCTGCCTGGGTGGCCAGCTCTTTCATACGCTCGATGATGCCTTCAACCTGATTGGCAGCACCTTCGGCAACCGTCATCATTGACCTGGCTTCGGAAACGTTTCTGGACGCAACGGTAAGTGAACGAACATTGGTACGCAGCCTGTTGGCAATAGAAAGACCCGCCGCATCGTCTGAGGCGTGGTTGATCCGGTAACCACTGGAGAGTTTCTCCATGTTACTGTTCATTGATTTTTCTGTTCCGAGAAGCTTCCTGTGGGTATTAATTGCTGCTACAGTTGTATTAACTCTTAAAGCCATGTTATCCTCCTTGATTTTTGTGCTTTTTTTTCGGCCCATCCTTGGCCTTGGTGATCATAATTAAGGCTACGATCAAAACCTTTCCGGCATCTACCTCCTTTCGCAAGATTTCCTACTAATGTCAATCGACATCAACCCTGAAATACTTAACAAAAAATCTTCACCATCAGTCAAAATAATGACAGAAACTCGTCCTGGACATCAAAATTCCTACAACAAATCATAAATCTGTACATTAACACCTATCATTCGACATAAGGTATACATCTTGCACAGTCTGCTATAAAATAAACATTGAGGCTGTTATGCAAAAAAATCCAACCCATCAAAAATCAAAATCACTGGACAAACTTTTTGCATCGGCAGTGATCCACCACAAAAACGGCAATCTCAATCAGGCCGAGAAAACTTACCAGAAGATCTTGTCCAAGAATCCCGGGCATACCGATGCCCTTCATATGTTCGGGGTTCTGAAGCATCAGTTGCTACAGATCAATGCCGCAAAAACATATATCTTGGAAGCCATCAGACTGAATCCAACCAAGGCGGCGTATTATTACAGCATGGGCAACGTCTTTAAAGACAATCGTGAACCTAATAACGCGATTACCGCCTACATGAAGGCGATCGACATCGACCCCAGCCATCTGGATGCCAAGATAAAACTTGCAGAAGCATTGCTGGCAAATAAACAAAACGCCCAAGCCATCCAAATTCTCGAACAGGCCCTGACAATCAACCCCCAGTCCCCTGAAGCATCCCTAGCACTGGGAACGGCCTATTACTATTCCAATGATCTCGAAAATGCGACAACTCTCCTGCAAAAGGCAATTGAACTTAACCCTGATCTAGCCGAAGCCCACTATAATCTAGGGACCATCCTTAAAAATAAAAGTGATTACACCTCCGCCATCAGACATCTGCAAACCGCGCTCAAACTCAAACCCGACAATGCAGACGCATTGAACAACTTGGGGCTTTGC
>CAYWBU010000235.1:0-3069 GCA_964456565.1 uncultured Bacteriovoracaceae bacterium | reverse complement strand
TGACCACTCACTGCTGATCAGCGAAGCCACTCACTCGGCCAATGAACGCCAGAAAAAATATACTGCCCGCAAAATCATAGATTACTACCGCAGCAAGGGACTCACCAGCCCGACCGTCGCCATCTGGGGTCTGACCTTCAAACCCAAGACCGATGATATCAGGGAATCCCCGGCCATTGCCATCATCAGTGAACTGCTGGACAACGGCATCGCCGTCAGGGCCTATGATCCGCAGGGCATCGCCGGCATGCACCAAATATTCGGCGACAGGGTAAGTTTTATCGACGACAACTATGAAGCTCTGACAGACGCCCATGGTCTGGCCATCATAACCGAATGGAACATGTTCAAAAGCCCGGATTTCGAACGCATGCGCGAACTCCTCAAACAACCGGTCATCTTCGATGCCCGCAATATCTTTAACGCCGACGACATCCACCGGCACGGCTTTGAATATTTCAGTACCGGTCGCGATCACCAATAAAAAAGCCCGCCTGACAGGCGGGCTTTTTCTCTAGCATCACAAATGAATCACTTGGTGATCCATTTAATAATATCATCCAGATAATCAACCGGAGATTTCTTGAGCAGTCCCATATTCTTGAAATCATAGATACCATTAAGGGTACTCATTATCGCCATCGACAGGAACTCGGGATCCAGACTATAGCCGTCTTTCCGGGCCTCGCAAAGCACGTCATGAAACATGTCCAGCGAAGACTGCTGAATCGCAATGAACTTGTCAATCCGCTGTCGCGAAAGTTCATCCACGGGAGTATAGAACAACTCCCGGATCATCAGCAGAAACTCGGCGCTCTCCTCCACTCCCATACTGAGATGATACTCCATGATGGCCCTGAGTTTTTCACGCCAACAGTCCAGCTTATTCAGATTCTGTCTGAGCTTGGCAATCTCATCCTCAAAATATTTAAGCAGGATCTCGCCAAACAGGGCCTGTTTGTTGGGGAAAAACTGATAGATGGTGCCCACCCCGAATTCCGCCTTGGCGGCAATTTCCGCGATCGTGGCATTATAATACCCTTTTTCAAACAGGGCGTCGGTGGCGGCGTCCAGAATAGCCTGACGGCGCTGCTGCCGTTCTCTTTCTTTTCGATTAAGTCTCTTTATCTTATCCAAAATTGCAATCCATAAAAAGCTTCGCCATCTTGATGCGACGAGCATTTCCTGATGTTTGCCGTCACATTAGAGGTATTTTACGATTTTTTCAATAGAGTTTTATCAATCCTGCCTGCCAGCGCTCAATACTGCACCGACCCCGGCAACAAAGTGCTCATTAAATTTTACATCAGACCGATTTTAAGCTATAGAAAACCACGAAGCGGAGCCAGAGCTGAATGTGATTTTTTTAACAGGTGTGATTCATTTCACTTGCAAACATTCATAGACTCTGGCATATGCTTTTATCGAGTTTTATAAAACTATCTTCTAAGGAGATGACGCGATGAAGAAATTTTTTTGGATTGGTTTGATTGCATTTTTAATTACGCCCATGGGTTTGATGGCGGCTGAAGACGCCACCACGCAGCAGATCGACAAGATCTGGAATGACGCCTACAATCAGGTCTACGCAAAGGGCCTCGACAAAGATTTCATGTGCAAGATGAAAGAAAATCTCGACCTTTGCATCAAGGCCGTTGAGAAAGAGCCTAAGAACTACGAATATCTCTGGCGTTATGCAAGAGCTGCCTCCGAATATGCCGAAGCTGCCCAGTCACTCAGAGACGAAGTTCCCGACTGGAAAGATGTCTGCCGCAAATGGGGCCTGGACGGTTTCAACAAGGCCAATACGGCCTGCGAAGTTGAGCCCTCAAGACCTGAGGCCTATTTCTGGCGCAGCTACTGCATGGGCAAATATGTCTTGATCGGCGGGATCGAGCCCATCATCAATGCCATCAAGGAGGGCTTCCTGCCCAAATCTCAGGAAAATGTTGTCAAGGGATATGATGCCGACAAAACCTATCTTGAGTATATTCCGGTCTTTGCCCGCTTCCAGTTCCTTTCCCATGTGCCCAGTGTTCCGTTTCTGGTCAAAGGCTCCAAGAAAGACAGATTCAAAGAGGCCATGGAGTACTACAAGGAACATGATGCCGCCACCAAGGCCAACTTCAAGGAATGCTTCGAATGGGATGTCCGCGCCCCCTATACAGCAGAATTTCTGCTCCTGGCCGTGGATGCCCTCGGCATGAAAGGCTGCGAGAAGGAAAAATATCTTGCCGAAGCCAAGGCCTGGTGCGAACTCGGCCTGACCGGTCCGCGTAAATATTACGTTGACTGGAGCAAGAGCATGCTGGACGACGAGAACAACTGGAAATAAACATGTGAGGGCCGTCCACGGGCGGCCCTTTTTATTCTATTAAAAACTTACAAAAGCACCGGGATATAACAAAATGCGAATCCTGATTGTAGAAGACGACAAAACTTCTCAGATTGTCCTTGAAAACATCCTCAATGGTTACGGCACCTGTTCGATCGCCATCGATGGGGAGACCGCCATCGACGAATTCTCCCGCGCAGCAGACGCCGGCGAACCTTATGACCTCATCTGTATGGATATAATGATGCCCGGAATGGACGGCATCACGGCCCTCACGAAGATTCGTGAACTGGAACAGGATATCAGCGAAACCGACCGGGTAAAGGTCATCATCACCTCCGCGGTTGATGATTCCAAAACCATGTCCGAATCATTCTATCGCTGCGGGGCATCATCCTACATCGTCAAACCGGTGACACCGGAAATTCTTCTGGAAGATATGCAGAGGCTGAATCTCGTTTGAATTCTATTCAAAAAATAGCATTCATTCATTTTTAATGTAATTGTCTAGTATTACTAACAAAAGACCATCAGAGTTTTTTTTCGTGTTATTTTTTTAACATAATTAAGCTTGCATCTCTGAATCAGATTCGGTATATAGGTTCTGCTATATAATATACATAGATGGTATGAATTGCTGGACCAGCATCTGCCATGCGAAACGACCAAATTATTAAGGCATTTTACCTTACTAAAATATATATCCAAGGGGGAGATTTGATGGCTAATGTAAA
>CAYWBU010000234.1:0-3072 GCA_964456565.1 uncultured Bacteriovoracaceae bacterium | reverse complement strand
CTTGAGAACTCCTCGCAGCATATCTTCTTCCGCGGTAGTGTAGGCATAGATGGTCGAAAGCATCCCGCGGCTAACCGGAATGAGGTGCGGGGTAAAATCAATATTGCAGCCCTGACCGGCGGCCAGGGAAAGTTCCTGCTCTATCTCGGGGATATGACGATGCTCCCGACCGACCTTGTAGGCGGCAAAGGACTCACCGGTTTCACAGATATGGGTCTTGAGGCTCAAGCCCCGGCCGGCGCCCGATACTCCCGATTTGGTATCCACGATGATACCCTTGGGAACCACCATCCCCGCCCTGAGCAGCGGAATCAGCGGCAGCAGGACAGATGTGGGGTAACATCCGGGGTTGGCAACCAGTCGGGCGTCCCTGACCTGTTCCCGGTAGACTTCAGTCAAACCGTAAACAGCCTCTTGCAGCAGTCCCTGAGCGCTATGTTCCTCATACCAGCGGCTATAGAGGGCCGCATCTCTGATCCTGAAATCAGCGCTAAGGTCAACAACCTTGACTCTGTCAATGATGTCCGGGATGAACCCCATGCTGGCCTTGTGCGGCAGGCAGCTGAAAACCACATCGCAGCGCACTGCGATCTGATCGGGGTCGAAATCCTCAAGGGGCAGTTCAGCGGCCCCTTTCAAAAATTCAAAGATTTCGGAAAGCTTTTTGCCGTTATGCCGGCGGGATGAACAATAGGAAACCTCGGCCTCAGGATGGCGCTGCAGCAGTCGCAACAGCTCAACGCCGGTATATCCTGTCGCACCGAGGATTCCTACCGCTAAAGACAAGAGTCGTTTACCTCTTGGAGAACTGCGTACTCTTACGGGCTTTGTGTTTGCCGTATTTCTTTCTTTCAACCATTCTAGAGGCTCTTTTGAGGAACCCGACAGATTTCAGCTTGGATTTCAGCTTGTCATCATCATAGGCTGAAAGGGCCCTTGAGATTCCATGTCTCAAGGCTCCGGCCTGGCCGGAAATTCCGCCGCCGGTGACCGTGGCGAAAACATCAAACTGACCGGCGGTCTCGGTAACGGTAAAGGGCATCATCGCCTGCATCTTCAGGGTTTCCCTGTCAAAATAATCTTCCATGAGTTTACCGTTAACGGTAAACTCACCCGTACCCGGTGCCAGCCATACCCTGGCGGTGGACTCTTTTCTTCTGCCCGTGGCATAGATTTTGTCTGCCATTTATAAAACCTCTCTTTTATTATAAGCCCTTCGGCTGCTGGGCCTCATGCGGATGCTGATCACCGGCATAAACCTTCAGTTTCTTGAACTGCTCACGACCAAGACTGTTCTTGGGCAGCATGCCTTTGACCGCATTTTTGATAACGTCTTCCGGGGTCTTCTCCAGCATGTCCTTGACAGGCGTAGCCTTGATTCCACCCGTGTATCCGCTGTGTTTGTAATAGACCTTCTGGTCCATTTTATTGCCTGTAAGCTTAACCTTGTCGGCATTGATCACCACGACAAAGTCGCCGACATCGGTATGCGGGGTATATTCCGGTTTGGTCTTACCTCTGAGGATTGCCGCAACATCGGCAGCAAGCCGTCCAAGGACCTGGTCCTTGGCATCCACTACAACCCATTCCCTTGGAATATCACCTTTTTTTGCCATATATGTCTTCATTTTCTAACTCCCTTGCCGCATAAATAGGGCTCGGATATATCCGATGACACTGTCCATGTCAAGCATTGATCGTATAAATACAGATCCCCGGGAAAAACCAGCATTCCGGGTTACAACAGGTGAACCTATTTATATTATATGAACAGCACATGCAAATATAAAATTCACCCGCCCCTTCTTCAAACCCAAGGTTGTTATTGACATAATAGTCAAATCGTGGTGCCTTGATAAACGATTAGAAATAAAGGGAGGTTATCGTGACAGAGCCCGCCAGACGGCTGCCGTCATCAAAACGCAAGGAGCAGATTATTGATGCCACCATCAAGCTCATCATGGAAAAGGGCCTGGCCTGGGCCACCATGTCACGCATAGCCAATGAGGTCGGAATCACTGAGCCGGCGCTCTACCGTCATTTTAAAAACCGCCGTGAAATCATCCTGGCCACCCTTAAAACGGTCAGTATCCAGCTGATTGCAACCATCACCATCAAGGGCGATGATATTGTTTCGGATCTGCGCAGCATGGCCCAGGCCCTTTACGACATAATCATGCAGCACCCCGAGCAGGCCAAGGTCCTTTTTGAATTTATCTGCGCCGCTCCGGAAGAGGATCTGCGCGGAAACATGCAGGATTTTTTCGAGGAGATCATTCATTATCTCGAATCGATCATTGAAAAAGGCATCAACGAGGGCTCCATAAAGGCCGACATCGATGTCTCCCTGACGGCCTGGGAGATCTTTGCCCTAGGGTTCACCATGCATTATGCATCCCTGATCGGACTCAACAGCTTCCTCGACAAGGACCGGGCCATGTCAGCCCTGGAAACCATCATCCAGGGAATCATTGCCTGATAGCTGCGGGCTCATAAAATATTTTCATTCACACCAAATCCATGTAAATTATAAATAATGGACTGGCTTAAAAACCCCTACATCCTGACAATGCTGATAGCGGCGGTTGCCGCGTTCGCGCTGGCATGCCTGGCCTGGAAAAAGAGGGCAACCAGGGGCTCAAAGGCCTTTGCCATCTTCTGTCTGTCACTGTCCGTATGGACACTGGGATCGGCCTTGGAATTTCACGCAGTGAGCCTTCAAGGCAAGCTTTTCTGGGCCCTTTTCCAGTATCTGGGAATCGTGAATGTACCGGTGCAGTGGCTCCTCTTCGTAATCCGCTACACCCGTCGGGAACGCTGGTTTAACGCACGTACGGTAACCCTGCTCTTCATCATCCCGGTCATCACCCTGATCATGTGCGCCACCAACAGTTTTCACGGATTGATCATCTCTCAGGCGGAAATCAGAAACCTTGGCGGCTACCAGATCCTGGAACGCGTAAAATTCGGCTGGTACTTCTGGTATGTGCATTCGGCCTATTCCTATACCCTGACCGTGCTGGGAATCCTCCTGATAACCAGATCCATCATTTCTTCGCCCCCGGAATATCG
>CAYWBU010000233.1:0-3087 GCA_964456565.1 uncultured Bacteriovoracaceae bacterium | reverse complement strand
GAAGATTTTGACCTCTTCAAGCACCGCCATGCCTGGGTGGTGCTGTGCTGGGGGGCGCTTACCGGACTCATCAGCAGCTCCACCCGGGTCCGCGGTTCGGCCGATATCGAACTGCTGCCCAACACCGGCCGCCGGCTGGCGGACATGCTCCGGGCCCTGAACGAAGGGGCCGACCTGATTGTCCCTGAAGACCATCTCCAGGGATCGGTTGAGATGCGTAACGGCCGCTTCTTCTTCTCCGACAAACCCTTTGCCGCCCTCGAAAAAGGGCATAAGTTCAGTCTGGAAATCGAGAAGGAAATAAAGAAAAAGGCCTTTCTTGACGATAAAGGCCTTGAAAATATCAAGAAGTTCTAAGGTGATAAATGACAATTGATATTAAGATCCTGATAGTCGGTCCCAATTTCATCTTCCGGCAGAATATGCGCGACCTGCTTGCCCGCCTGGGTTTCTCCCAGGTGGAGGAATGCATGGAAGGCCCGGCGGCCTGGGAAACCATGAACAACATCATGCCCCAGATCGTCATCGTGCAGTGGGAGATGCCTGAAATGAGCGGCATCGCCCTGTTGCAGCTGATCCGGCGCAATCCCGAATTTTCCGATATGCCGGTGGTGCTGTGGGCCGAAAACATCACCAAGACCGACGTCATCAAGGCCGGTGAGGCCGGCGCCAACTCCATCCTGGTGGACCCGGTCAGTCTGGAGGGTCTGGACTCCAAGATCCGCATCATGCTCGAATTTGAGATGAGCCCCTCCACCAAGAAGGCGCGTTCCTTCATGGCCAAGGGCGACCTGCTGATGAAACAGGAGCGCTACGAGGAGGCCCTGCAGGAATACGGCCGGGTGCTGGATGTGCTGGAATCGGCCGAGGTCTACTACAATATCGGCTACATCAAGACCGCCAAGGGCGAATATGACGAGGCCTTGGCCGCCTTCCGCAAGGCCACCCAGCTCAACCAGATGTTTGCCAAGGCCTACAAGGCCATGGCCGAGGTCTATCTCAAGATGGGCAACAACAAGATGGCCGAAAAATATCTGCAGATGGCCGGCGAGATCTACCTGGAACGCGAGATGCACGAAAACGCCGAGAGCATCTTCAACGAGATCCTCAAGATCAACCCCGAAACCATCAATGTCTACAACTCACTGGGCATCCTCTACCGCCGTCAGAGCCGTCACCGCGATGCCATTGCGCTCTATGAAAAGGCGGTCAAGATCGATCCCTGTGACGAAAACATCCATTTCAACATGGGCCGTGCCTATCTCGATATCGAAAACCCCGAACAGGCCAAGAAATGTTTCGTCAAGGCCCTCAAGATCAACCCGCGTTTCGACCTGGCCCGCGGCATGCTCAAGGCCATCGAGAACAACGAGATCCCCGACTGAGCCTAGCGGCGGTAACGCTTCAGCGCCACCATCTTCTTATCCTGGGTGGCCACGATGTGGTAAAACTTGTCCTGCGGCACATAGATATGCGGCACATCCTCGCTGCGGCGATACAGGAAATGCGACAGGATCATGCGGTTGACGGCCTGGTGTCCCACGATCATCATATTGTCCGCGTTGCGGTTCAGGAAAAAGGCCTTCTTGATGCCCACCTCAATACGGTGTTTCATGGTCACATAGCCCTCCCCGCCGGGATAGACATAGTTATACTTGTCGGCCTTGCGTGAATTATAGACCTCGGGCATATCGCCCCGGATCTCGCTGTAGGTCATGTTTTCACAGGTGCCGCTGAAGATCTCGTTCAGTTCCTGCAGCGAGATGATGGTGCAGTCATCCTGCTTCTCGCAGATGGGTTCGGCGGTCTGGATGGTGCGCAGTTTCTGGCTGGTGAAGATGTTGGAGATCTTCTTGGCGGCAAAATAATCGGCCAGTCCCCGGGCCTGGCTGCGGCCGTTGGGCGTCAGCTCCGAATCGCCGCCGATACGGTTATCCACATTGAAATAGGTCTCGCCGTGGCGGATCAGGTAGAGGTTCTTGACCATGTCGGTCACCAGGAAATCGCGGATACGCGAATAGGTGGGGATGGGGTCAAAGACCTGCTCCTCGATGATGCGGTTGAACAGCGAATCCACCCGCACATAGTTGCGCTCCTCGTGCAGCGGATTGTAGATCTCATCATAATAATTGACCCGCCGGGTAAACTCCTGCAGGGCCGTGGCCGTGGAAAAGCCCGAAAATTCGGGGGTCTTGACCTTCTGCAGCATGCTCAGATAGAGGATCTCATCATCGTTGTTGATGCACTCGATGTACAGGATCGGATGATCGTCCAGGATCTGCTCGATTAGTTCCCGCCGCTCGCGGCTGACATTGGCCGCATCAAGGATGGCCACCTGCCCGCCGTCGTTCAGGAAGGCCCGCGCCCTTTTGAGATTCATCTCGGCAAAGCGCCGCCGCAGGTCCGTGCCGGCGGCATTGCTGGGATTATAAAATTCGGCCGAGGAGCTGTCCTGGTCGGCCAGATATTTACGTCTGAGGTTGCCGTTGTTGAACACCCGCACGCGCATCGAATTTTTGCGGAAGGTATCCCGCAGCCGGGCCGAGGTGGTCGACTTCCCCCGGGCCGGCAGACCCACCATCACGATGTAGAGCTTTTCATCCATATGCGGCCCGCTGCCTCCTCTTCGGTTGTTTACGGCAGCATACCACCTCAAAGCACCTGAAAACAAGCCGGTCTTGCTCAAAGGTCCGGTTGGGGAAAACCTTAAAAATCCCTTGACACGGACCCCCATCTGTCATTATGTAGCAACCTACATTTGATGGCCGATCGTTCAACGGTAGGACAGCGGACTCTGACTCCGTCAATCTAGGTTCGAATCCTAGTCGGCCAGCCAAGTTATGGTCCCTTCGTCTAGTGGCCCAGGACGTCGGCCTCTCACGCCGAAAACAGGGGTTCGATTCCCCTAGGGACTACCAATTTAATTCAAGGAGTTACGCCGCCAAGGCGTAGCTCCTTTTTTTGTGAGGTTGTGAATAATGTTGCAACCTTTGCCGGCATCGTTTACCAAAACGTCCACAACAATACAGATAAAAAATTCAGCCGGGCTGTGCAATGTTGGAGTCCGCTTCTTATCCGACCTGGAAA
>CAYWBU010000232.1:2353-3112 GCA_964456565.1 uncultured Bacteriovoracaceae bacterium | reverse complement strand
AGGGCCAGCAGGTTGGTCTGGAAGGCCACCTCGCTGACCGTGGCGGTGATGTCGCGAATCCTGCCGGCGGCCTGGGTGATTTCGGCCATGGCGGCCGCCATCTCCCGTGAAAGCTCCAGGTTGGCGCTCATGCTCTGGGAGGCCGAGGCGGTTTTGATGCGCGAGTTTTCGGCGGTCTGGGCCGCGGCCTTGATGGTGGCGGTCATCTCTTCGATGGTGGCGGCAATCTCCTCCACGCTGGCCGCCTCCTCGGTGGCGCTCTGGGTCAGCTGCTCGGCGCTGGCCTGGACTTCGCGGCTGCCGCCGGCCACCTCCTCGGCATTGACCCGCACCTGCCGGATTATGCGGTCCAGGTTTCCGACCATCTCCTGCATGGCCTCAGCCAGCTGACCAAGCTCATCTTTCTGGCGGATATTGATGGAGGCGCTCAGGTCGCCTTTGGCGACCTTGGAGACAAAGGCGACACTCTTGTCCATGTCGCGGGTAATGGCCAGGGTGATGAGAAAACTCAGCAACAGGGCCATGAGGATGGTGATGAAATAGAGCCCCAGCACCCCGGTTTTCAGTTTGTTGATGATCTTGAACAGCTTGGGTGCCTGCTTGGTGCGGCCGTCTTCCAGGGTGGTGATCATCTCCTGGAGGGTGCTGCGATAGAGCCGGAACTCCTCGCCGTCGTAGCTGCCGCTCCTGATTACCGCCTTGGCCTGATCGGCCAGGGGGCCCACCATTTCCTGGCCGTGGGCGATCATATCCTTGGTC
>CAYWBU010000232.1:0-2343 GCA_964456565.1 uncultured Bacteriovoracaceae bacterium | reverse complement strand
GAGGGTCCAATCGCTGAGGTGGTTGAGGACCTCGGAGAGTCGCGGCGTCTGGTACGCTTTGCGCAGCCAATCGAGAGTGCATTTGAGAAAGCAGGTCATGTGCCCTTGCCGCCGTATATCCGTGCTTACAAAGGCGATCCCGAACGCTACCAGACCGTGTTCAACAGGACCGGGCCGTGTCGATGCGCTGGTAGACCTTGTCGTCCCGATCAATGAAGTAATCCTTGAGGGCCCGGTCGATCTCCAGGACATTGATGTACATGCTGTCATTGTCCACCAGGGCCTGGGCCGTCATCTGCGGGACGTCAATGGCCTTGGCAAACAGCAGGCCCAGGACCAGGAATAACGCCATGAGAAGGGAAATGCCACCGTTAAGCTTGACTTTAATTGATAAATTTTTAATCCATTTCATTTAACAACCTCGCTGAAATTTTCGCTGTATTCTCGCTCTGTGCTTGTATAAACCAACTAGTCTATCGACAGCATAGGTTCGGTACTGAAACAAAAAAAGAGGAAGTTTTCCGTGGCCGCGTTCTGTGTTATGCCTTCCTGCATGCAGAAGCTATCCCATGACGGACTGAATCCCGAACAGCTCAGGGCCGTGGAGCACACCCAAGGCCCGCTGCTGATCTTTGCCGGGGCCGGCTCGGGCAAGACCCGCGTGATCGTGCACCGCGTGGCCAACCTGATTGCGCAAGGTGTCAACCCGGCCGAGATCCTGTGCCTGACCTTTACCAACAAGGCCGCCAGCGAGATGAAACAGCGCCTCCAGACCATGCTGGGGGTGGAATCGGTCCCGGTCTGGGCCGGCACCTTCCATGCCTTCGGGGCCTGGATGCTCAGGCGCGAGGCCCATCTGGCCGAATATCCGCGGTCGTTCGTGATCTATGACGCCGCCGACCAGCGCTCGCTCATGGGCAAGTGCATCAGCGACATGAAGATCAAACGCGAGCGCGGCATGGACAACACCCTGGCCTGGATCAGCGGGCTCGCCAAGGACACCATGCATCCGGCGCGCTACATCAGCCACGACCTGCCCTTTGATCCCGAACCCGTGATGGAACTCTACGAGGCCCGCAAAAAGGAATACGGCGCCCTGGACTTCGGCGATCTGCTGGCGCTGCCCTGCCGCATCCTGCGCGACAATCAGGATGTGGCCGCCAAATACCGCCGCATGTTCCGCTACATCATGGTGGACGAATACCAAGACACCAACATGGCCCAGTATTCCCTGCTGATGAACCTGGTGGGCCCGGAGCAGAACATCTGCGTGGTGGGCGACGACGACCAGTCCATCTACGGCTGGCGCGGCGCCGATGTGGGCAACATCCTGCGTTTCAACGAAGATTTTCCCGGCGCCACGGTCATCAAACTGGAACAGAACTACCGCTCCACCGAAAATATCCTGAATGCCGCCGGCACCCTGATCGCCAACAACTCCAAGCGCGCCCCCAAGCTGCTGCGCTCCAGCCGCTCCGGCGGCGAAAGCGTGCGGGTGGACGAGTTCCGCGACGACGGCGATGAGGCCGCCCATGTGGCCTGGCGGATCGCGCGCCTGCTGGGCGAGGGCGTCAGCCCGGCCGAGATCGGCATCTTCTACCGCGTCAACGCCCTGTCGCGCCAGATCGAAGAGGCCCTGGTGCGCAACCAGGTGCCCTACGCGGTCTTCGGCGGCCAGCGCTTCTACGAACGCCGCGAGATCAAGGATGTGATCGCCTATCTGCGCCTGATCTTTAATCCGCGCGACGAAGAGAGCTTAAGCCGCGTCATCAACACCCCGGTGCGCGGCATCGGGGCCAAGAGCCTGAGTAACCTCCAGGAATATGCCGCCTTCAAGGGCGTGCCCTCGCTGGAGGCCATTGCGGACGCCGTCGAAAACAAGACCCTCAAGGGCCGTGCCGCCACCGGCGCCCGGGAGTTCGCCGCCCTCATCAAACATTTGAGCGACATGGCCGCGGCCATGAACGTGGGCGACCTGATCCGCAACATCGTGGAGCTGAGCGGCCTGGAGACGGCCCTCAAGGCCGAGGTGGACGGCGCCGACCGCCTGACCAACATCAGAGAGCTGATCGTCAGCGCCGAGGATTCCCGCGACCTGCAGAGCTGGCTCGAGGAAAAGGCCCTGATGAACCCCGTGGACGACGTCCCCGGCGAAAAATGCAGCGTCATGACCCTGCACATGTCCAAGGGCCTGGAGTTTGACCATGTCTTCATCCTGGGCCTGGAAGAGGGCATCCTGCCCCACTCGCGCTCCATGGAAACCAGCGAGGACATCGAAGAGGAACGCCGCCTGCTCTATGTGGGCATCACGCGCGCGCGCCAGCAGGTCTACCTGTCGTGGGC
>CAYWBU010000231.1:241-3124 GCA_964456565.1 uncultured Bacteriovoracaceae bacterium | reverse complement strand
CACATCGCCCACGATCACCAGCACGGAGGTGGCCGGCACGGCCCGCAGCAGGAAATACATCAGGGCCGTATCCACCATGGAGGCCTCGTCCACGATCAGCACGTCGCAGTCCAGCTGGTCGCCGGGGCCCTTTTTGAAGCCCTCGTTGATGGAATATTCCAGCAGGCGGTGGATGGTGGCGGCCTCGCGGCCGGTGGCCTCGGCCAGGCGCTTGGCGGCCCGGCCCGTGGGCGCGGTCAGCAGCACCTTGGCCTGCATGCGGTCGAAGGCATCCAGGATCACGGAGACGATGGTGGTCTTGCCGGTGCCGGGACCGCCCGAAATAATGGTCACCCCGTTCTCGCAGGCCGCCCGTACGGCCTGGCGCTGGCGCTCGGCCAGTTTGATGTCCATGCGCCACTGGATGTCGTCGATCTCCTTTTCCAGATCGATGCGCCGCACATATTTGGGGGTGTTGCAGAGCGTCAGCAGGGAAGCGGCCACGCCCTGTTCATAGACATAGAAGCGGTCCAGGTAGACCGCCTTGCCGGTGCCTTCATCCGCGGACAGAAAATCATCCATGATCAGCCGCCCGCTCCTGGAAAGCTCATCGAGGGCTGCGCGTACGATATCATCATCCACCCCCAGCATCTCGCAAGATTTGCGCACCAGGGATTCTGCCGGATAGAAGACATGGCCCTCGACGCTCAGCTGGTTGAGCATGTAGAGCACCCCGGCCGAGGCCCGCTCGATGGAGTTGCGCTCATAGCCGATGCTCTGGGCGATGCGGTCGGCGCTCAGGAAGCCGATGCCCGCCACATCAATGGCCATGCGGTAGGGATTTTCGGTGATCAGGCTGACGGCCTCGTTGCCGTAGGTGCGGTAGATGCGGTTGGCATAGGCCGGGCTGACCCCGTGGCTCTGCAGGAAGATCATGACCCGCCGCACATCCTTGGTGTCGGCCCAGGCATTTCTGATGGTCTCGATGCGTTTTTCGCCGATGCCGTCGATCTCGGCCAGGCGGTAGGTCTCGTGTTCCAGGACATCCAGGGTCTCGTCGCCGAAATGGTCCACGATGCGCGCGGCCATGGCCGGACCGATGCCCTTGATGGCACCGGAGGAGAGAAATTTCTCGATGCCCTCCAGTGAGGCCGGAGCAATGCCGCTGAATTTTTCCACCTTGAACTGCCGGCCGTAGACCTTGTGCACCACCCACTCACCGTGCATGTCGAGGATCTCGCCGATCATGGGCGCAAACAGGTAGCCCACCACGGTCACCGGATCGTCGCGACCGTCCACGCTGACGCGCGCGATGGTGTAGCCGTTTTCATCATTGGAAAAGGTTATGCGTTCCACCTGCCCGATCAGACGGGCTTTTTCATCAAAAAGTTGCATCGGGGGCATTCTAGCGCATATTCATCCAAAGTAAACAACTTATATAATACCGCTGGAAATCATGCCCGGTGCATGCTAGTGGAAAATAACTTCTCAGGAATTGGATATGAAAGAAATCATTCTGATCAACATTTCAGGCGAAGACAAACCGGGGCTCACCTCCCAGATTACCGGCATTCTGGCCCAGTACAAGGTCAACATCTTAGATATCGGCCAGGCCGTGATCCACAACACCCTTTCCCTGGGCATTCTAATCGAGGTCCCGGCCGAATCCGGCTCGGCCCCGGTACTCAAGGAGATCCTCTTCCAGGCCCACCGCCTGGGGGTTACCATGAATTTCCAGCCCGTCAGCGAAGAGGTCTATTCGGCCTGGGTGGGCGAACAGGGCAAACCGCGCTACATCCTGACCCTGCTGGCCCGGCGCTTCAATGCCGGCCATATCTCGCGCGTGACCGAGATCGTGGCCCAACATAACCTCAACATCGACAAGATCACCCGCCTGACCGGCCGCATCCCGCTTGATGAAGACCATAACCAGACCCGGGCCTGCGTCGAATTTTCTCTGCGCGGCCACCTGGATGACCCTGAAGTCCTGCGGGCCGAATTTTTCCATATTGCCGAGGAGACCGCGGTCGACATTTCCTTCCAGCAGGACAACATCTTCCGCCGCAACCGGCGCCTGGTGGTCTTTGACATGGATTCCACCCTGATCGAGTCCGAGGTCATCGATGAACTGGCCAAGAGGGCCGGCGTCGGGGATGCGGTTGCCGCCATCACCGAGAGCGCCATGCGCGGCGAGATCGATTTTGACGAGAGTCTCAAACGCCGGGTGGCCATGCTCCAGGGCCTGCCCGAAGAGGTGCTGCTGGAGGTGGCTGAAAGCCTGATCCTGACCGAGGGGGCCGAAAAACTGATCCGCAACCTCAAGAGCCTGCACCTCAAGACCGCCATCATCTCGGGCGGCTTCACCTATTTCGGGCATTTCCTGCAGCACCGCTTGGGCATCGACTATGTCTATTCCAACGAACTGGAGATCGTCGACGGACACCTGACCGGCCAAGTCACGGGCACGATTGTCAATGCGGCGCGCAAGGCCGAACTGTTAAAGCAGATCGCATCGCATGAGGATATCCGGCTGGAACAGGTCATTGCCGTGGGTGACGGCGCCACTGACCTGCCCATGCTGAATGCCGCGGGCATGGGGATCGCCTTCCGGGCCAAACCGATTGTGCGCGAAAACGCCGAGCATGCCATCACCCTGGGCCTGGATTCCATCCTCTACCTGATCGGCTTCCGCGACCGCGAGACCAAGTTTTAGCAACACTGTTTTCAGTGGAAATTAAAAGATGAAAATCACGACCCTGATCGAGAATACCAAACCCCGGGGCTCCGCCCTGACGGCCGAACACGGCCTGAGCTTCTTTATTGAGCATAATTACCGCAAGATTTTATGCGATACCTGCCAGAGCGGCGCCTGTGCTGCGGTGAGCGATGCCACCGATCCCTCCG
>CAYWBU010000231.1:0-231 GCA_964456565.1 uncultured Bacteriovoracaceae bacterium | reverse complement strand
CTCATCGAGAATGCCGGGAAAAAACTCCTCTTCGATACGGGCCAGAGCGGCGCCTTTCTTGATAATGCCGCGCAGCTCGGCCTTGAGCTGGAGCATGTCGACCGCGTGGCGCTGAGCCACGGCCACTATGACCACTCCGGCGGCATTCGGGCCATGTTGGACCGGGACATGAAATTTGACTTATCCGTGCATCCGCGTTTCTTCGAGCCCAAAGACAGCCTGCAGGACGGC
>CAYWBU010000230.1:0-3135 GCA_964456565.1 uncultured Bacteriovoracaceae bacterium | reverse complement strand
GGGCCTCAGGTCTGGGGCAGATCCACGAAATTGTCACCCAGCTGCGCGGGACTGCGGGAGAGCGCCAGGTGGCGAATGCCCGCCGGGGCATCGCCGAAAACGGCGGCGGGGCCCTGGGCAATGAAGAGGCCGCCATGTGCGTGCATATCCTGGAGTCCCCTGCGGGCCGGGACAACCGCTGAAAAAGGAGTTTTTATGGGTAAAATCAGCATGGGTTTCAATATGGCGCGTTCGATTGCGATCTTCATGGCCACCGAATTCAGGCGCGGCACCCTGCTTAAGAATCTGCCGGGAATTTCCCGCATGGAACTGGCGGCAGAGATGTCCTGGGGCGAACTGCTGGAAGAGAAGGCCGCCATCTACGGCGACAAACCCTACCTGCTCTACGGGAAGCAGAGTTTCAGCTACCGCCAGATGAACGCCAACGCCAACCGCCTGGCCAACTACCTGCACCGTCTGGGCGGCGGCCAGGGCAAGGGCGTGGCCATCTTCATGGACAACTCGCCGCGGGTCTATGACGTGATTTTCGGCCTGCAGAAGATCGGCATGTATGCGGTGCCGGTCAACACCTCCCTCAGGGGTGACGGCATGCTCTACATCCTGAACCACTGCGATGCCGAATTCCTGGTGATCGACGAGGCCTACACGGACCGACTGGAACGCATCCAAGACCAGCTCACCAATATCCGCACCATAATCGTCAATCCGGCCGAAGAAGATCCCGGGACCATCCCTGCTAATCAGCACACCCTAGATGAGGCCTATCAAGAATCGCCAAGCGACCCCGGCATCGGCTACAACAAGGACGACATCTGCATCATCACCTACACCTCGGGCACCACCGGCCTGCCCAAGGGCGTGGTCTACCGCTACCGCAAGTCGGGCATCAAGCTGTTCTCACTGATCTCGCACATTCTTTGGCGCCAGAGCGATATCATGTACACCTGCATGCCGCTCTTCCACGCCAACGCCCTGCTGGTCACCTCCACCAGCGCCCTGCACGTGGGCGCCACCGTGGCCCTGGACAAGAAATTTTCGGCCAGCCGGTTCTGGGAATCCATACGCCGCTACGACGCCACCACCTTCAACACCATCGGCGCCATGATCCCGATCCTGCTCAAACAGCCCGAAAAGCCCACCGACAACCAGAACCGGGGGCGCTGCATCATCTCGGCCGCCTGCACGCCCGCACTCTGGCAGACCTTCGAAAAACGCTACGGCATCAGGATCTATGAAACCTACGGCTCGGTGGACGGCGGCGGCAAGACCATCATGAACCTGGGCACCGCGCCGGTGGGTTCCATCGGCAAACCGACCATGAAGATCCGCTACCGCCTGGTGGACGACAACATGAACGATGTAGCCGACGGTGAGCCGGGTGAACTGATCTTCCCGGCCCCGCGCAAAAAGGCCGCCGGCGTCGGAGTGGAATATTACAAGAACGAAAAGGCCACCAGCGAGAAGCAGTCCTCGGACTGGATCCGCACCGGCGACGTCATGCGCCGCGACAAAAAGGGCTATCTCTACTTTGTGGGCCGCAACACCGAATCCATGCGCATCAAGGGTGAGAATGTATCGGCCTACGAGGTGGAGCAGATCCTGCAGAAACATCCGGCGATCCTGGAGGCCGCGGTCTATGCCGTGCCCTCCGAACTGGCCGAGGATGAGATCATGTGCAGCCTGACCCTGGTGGAGGGCTCCAAAATCACCGAGGCCGAACTGGTGGCCTATGCCGCCGACAACCTGGCCAAGTTTGCCGTGCCCCGCTATGTCAGGATCGTTGATGAATTTGAAAAGACCGAAACCCACCGCATTAAGAAAAAGCCCCTGGAGGCGGCCGGCGTGGTGCCCGGCACCTATGATGCCAGCCGCAAGGCCTTCAGGACGGAGGGCAATGATGAAAGAGCTGTCTGATAATTTTTACCGCAAGATGTTCGCGCTGGGCGCGCTCTGGAACCTGGCCATCGGCCTGACCGGCCTGGTGGCCGCCGATTTTGCCGTGACCCTCTTTTTCGGTAGCGCCGCCGTCACCGATAATTTCCTGGCCCTGCTGATGCTCAAGGTGGTCATGCTGGCCATTATCATCTTCGGCATCGGCTACTATCTGGTTTCACTCTCACTGCAGCATAACCGGGGCCTGATCTGGCTGGGTATGCTCAGCAAACTGATCCTCTTCAGCCTCTTCGGGTTTTATTTTCTCCAGGGCCAGGTGGCGATCCTCGGTTTCCTGGCGGTCTGCGGCGATGTGCTGTGGTCGCTGGGCTTCATAGCCTTTTTATGGAAAACGCGCAGTTCCGTCAGCATCAACCAGCTGGTGGGTTAGGAGGGCGATATGCCGCGCAGCAAAAAACAAACCGCGCCCTGTTACCAGTACAGCCCCGGTATGGACTGGAACGCGGTGGAAAAGGTCATCATGGAACGCCGCAGCATCCGGGCCTTCAAGGATGAACCCCTGCCCGAAAACATCATCCGGCGCATCTTGGAGGCCGGGCGTTTCGCGCCCTCGGCCGGCAACTGCCAGCCCTGGAAATTTGTGGTGATCACCGATCCTGAGGTTCTGGCGGAGCTGGAACGCGATACCGTAAGGCTGAGCAAACTGGCCATGTGGTTCATGGACTATGAGCGCAGCCCCCTGCGGCAAAAGATTCTGGCGCCCCTGGTGAAGATCGCGGCCCGCATCCAGCCGGGCATGCTGCACCCGATCCCCTTCAACCTGCTCAAACGCATTGCCGCCGACGCCACCCCGGTCTACCACAAGGCCCCGGCCATGATCCTGATCATGGTGGACAGGCGCGGCGTGGGCTCCCCGTTGCTGGATGCCGGCATCTGCGGCCAGAACATGGTGCTGGCCGCCCACAGTTTAGGCGTCGGCACCTGCTGGATCGGCATGCTGACCCTGGCCATGAAGCTGCCCAAATGGCGTAGGCGCCTGGGGCTTAAATATCCCTACACCCTGGATGACTGCCTGGTGCTGGGCTGGCCCAAGGGCAATTATGACGGCGAGGTGGACCGCGAGATCCAGCTGGTGGAATGGATCACCCCCGGCGGAACCCGCCGGACCGAACGGCAGGGAGGCTGAGTAAAGTAAACTTTTAGCCTCAATGTGAGTCAAAAAAAATATTCTTAAACAAAACA
>CAYWBU010000229.1:1666-3197 GCA_964456565.1 uncultured Bacteriovoracaceae bacterium | reverse complement strand
GGCGATCAGCGCCCCGGACGCAACCGCCGGGTCGACATGCAGTTTCTTGAAAAACAGCGGTACGACCACGCCCATCACCGCACCGAAGGCAATGGCGATGAACATGGACAGAAAAACCACCACCCCCAGCAAATAACTCTGATGAATGACCAGGCCAATCACCCCGCCCAGCACGCCGCACAGCAGCCCGATAAACATGCCCACATAGCACTCCTTGAGCACGATCCGGCGCAAGTTCATAAAATCGACCCTGCCCGTGGCCAGGCCGCGGAGAATGAGCGAGGTCGACTGCATCCCCATATTGCCGCTCATGGCCATGATAACCGGAACGAACGCCAGCAGGGCCAGCATGCCGGGCATCTTTGACTGATACAAAAAAAGGAAATAGCCGCTGATCAAAGTACCGAAAAAATTAAATACCAGCCAGGGCAGGCGCAGCAACGAGACCTTCAGCGCCGGCCCGGAATAGACCAGGTCCTCCTCCTCGGAAATACCGGCCATACGGAAGATATCCTCGGAATCCTCCTCTTCGATAACATCAATAACATCATCGACCGTGATGCGGCCGACAATATGCTGCTGCGCATCAACCACCGGCATCGATATGATATCGTATTTCTTGAAACTGGTCGCCACCTCTTCCTGGTCCTGGTCCACCGTGGCATACTGGAGATTGTGGTCCATAATATCGCCGATGCGAATGCTGTCGGCGGCCAGAATCAGCTTGCGCAGCGGTAGCACACCGCTCAGTTCCTGCTGATCATTGTGCACAAATACATTGTGCAGGTCGTCCAGCTCCCCGACCCGTGAACGGATATCCTCGACCACATCCCGCACACAGGCATTTTCATGTACCGCAACCAGCTCGGTCTGCATGATACCGCCGGCTGAATCCTCAGGATAGGCCAGCAGTTTCTGCACATCCTCGGATTTATCCTGGTCGATGTGGCGCAGGACTTCACGGGCCTGCTCACTGGGCAAATCGGCGATCAGGTCAGCGGCATCGTCAGACGGCATGTCGTCGACGATTTCGGTCAATTTTTCCGCGGACAGGTCTTCGATAATCAGGTCGCGGGAGAGGTCATCCAGCCCCATGATGACATCAGCGGCGGTTTCAATGTCCAGCAGCCGAAACAGGCGGGATTTATGCTCCTCCTCGAGCGCATCGATGATATCGGCAATATCATCCGGATGCACGCGCGAAATCAGGGTCAGGATTTTGAGCTCCTGTCCCTGGTCGATCAACGCTTCCAGCTGTTTGCGATATGCGGCCAGATCCTGCATACTGCCACCTGTGTGCCCGAAAAAAATATGTCCGAGACGGTTTCGTCACGCTGTGCGGAAATCATAAAACCATGAGGACAAAATATATTTTTGTACCACCATCAACACTTAAAATCAAGCTAAGTTGTTGTAAAATCCGTTGACAATTCCGACACAGGAGCTAAGATCAACGATTATCATAACAGGCGCATATTTCGTTCCATACTCTGGAGGTCACCATGGCGACTACACACGTACCACCCCTTGA
>CAYWBU010000229.1:0-1656 GCA_964456565.1 uncultured Bacteriovoracaceae bacterium | reverse complement strand
CTGCAACTGCCCCATAAAATCGCAGATCCTGATTTGGCAGCCTGGGGCCGCAAAGAGATGCAGCTGTCGGAAAACGAGATGCCCGGCCTGATGGCATGTCGCACCAAGTACGGTCCGCAGCAGCCCCTGCAGGGCATGAAAATAACCGGCAGCCTGCATATGACCATCCAGACCGCTATGCTGATCGAAACCCTGCATACCCTCGGCGCTGATATCCGCTGGGCCTCGTGCAATATCTTCTCCACCCAGGACCATGCCGCCGCAGCCATCGCACAGGCCGGCACCGCCAAGGTATTCGCCTGGAAGGGCGAAACCCTGGAAGAATACTGGTGGTGCACGGAACAGGCCCTCACCTGGCCCGATGGCAGCGGTCCGGACCTGATCGTCGATGACGGCGGCGACGCCACCCTGCTGGTGCATCTGGGCGTACAGGCGGAAGCAAACCCGGCCATACTCGATGCCCCCTGTGAGCACAAAGAGATGCAGGTCATCCATGACCGCCTGCGTGCCGGTCTGGAATGCGACACCGGTCGCTGGACGCGTGTGGCCCAAAAGATCCGCGGCGTCTCGGAAGAGACCACCACCGGGGTCAACCGCCTCTACCAGATGAAAGCAAGCGGCGCGTTGCTCTTCCCTGCGATCAATGTCAATGACTCGGTCACCAAATCAAAATTCGACAATCTGTACGGCTGCCGCGAATCACTGGCTGACGGTATCAAGCGCGCCACCGATATCATGCTGGCCGGAAAACTGTGCGTGGTGCTGGGGTTTGGCGATGTGGGCAAGGGCTGCGCCGAATCGCTGCGCAGCTACGGTGCCCGCGTGGCAATAACCGAAATCGACCCCATCTGCGCCCTGCAGGCCGCCATGAGCGGCTATGACGTGGTGCACATGGACGATGTCGTCAGCCGGGCCGACCTGTTCGTCACGGCCACCGGCAACTTTCACGTCATTACCGGCGTGCACATGGAACAGATGAAGGATGAGGCCATCGTCTGCAATATCGGCCATTTTGACAGCGAAATCGAAATGAGCTACCTGGAAGGCACGGCCGCGTGCACCCGAGATGCGGTCAAGCCCCAGGTCGACAAATGGACCCTGGCATCCGGCAATGCGATCATCGTGCTGGCCGAGGGACGGCTGGTCAATCTGGGCTGCGCCACCGGCCACCCCAGCTTTGTCATGAGCAGCAGTTTCACCAACCAGACCCTGGCCCAGATCGAACTGGCCACGAAAGAGTTGGCCCCGGATGTCTACACCCTGCCCAAAAACCTGGATGAAGAGGTGGCCCGGCTGCATCTCGACCGCCTGCAGGCCCGGCTGACCGATCAGCAGGCCACCTATTTGAACGTGCCGGTTGACGGGCCGTTTAAGCCCGACCACTAACGTTACTGATACAAAACCGGAAAGCCGACCACGAAGGACGTGAAAAGAACGAAGAAGTTCGGAGGGTTCACCCCATAGGGGGCCGTGCCGAGTTGGCGTGTCGGACAGCGGGGAACAGGGGCGCTTGTCTGAGTCCCGCTGAAGCGGGACGAGTTCGCGACCCGACCGCTGCACGACGCGGCAACGAGGGAAGTCACGCCAACGGCGGGACCCGGTTCCCTGGGGCGGCTTTCTTTCGGCCTTTCTTGGCCGCCAAAGCAAGGACCCGCC
>CAYWBU010000228.1:0-3316 GCA_964456565.1 uncultured Bacteriovoracaceae bacterium | reverse complement strand
TTTCCCCGCCTTGAACTTAATGTTTTAAAGCTCCAGTCCGATACGTTTTCTAGCGATACGGCATTTTTCGGTAATAATCAGACGGTTTAGAGGAGACTGCATGCCCCATTGGGAAGAGGCGATTTTGCAATGCATTCACATATGTGAAGGAGAAGCAAGTCTTTCCCAGATTTATGAGATGATTCCGGAACATGTCGATTTAACTCCCCATCTGCTGAAAAAAACCACCCGCAGCAAACATCCCGCCTACCATCACTGGGTCAGGAACCGGATCAGAAATTTATGCACTGCCGGAGATGTCCAGCGCATATCAACCGGGCAGTACCGGCTGACCCCTAAAGGCCTTGAACGGCTTGATCCTGTCTGAATCTGTGAATAATTATCGGACGAATTAAAAAGAAAGGATGGTGCCGGGAGGGGGACTTGAACCCCCACAGGAATACTCCCACATGAACCTGAATCATGCGCGTCTGCCAATTCCGCCATCCCGGCGCGCTTTGTCTTGAACTCAAAAGCGGAATCTTCTATACTTGCGAACCTCTTAAATGTCAAGGATGTAAATATGAAAATTTTCAGGGGAACTGAAAACTATACAAAAAACGATTTCAACCGCCCTGTGGTGACGATTGGAAACTTTGACGGGTGCCATCTCGGGCACCAGGAAATCTTCAGGCGGACCCGTGAATATGCCGATTCCATCGGCGGCGAGACTGTGGTCTACACCTTTGATCCGCATCCGGCTGCCGTTATCAGGGGGGTGACCCCGCAGCTCATTTTTACTCTGGAGGAAAAGATCGAGACCATCGCAAGTTTGGGGATGGATTCCCTGATCATTGCGCCCTTTGATAACCGGGTTGCCGCGACCGATCCCGAGGTCTTTGTACGCGAGACCGTTCTGGAGCGGATCGGGGCCCGCGGCATGGTAGTGGGGCACGATTTTGTCTTTGGGCACGGCAACAGCGGCAATATAGATTTTTTGAGGACCATGGGTAAAAAATATGACTTTCTGGTGGATCAGGTGCCTTCGGTAAGGTCCGAGGATACCGTGGTTTCCAGTACCTGTATCCGGCATCTGATTCAGGCGGGCCGGGTGGCGCAGGCGGCCCGGTTTCTGCCGCATCCCTACTGCATCAGAGGCGAGGTTGTGCATGGCAAGAGCCGCGGGCACCGGCTGGGTTTTCCCACGGCCAATATCCGCAGCGACAAGGCCCTGCTGCCGGCCTACGGCGTGTATGCCGTCTATGTCCATGTGAGCGGGGTCCGCTATGAAGGCGTCCTGAATATCGGCAACAATCCGACCTTCGGGGATGTGGATACCTGTATCGAGGTCTTTATCTTTGATTTTGACGGCGACATCTATGGATCGGATCTCAAGGTGGAGTTTATCGATTATATCAGGGGCGAGATAAAATTTCCCGATCCCAGTTATCTGGTGGAACAGATGCAGCAGGATGCCCAAACTGCCCGCAAATGTCTGCGGAGGCCCAAGGCCGGATGAAGATCTTTGCCCTGGCAGACCTGCACCTGGCGTTGAGCGTTGCAAAGCCGATGCACATCTTTGGTGCTCACTGGGAAAACCATCCGTTCCGGATTGAGACGGCCTGGCGTGATCTGGTGGCCGAGGATGATCTTGTCCTGGTCCCGGGCGACATCTCCTGGGGGATGCGCTTTGAGGAGGCTCGGGCCGATATGGAGTTTGTAGGTAGTCTGCCGGGGACCAAGATTATTATCCGCGGCAACCATGATTACTGGTGGGCCAGTCTCAAAAAACTCAGGGAGTTCCTGCCGCCGTCGGTCATTCCCCTGCAGAACAACGCCTTTGTGCGCGCTGGCGTCGGGGTTGCCGGGAGCCGGCTGTGGGCCGATCCCGACCTGAACCTGGAGAGCCTCGGCGATGATGACCGCAAGATCTTTGAACGGGAGCTGGGGCGGTTCGATCTGTCACTGAGAGATCTTCCTGAGAAACTGGATCATCGGATTGTGATGACCCACTTCCCGCCGCTGGCCCTGGACGGCCGCTGCGGACGGGCTGTGGATATGGCGGTTGCGGCCGGTTGCGATCACTGGGTCTTCGGGCACATGCATCTGAGTGAGGGCTGTCCTGATTATGGGATGTTCAACCGAAGGTCCAAGGGCATCCGGTTTGACTTTGTCTCCGCCGACTATCTTGATTTTGTCCCCAAGCTGATTCTGGAGATATGACAGTTGAGTTTTACCGGGATAGTTGCCGTAAAACCGCGCCCATCCTGTTAGCTTAACGTTTGACAGCGCAACGGTTTGGTGTTACGTGATTTCAGATCGGATTACAACCGGTGCCTTTATTTAGACCATTCAAATGAGGAGGGAAGATGAAAAGGTTAACATATCTTTTAGTTGCTTTGATGCTGGTTTTTGCGGGTTGTTCCAAGAAGGATGCCGAAGAGGCCCCTGTACAGGAAGAGGTCAAGCAGGAGGCCGCGGCCGAAACAATCAAACTGGGAGTTCCCGGGGCACATAGCGGAGATCTTGCCTCCTACGGTCTGCCGACCGTGAATGCCGCCAAACTTGTGGTGGCTGACATCAACGCCAAAGGCGGAATCAACGGCAAGCAGGTTGAACTGCTGGTGGAGGATGACCAGTGCAAACCTGAGGTTGCCGCCAACGTTGCCACCAAGCTGGTTTCCGATGGTGTGGATGTTGTGCTCGGACATATCTGCAGCGGTGCCACCAAGGCGGCTCTGAATATCTATAAGGATGCCAATATTGTGGTCATGTCGCCCTCGGCCACCAATGTCGATCTTACCAAGAGCGGCGAGTATCCCAACTTCTTCCGGACCATTTCCCCGGATGATGCCCAGGCCCAGCTGCAGGTTGACTTTGCGGTCAAGACCCTCGGTCTGAAAAAGGTTGCCGTGCTGCACGACAAGGGTGACTACGGCAAGGGTCTGGCCGAGTTTGCCAAGAACTTCCTTGAAGTTACCGAGGGCGTCGAGGTCGTGCTGTATGAGGGAATCACCCCCGGTGCCGTTGACTATTCCGCGGTTGTGCAGAAGATCAAACATTCCGAGGCCGAAGGCGTTATCTTCGGCGGCTATCATCCCGAGGCCTACAAGATTGTCAGCCAGATGCGCAAAAAAAATATGGATACGGTCTTCATCTCCGATGACGGAGTGAAGGATGAGACCTTTATCAAGGTTGCCGGCGAGTTTGCCGAGGGCGTGTATGCCACCGGCCCGATCGACACCACCAAGTCTCCGCTGGCAGTGGCGGCCGCCGAGGCCCACAAGGCCGAATTCGGCAGCGACTATGGAGCATTTTTCCTGAATGCCTATGCCGC
>CAYWBU010000227.1:0-3349 GCA_964456565.1 uncultured Bacteriovoracaceae bacterium | reverse complement strand
ATATAACATCCGTTTTTCACACCTGGAGCAGGTGGCCCGCAGCAACGGACAGCGGACCGCAAGCGGCCCCCTGTCCGATATTGTGGGGCTGCGGGATGCGGCAGAACTGCGTTTTATCTTTACCGGCCGGGCCTGTCAGACCCGGCGTCAGGAATATCTTTTCGAACTGCTGGACCACATCCGCGAATACCGCTACCTGATCATTTATTGAAGCCGGGAGGGCTGTTCGGGCCTGTCCAGATTCACAAAACCTTCAGCCGACATAACCGACCCGGCCCCGCCGCAGACCTGTCTTAGCCATTCGCTGATCATGGGATAATACACGGTTGAGGCCAGATAGCCCTCATAGACATTCATATGCCCGCAATCGGGCATCACATGAGTCTTATCCAGCGGATTTGGGGTCTTGCCGTGCATCAGGTCGGCGATGATCTCATCGGCCTCCACCAGTCCGTTGTAGGCTCCCAGCAGGGTTATGAAAGGCACCTTGACCCTGTCCATATGATCCTTGTACGAATAGTAGCCGTCGCCGGGCACCGGGGCCGGCCCCTTGTCCAGATCCGCATTTTCAGGACCGTTCTGCCAGTGTTCACGAATCACCCTGTTAACATAAAAATCAAGATACTGGCCCATGCCTCCGGAATAGGCACTGTCCAGCACATGGAAGGCAATCCAGTCGGTCATGTTGGGATGTTTATCATGGGTATTCCAGATATTCAGGGCCTCGCTCAAACCGTCATAGTCATCATTCAGGGTGCTGTGAAGATACAGGCGGTCAAACATCCAGTTGACCCAGGTGGCCGTAAATTTCTTACTGACAGAGGGTTTAGCGACAACCTTGCTCAATGCCCGCAGGTTGATATAGAGCGGATCACCCGCCAGATACCAAAAAAAGACATTGTCAAAACTGGGCGGCATTGCCACAATCCCTGCCGGGTCCAAAGCAATCACCCCCCGCACAAGTTCATTGCGCCGGCGGGCCAGCTCCTCATTCGCCCTGACCCTGGGGTTATAGCCTTTGGCATAGCCGTCTTTAAGCTCATCTTCATCAACATAGACGCCCTGCAGATAGGCATAGGAGACAAACCCGCCGGTGGAATGGCCGCCGATGACCGGTTTCAGGCCCGTGACCTCCACCACGCGGCTGATGGCCGCCGGTGTATCCAGCGTGATCCAGGTATCCAGGGTGGCCCGGTTGTCGGAATGACGCTGACTCCGGAAGGCCCCGCGGCACACGCCGCGGTAATTGAGAAACCAGGGATCATAGCCGCGGTTCCCAAGAAAATGGCCCAGGTTGAAATAGAGCATGGGATCATCTTTTATGTGGGAATCATCCCTGGCCCACTCGGCAAGGGGTGAGCGCAGCCGCATGTTTTTATACCGCCGGGCGCATTCCGGCGGAGTCCAAGGCAGAAACTGATTCATATTTTCCAGGATACCGCAGAAAATCAGCACCGGCTGGCGGCCCTCGCGAAACCCGGCCGCGACCGAAGGCCGGTAGCGCCGCATCTTGAGCACCACCCCGTCAACACACACGGCCTCATACAGCCCGTCGCTAAACTCCGGCGCACATTCGCCCCCCAGCGGCTGCAGCCTGTCCAGCGAACGCTGCAGCCTTGCGTCCCCGGAAATATTCAGATGCGCGGCAAAGGCATTGGAGCTCAAGGCCAGAAAAAGACAGACAAATCCCATATTTAAAAATTTTTTCATCCCTCGTATTCCTCCCCAAAAAATTTCGGTAACGAAGTGTCACCTTTTGCATATATAAAAGACAATCCACTTCATGCGCAAGATCAATAACCTGCAAAAAGGATGCTACGGATATCAGCGTGAGGGTTTCTTGTTCTTTTTGGCCTGATACAGGGCGGTGTCCGCCAGCTTCAAAAACTCGGCCGGATCATTGACATCGGCCGCGATCTCCCGCAGGGAGGATACCCCGTAGCTGAAACGGACCGGGATAGAGTCACCCTTGATCTCCATGGGATGTTCCTCAAAAAACTGATAGACCCTGTTCATGAAGGCCGCGGCCTCATCTCCGTCGACTCCCGGCAGGATCATGACAAACTCATCGCCGGCAAACCGCGCGATGATATCGCTGTCACGGCTCATCTCCATCAGGTTGGAGGCCACATACACCAGCAGGTCATCGCCGCGGTCATGGCCGTAGTGATCATTGACCTGTTTGAAATCATCAAGATCCACGAAAACCACACTCAGGTTCATGTCATAACGTTCGGAACGACTCATCTCGCGCCTGAGGGTCCGTTCCATGGCCCGCCGGTTCAAGATTCCGGTCAGGGGATCCTTGAAGGCCAGGGCCCGCAGTTCCTCGTGGGCCGCCACATTGGAGAGGCTGATGGAGACCACCACCCCGAGCTGTTCCAGCAGGCTGGTGTCGATCCCCGGCGTAAAACGCCGCGGCGACTGATCGGCCTGATTGAAGCTGCCCACGATCTCACCGTCCAGGGTTATGGGCGCAATGGCGATCGAACGGAAATCATAGAACCGGCCTTCAGGCATCAGGCAACGCAGTTTATCCAGGTCGCGGTTGAAGAGCACCGGCCGGGCCTGTTCGCCCACGATATCCAGAAAGGTTTCCTTGGGTACATAGTTGACCACCTCGGCCGGGGCAAAACGATGGACCAGCATGGAGGCCTTGCTGGGCTGGACAATGGAGAGCCACACAAACGGCACCCCAAATTTATCCTTGATGGTTGTCAGCAGTTTTTCAAAAAAATCCTCAAAATTCAAGGTAGATAGCACGCTGGTTTCCACTTCGAAAAACTTGCGCGCGATCTCCTCGTTTTCCTTCAGTCTCGCAAAAAGTGCATTATAATCAAATTTATTCGCCTGCATGTTCTCCAACCGCGCTCAATATAGAATATCTTACGGGTCTGCGCAACCGCCGCGCCTTAGTCAACACTGTCCACCAGATCAAAATCCAGCAGACCCCGTTCATGTTCAACCCTGACAAGCTGTACCCGGACCGCATCCCCGGGCCGCAATACCCGCCCGGCGGTCTTGATCCATTTACCTTCCCGCACGCGGGCCTTCTTCAGATAATCCAAGGGCACCATTCCGTCCACCGGCGGATCAGCCAGACTCACAAACATGCCGAAATCCATGATGCTCGAAACGTTCCCCTCAAAGACCTCACCGATAAACCGGCTCATGTAGGCCGCAATCTTCAGGGAGTTCATTTCCAGCATGGCCTCATTGGTGATGCGTTCGCGCCTGGAGATGACCGGCGCCACAAACTTGAGATAGCGCCGCCATTTATCCGCAGGCTTGCGGTTAATGCCGCCGCTGAGGACCTCCTTGACTATCCGGTGGATCACCAGATCGGAAT
>CAYWBU010000226.1:0-3364 GCA_964456565.1 uncultured Bacteriovoracaceae bacterium | reverse complement strand
GGGTGAACTTGAATAAATGCAATTCGCAAAAAAAAATAAATAAAGATGCGGTTTTCTCTTCGTCAAGGGACTCGATCAGTTCGGCAATCTCCACGGGCTTGAGGTCATGGAGCATTTCAATGATATGAAATTCCCAGCCCTTATGGATGTACTGCTTGAGGCGTTTTACGTCGGAGGCCTTTGCCGCCATGCTGATCTCCTTTTTTACGCGGCAAAGGTTGTTTCGATAGACAGTCCTTTACCGTCGGCTTCCTGCTGATACCATATCTCTTTTCCGTCCGAAACCGTTTCTGTGTCGGGCTGGCGCACACAGAATCCCAGCGTGATCAGAATCAGCGCCAGGACCACCAGTCCGATGACCCACCAGCGGTGCCGGTCCGGCAGCGGCCGGTCGTCCAGTTCCAGCACATAGGGCTCCTGCTCCTCATCAGGGGCCATGGTCTCATCCATGCGGGCCAACAGACCCTCGGCATCCAGCTCGAACTCGCGGGCGATCACCTGCAGGAAACCCCTGACAAAAGTTTTGGGAGGCAGCATGTCCAGGCGGTCATCTTCCATGAACTTGAGGGTCTGGGCCGAGATCTTGGTCCGGGCCTCAATCTCCTTCAGATCGAGTCCCTTTTTCTCGCGTTCCTGTTTGAAGTAGGCCCCCAGGCTGAGCTTATCTTCCGACATAGGATTCTCCCGCGTGTTAAATTATCACGAGATGCTGAGGCTAGCAAGAACAGATCCAAGAAGATTGACTATTTAGACAGAATATGAAAGGACTGCTTGTTTAGCATCACAATGGATAAAATATGAAAACATACAGAGACCTGATTCTCAAGGCCGCCCGCCCGGCCCGCTATCTCGGACAGGAGGCCAACCAGGTCACCAAGGACAACGTAAAAGTCCGTTTTGCCCTGGCCTTTCCCGACATCTACGAGATCGGCATGTCACATGCCGGCATCAAGATCCTCTATGACATCCTCAACCGCATCGAGGGCGTCTGGGCCCAGCGCGTTTTCGCGCCCTGGCACGACATGGCCGACCTGATGGAGGCCGAAGATGTCAAGCTCTACGCCCTGGAGGAAAAACGGCCGGTCCGGGACTTTGATATTCTGGGCTTTTCGCTGCTCTACGAACTCTCCTATTCTTCCGTGGTCCGCATGCTCAAACTGGCCGGCATCCCTGTCTTGGCCGCCGAACGCGGCCAAGACGACCCGATCGTGGTGGCCGGCGGCACCTGCACCTCAAATCCCGCACCGTTCATGCCTTTCCTTGATGCCGCGGTGATCGGTGACGGCGAAGAGGTGATCGAGGAAATGGCGCGCATCGCCCTTACCACCCCTGACAGAGCTGAACGCCTGGCAGCCTTCGGCGAACTTGAAGGGGTCCTGATCGCGGGCAGGACCGCCCGGCGCCGGGTGCTGGCCGACCTGGACCGCTATGCCTTCCCGGCCTGCCAGCTGGTGCCCAACACCGGCATCGTGCACGACCGCCTGGGGGTTGAGGTGGCCCGCGGCTGCACCCGCGGCTGCCGTTTCTGCCAGGCCGGCATGATCTACCGGCCCTATCGCGAACGCAATATTGAGGCGGTCCGCCAGACCTTTAAGGACGGTCTCCAAAACACCGGTTATGACGAAATGGCCATGCTGGCGCTCTCCATCACCGACCTGAGCTACCTCGACAAGATCATGCAGGCCCTGGAATGCAAGGGCCGCGACGTCTCCATGAGCGTACCATCCATGCGGGTCGAGGGTTTGAGCCAGGAATTTGCCGAACGCATCGCCGCCGCCAGAAAATCCGGCTTCACCATGGCGCCCGAGGCGGCCACCGAAAGGCTGCGCAATGTCATCAACAAGGGCAACACTGAAGCCGACCTCTTCCGCAGCATCGAAACCGTAAGGGACCTGGGCTGGCGCCTGCTGAAACTTTATTTCATGATCGGCCTGCCCACCGAGACCCAGGCCGATATCGAGGCCCTGGTGGATCTTTCCTATCAGGCCCAGCGGCCCTGCCGCGGCAATATCAACGTCAGCTCTTGGGCCTTCCACCCCAAGGCCTTCACGCCCTTCCAGTGGGAACGCCAGATCTCACGGGCCGAACACCGCGAAATCCTAAGCTTCCTGCAGAGCAGGATCCGCTCCCGCCGCATCTCCATCAAGTGGCACGACCCGGATCTGTCCTATCTGGAGGGCATCTTTGCCCGCGGCGATGAAAGCCTCGCCCAGGTGATCATGGCGGCCGTGGAGCGCGGCGCCTATCTGGACGGCTGGAGCGAAAGCTTCAGGATGGAGGCCTGGCAGGCGGCCTTTGAAGACTGCGGCATTGATCCGGACAGCTACCAGGCGGCCCGGCCGCTTGATGAGCCCCTGCCCTGGGAGATGCTCGACTGGGGCATCAGCCGTGACTGGCTGCTGAATGAACGCGCCCGGGCCTACGCTGAAGCGCCCACCCCGGACTGCCGCTTTGAAAAATGTTCGGGCTGCGGGGTCTGTGATGCCACCATCAGGAACCGGATCCAGCCCGGCGCTGCGGACCAGAATTCCATTTTTACGGAAACGTCGGATACCGATGAAACCTGGCATTATGTAATCCGCTACACCAAGACCGGCGACCTGCGCTTTGTCTCACCGCGCGACTGGACCGACACCTTAAAGCGCGCCGTGCGCCGCGCCGGTCTGCCGGCGGCCTATTCCAGAGGCTTCAGTCCATCCATGAAGATCTCCACCTCGCCGCCGCTGCCCTTCGGCATCGCCTCCGAGGCCGAATATCTGCAGCTGAGCCTGACGGAAAACATCGCCCCGGCCGAGCTCTTTGCGGCCCTGGACCGGGCCCTGCCCCCCGGAGCCGCGGTCAAAGACTGCCGTCAGGGCAAACTGGGCCGGCCGGCGGCCACGGTTTTCCGCTTCAGCGCACCGACAAAGCTGGCGATCCCGCCGGAGGCCACCATCATCAAGACCACCAAAAAAAATCAGACCGAGCTCAGGGTGGCCGACTTTGTCCGCGCAATCGACGAAAATGGAATCGAAATCGCCTTTGTGGACAACCGCACCATCTCGCCCCTGGCGCTGATGGCAAACTTCGGCGGCGCAGATGAACCCGATCCCGCAGCGGTGGTCAAGATTGACACAGTTTTTACAGACTGAGGCTGGCAAAAACCCGGCAGGAGGTGTAAAAATCATCTCATGGAAAAAATGCTTGATTTAGAAGGACTTCCCCCCAAGATCGTCCCGCTGGTAAAGGAATATGCCGGCGATATCCTGAACGCGCTGGATGACCAGGTTGAGTCCATCACCCTGACCGGCAGCATCCTGGGAGCGGACTACATCTCCGGTGCATCCGACATCAATTCGGCCGTGGTGGTAACCTCGGCGGACAC
>CAYWBU010000225.1:3013-3378 GCA_964456565.1 uncultured Bacteriovoracaceae bacterium | reverse complement strand
AGGACCTGGGTGAAAAAGCGTGAATACAGCAGATGCAGGATGGCGTGTTCGATGCCGCCGATGTACTGGTCGACGTTCATCCAGTAATCAAGCGCCTGACGGTCAAACGGAGCATCTTCTGTGTGCGGGCAGCAGTATTTTATGAAGTACCAGGAGGATTCCACGAAGGTGTCCATGGTGTCGGTCTCGCGCCGGGCCGGGCCGCCGCAGGCCGGGCAGGCGGTGTTGACAAATTCCTCGATGCCGGCGATGGACGAGATGCCGTCGGCGCTGATCTCACCATTTTCCGGCAGCACAATGGGAAGATCCGCATTGCTGGCCGGGCCCATGCCGCATTTTTCGCAGAGGACCATGGGAACCGGGGT
>CAYWBU010000225.1:0-3003 GCA_964456565.1 uncultured Bacteriovoracaceae bacterium | reverse complement strand
GAAACTTCGCCATCTCCTCAAGCACATCATTCTTCCCGATTCGCCTTCGTCCAGTTCCTTCCCCTTATGGGAATACATCAAGTGGTGGCCGAGATGCCCCAGTCGCGCAGCCGGAAGTTGACGGTGGCGCTGCCCTTGCCGGTCTCTTCCAGATGGGCGGTGATGGCGGCCTTGGCCTCATCGTTGGGCAGGCCGTCAAAACTGCCGGAATTCACCAGGACTCCGGGGTCGGTGTAGGCCGCCTCCATCTCCTCGGCCTTGAGGTCTTCCCCTTCAGGCTGGATGACCACGATCAGCGGCAGCTCATATTTTTTGGCAAACTCAAAATCGCGCTGGTCGTGGGTCGGTACGGCCATGACCGCGCCGGTGCCGTAGTCGTAGAGTACAAAGTTGGCCGCATAGATGGGCATCTTGTTGCCGGTCAGCGGATTGATGCAGTAGCGGCCGGTAAAGACGCCTTTTTTCTCCTGGTTCTCCGAGGTGCGTTCAATGGAGTCCATCTTGAGGGTCTCATCCACAAAGGCCTGGACCTCGGCTTCCCTGCCCGTGCCCCTGACCAGTTCGGCCACCATGGGATGTTCGGGCGCCATGCTCATGAAGGTGGCCCCGAAGAGGGTGTCGGGCCGCGTGGTGAAGACCTCGATCTCCTGATCAGAACCGTCGACGCTGAAGCGGATCAGGCTGCCGGTTGAGCGCCCGATCCAGTTTTTCTGCATGGTAAGGACCCTTTCGGGCCAGCCATCTTTCAGTTTCTCGATATCGTCCAGCAGCTCCTGGGCATAGTCGGTGATCCTGAAATACCACTGGTCATGCTCCTTGAGGATGATCTGCGAGTCGCAGCGCCAGCACTTGCCGTCCTCCACCTGTTCGTTGGCCAGTACGGTCTTGCACTGTTCACACCAGTTTAAGAAGCCGCGGTTGCGGTAGACCAGGCCCTTTGCATACATCTCAATGAAAAACTGCTGTTCCCAGCGGTAATATTCGGGGGCGCAGGTGGCCACCTCGCGGTCCCAGTCATAGCTGAATCCGAGGCGTTTGAGCTGCTGCTTCATGTAGCTGATATTTCCATAGGTCCATTTACCGGGATGGACTCCGCGGGCCATGGCGGCATTTTCGGCCGGCATGCCGAAGGCGTCCCAGCCCATGGGATGCAGGACATTGAAACCCTGCATGCGCCTGAAACGGGCCACCACATCGCCGATGGTGTAGTTGCGGACATGTCCCATATGGATACGTCCCGAAGGATAGGGGAACATTTCAAGCAGGTAATATTTGGGTTTATCAGAGGTTTCTTCTGCCTTGAAAAGTTTGTCCTGTTCCCAGGCTTGCTGCCATTTGGGTTCAATATCCTGCGGTCTGTATTCCATGGTCGTTGATCCTCCATCTAGATAATGCAAGCACCATTAGCATATCAGTCCGGCGCTAGTCCAGAGTTGAAGCATGCCCAGAGCTGCGTTTATGCTCTATTTAGTCTTGCATTCGGAGCTGTTTGTTAAGTATGGTTGCCAGTATGAAATGGCTTAAGATTTTGTTCTCAATATTCTTGGTATTATGTGTTGTTGCCGGTGGAGCTGCCTACTGGATGATTTTCAAGGATCTTCCCAGTGTCAGTGAGTTGCGCCAGGTGGACGCGACAAAACTCAGCCGGGTAATTGCCTCTGACGGATCAATCATTGCCTATTTCCCGCCCGATGGGCGGATTATGCTGGAGGATGACCAGGTCCCCGAAAGGGTCAAGCAGGCCTTCGTGGCGGCTGAGGATGCCACCTTCTATCAGCATGACGGGCTGGACTATAAACGTATTTTCAGCGCCCTGATCACCGATATCCGGGCGGCATCCTATGTCCAGGGGGCCTCCACCAGTACGCAGCAGGTGGTGCGCTCATATCTGCTGACGCGCAAGAAGACCATCACGCGCAAACTTAAGGAGATCGTGCTGGCGCTGCGGATTGAAAAGGCCCTGTCCAAGGATCAGATCCTCAATCTCTATCTGGGGCGGCTGTATCTGGGCAGCGGGGCCTATGGCGTGGAGGCTGCGGCCCTGCGTTATTTTGAAAAGCCCTGCCATGATCTTGACCTGGCGGAGATATCCATGCTGGCCGGGCTGGCGCCGGCGCCAGCCAAATATTCGCCCCTGAACGATTTTACGGCGGCCAAACGGCGGCAGCGCTATGTGTTGGGCCGGATGCTGCAGGAGGGTTTTGTCACCGAGACGGAGATGGAGGATGCCTATGCCGAGCCCCTCAGGATTACCGGCCAGCCCTATGCCAAGTTTTCCAGGCATCCCTATGTAAGCGACTATGTGAAAAAACTTGTTGAGGAACGCTTTGGCGAGGATATCCTGTCCAAGGGCGTCAACATCCAGACCACCATTGTATCGACCCTGCAGGACAAGGCCGATAAGGCGGTCTTCAAGGGTGTGGTGGATCTTGAGATCCGCCAGGGCAACTATCGCGGTCCCGTCAGGGACCTGAGTGAATCCCGTCAGCAGAGGATCCTGGCGTTTCAGGATAATCAGATCAAATGGAAGGATGTGGAACCCTATGTGCTCTACTGGGCCCGGGTTGAAAATCTGGATCCGCTGAGGGTGGACGCCGGTTATGAAACACTGGATCTGAGCCCGGAGAGCTATGCCTGGATCAATCCCAAGGGTAACTGGCAGCCCGCCGAAAACCTGAAGGTGATATGATCAAGATCTGCCGAACCGATAACGGGCTGGTGATTGCCCAGGATCCGCAGGTCCAGGCGGCCCTGGTGGCCTTTGATGTTACGACCCGGCAGGTGATTGCCATGGTGGGCGGGGTGGACTATGCCGAAAGCCAGTTCAACCGGGCGGTATATGCCAAGCGCCAGAGCGGGTCGTCCATCAAGCCGTTCATCTATTCCGCGGCCATCGACAAGGGTATGACCCCGGCAACCATCCTGTTTGACACCCCCATCACCTATAAATCGGAAGAGGACGACGAGACCTGGCGTCCCAAAAACTACGAGGACCGTTTCTAC
>CAYWBU010000224.1:0-3398 GCA_964456565.1 uncultured Bacteriovoracaceae bacterium | reverse complement strand
TACGTTCCCGGGCGGAGTCGCTAGGGATCTCATCCTATTTCAATAAGGAAGATGATGTGCATATCCACCTCCCGGCCGGCGCCATTCCCAAGGACGGTCCGTCCGCCGGCATCACCATGGCTTCGGCTGTGGCCTCGGCCCTGACCAACCGGCCGTTACGCAAGGATATTGCCATGACCGGGGAGATTACCCTGCGCGGCAAGGTTCTGCCCATCGGCGGCCTCAAGGAAAAGGCCCTGGCGGCCCATCGCAACAAGATTTTCGAGATCATCATTCCCAAGGAAAATGTCAAGGACCTTGAGGATATCCCGCCGGTGGTCAAGAAGAAGGTCAAGTTCCATCCGGTGGGCAGCATGGATGAGGTTCTGAGCCTGGCCTTTGTGCCGCAGGAAAAGGCCAAGCCTCAGAAGTCAAAGGGAAGGGCGAGTTCTTCGGGAGCGTCATCCAATACCAAACCGGCCCAGAGCTGAAAAAAAAGCCCGGCCAAGAGGCCGGGCTTTTTTTATGTCCTTATGCCAGGATTTCCTCGAAGATAGCCGCAATCTGCGGTCCGGCCGCATTGGCCATGGCAATGACTTCCTCCAGCGGCGCGGGTTTGTAATGGTCGGGATCGTTGTTGTTGGTGATGGCCGAGATTCCCATAACCTCCATGCCGCAATGGACCGCCTGGATGACCTCCATGACCGTGGACATGCCTACGGCATCGGCCCCCAGCCGCTGAAACATGCGGGTTTCGGCCGCAGTTTCCATGGATGGACCGTTGACCTGGATATAGGTTCCCTGGTGCAGACGGACTCCTTTTTTGTCGGCGATTTCAAGCGCCCTTGAGCGCAGTTCGCGGCTGTAGGGCTCGGTCATGTCCGGGAAGCGCGGTCCCAGGGTTTCATCATTGGGCCCGATCAGGGGATTGCGGCCGGTGAAATTGATGTGGTCGGTGATCAGCATGGCACTGCCTGGAGTCAGCTCCGGCCTGAGGCCGCCGGCCGCATTGGAGATCAGCAGCCGTTTGATGCCCATGCGGGCAAAGACCCGGATAGGCAGGGTGACTTCGGCGGCCGAATAGCCCTCATAGAGGTGGAAACGGCCGCTCATTACGGCCACTTCCGTATTACCGAGGGTGCCCATGATGAGCCTGCCGCTGTGGCTGCTGACGGTTGACTGCGGAAAGCCGTCAATTTCGCTGTAGGCGATGGAATCCTTGATGGTAACGGCATCTTCCATGATGCCCAGCCCGGTTCCCAGGATTACGGCCGTCTGCGGCCGGGACAGACCCAGCAGCTGGTCGGCGATGCGCTGCTCGCGGCTCATTTTGCCGCGAGGTCGATGGCTTCGTCGATGAGCATCACCGGGATGTCATCCTCGATCGGATATTTTAGCTGGCAGGCCTTACAGACCAGTCCGCTTTCATCTTCTTCCAGGATCAGCTCGCCCTTGCATTTGGGGCAGGCCAGAATATCAAGCAGTTCTTTATTAATTGACATAGGAACCTCCTGCGGTCTTGTATGTCATTCGGATTTGGCTGTTGTCAAGGATGGTTATGCATAAAACTCCAGGGCCAGCAGGCATTCGCGCAGCAGTTTGGCGGCCACTACCGCTGAAACGCCGCTGTGGTCGAGCATTGGAGCCAGTTCCACCATATCGAGGGCTACAATATTGAGCTTGGCGATCAGCAGCATGAGGGCTTCCAGCAGTTCGTTGAAGCTCATGCCGCCGGGCTCCGGGGTTCCGGTGCCGGGAAGGAAGGCCGGGTCCAGTACATCCAGGTCAAGGGTCAGATAGCAGGGAGAATTTCCGGCCCAGGTCAGGATTTCCTGTGGCTGGGCCTTGATTTTGCCAGCCAGGTCAAATTCATTGCGGTCGCAGGAACGGATTCCGATCTGACGGATGTTGTCAAGGTCGCAGATTTCGCCGGCACGGCGCATTACCGTGGCATGCGAGAGCTTCTGTCCCAGATATTCATCCCGGAGGTCGGCATGGGCATCCAGATGAATGATCTTGAGATCCTCAAAATGAGCGGCTGCCGCCCTGATGGCCCCCAGGGAAACAAGGTGTTCGCCGCCCAGCAGGATGGGTAGTCGACCTTCACTGAGGATGGCTGCCGTCCTGCTCATGATCAGGTCAAGGGCCGGTTCAGGATTGCCGAACGGCAGTTCGAGATCGCCATCGTCCATGAAATCCGTATTCTCCAGATCAAGATTCAGCAGCGGTGAGAAGGTTTCGATCCCGTAAGATGCACTTCGGATGGCTTCCGGACCGAAGCGGGCTCCGGGGCGGAAACTGGTGGTGGCGTCGAACGGTGCCCCGAAGATGCAGAGATGACCCGCTGGCTTGGCACCGATAAAGCTCATTGCAGGGCCTCCCTTATGAAATTAGGCAGGATAAAGGAGGCCTTGTGAATCTCCGGATTGTAGTACTTGCACTGGGATGCGATGGTTGCGGCGCGTTCGTGGTCAAAATCATCCACCGCGCATTGCGGTTTGGTGGACAGGGTGCAGGACCACAGCCCCGAGGGGTAGCTGGGCTCCGGCAGGGTATAGAGGCTGGCATTGCCCATGGCCTGTCCGATTTTGCGGTTGATGGTGACAACGTCATCAAGGCTCCAGGCCGGGGGTTCGGTCTGGGCGCTCAGGGCGCCGCCGGGGCGCAGGGCCTCCCTGAGATTGCGGTAGAAATCCAGCGAGAAGAGCCCCTCGGCCGGGCCGATGGGGTCGGTCGAGTCGACCATGATGCAATCGAAGGCCTCTTTTTTATTCTTGATGTATTCGATGCCGTCACCCACGTTGATCTCCACCCGGTCGTCGGAAAGGGCGCAGGCCACCGACGGGAAATATTTACGGGCCACATCGATGACCATCTGGTCGATTTCGCACAGGGTGACCTTGTTGACGCTCGGATATTTGAGCACCTCGCGCACGGAACCGCCATCGCCGCCGCCGATGATCAGCACCTCTTGCGGATTGGCGATATAAGCCATGGGCACATGCACCAGCATGTCATGATAATAGAATTCATCCTTTTCGGTCAGCATGACGAGATCGTCCAGCAGCATCACATTGCCGAAAAATGAGTTATACAGCACGGTCACCTTCTGGTAAGTGCTCTGTTCCTCGAACAGAAAATCGTCCACCTTGAAGCTCAGACCGCCGACCTGACCTTTGAAGTTTTCTACGAACCAGCCATCCTTGAACATTGCGTTAATCCCAGAGCGCGATGGCCGCAAAGGCACAGCCGTGTTCGGCAACGGCGTGTTCGATTACGGTGCTCTTGATTTCCTTGAGCTTTTTGCCGCGCATACCTGCCATGCCCTCTTCTGCCATGCGGACAACCTGGGCTTTGACCACGTCTGCGGGGGCCTTGGCCGAATATTCCATGATCAGGCCGGCATGGTCCTCGTCCTC
>CAYWBU010000223.1:0-3420 GCA_964456565.1 uncultured Bacteriovoracaceae bacterium | reverse complement strand
CAGATCAACCAGACGAATCTCCAGCAGATAATCGTCCGCGCATTTATCGCTCAAGTCTGGTGGTGGGGACGGTTATGAGTAATCTGGGTTTCGCTCTGGCGCTCAAAACAATGGGCATCAGGACCATTACCGCCGATGTGGGCGACCGCTATGTGCTGGAGCAGATGCGGGCCCATGATGCGGTAGTCGGCGGCGAGGATTCGGGACATATCATCTTCCTCGACCAGCATACCACCGGTGACGGCATCCATGCCGCGCTGCAGCTGCTGAGTGCCATGTTCCATGAAAAACGGCCCCTTTCCGAGCTGGCCGATCAGATGAAGGTCTATCCCCAGATCCTGATGAATGTTGAGGTTGATTCAAAGCCGGATCTGGACGATGTGCCTGAAATCCAGGCTGTTATCCGTGAAGTTGAGGAAGAGCTGGGCGAGGAGGGCCGGGTGCTGGTGCGTTATTCCGGGACCCAGAAGCTGTGCCGGGTGATGGTGGAGGGGCCCACGGCCGCCGCTACCCGGAGCAGTTGTGAAAAGATCGTCGATGTTGTGCGGCAGGCCCTGGCCTGACGCATGAGGAGGTGGTCATATGACTAGCCAACCGATTGAAATCTTGAACGAGCTTATCCGGAAAGGGGTGCGGATTCAGCGGCCCGAAACCGTCGAGATCGGCGGCGGGGTTGATCCGCAGCGCATAGCCGCAGACTGTGAAATCTATCCGGGCTGCCGCATCTATGGCGAAAAGACCTGGATCGGGGCCGGTACGCGGCTTGGCGAAGAGGCCCCGGTCACGCTTGATAACTGTCAGCTGGGGGAACTGGTTCGCATCAAGGGCGGCTATGCCAAGAATTCAACTTTCCTGGACGGGGTGCAGCTGGGTTCGGGGGTGCAGGTCCGGGAGGCCTGCCTGCTGGAGGAGGCGGCATCCTGTGCCCACAGTGTGGGCCTCAAGCAGACGATTCTGTTTCCCTTTGTGACCCTGGGCAGCCTGATTAATTTCTGTGACTGTCTGATGGCCGGCGGCACCAGCCGGAGCGACCACAGCGAGGTGGGCAGCTCCTATATTCATTTCAACTATACCCCCAATCAGGACAAGGCCACCGCGTCGCTGATCGGGGATGTGCCCCGCGGCGTCATGCTGGATCAGCGACCGATATTCCTGGGCGGGCAGGGAGGTCTGGTGGGCCCCGCCCGGATAGCCTACGGCACGGTGATCGCGGCCGGCAGTATCCAGCGCGGTGATGTGCTGGAACCGCATACCATGGTTGGGCCGGGTGCTTCGGAGGCCAGAAGCTCAGCCTTTGACGGCCGGATATACCGTGATATCCGCCGCAAGGTGCGCAACAATATAATCTATATCGCCAATCTGCATGCGCTCAGGGCCTGGTATGCCTTTGTGCGCCAGCTGTTTATGCCGGCGGAATTGTATGAGGGGGCCGCGGCCAGGATCGAGATGGCCATGGCTGAACGGATCAAACGTCTGGGAGCCATGGCCGCTTTGATGGAGACCTCGGCTGATATCCTGGAAAGGGCCGCCTTCCGGGCGGATGTGATCGGTTACCAGCGGACCCTGGCTGAGGCCTGGCCGGAGCTGGCATCGGTGCTGGGCGCGGATACCGATGGTGATGCGCGGGCCATGTCCGTGTTCCTGGAACAGATCGAACGCAGCGGTGATTACCTTGACTTTGTGCGGCAGTGTCCGGACGTTGAGGGCGGAGTGAAATGGCTTGACAGTATTGTTCAGGATGTTATGAACCGGTCTTTCAAACTGTTGCCGAAATTTTAGGCGCAGCCAAAAATAATTCATCAAGGAGTGTGTGCCGTATGTTGAACTGCAAGAGCAAACAGGATGTTCTTGATGCTGTAAAGGAACATGATGTCAGTTTCATCCAGTTCTGGTTCACGGATGTGCTTGGGAACCTCAAAAGTTTCAATCTGACCCCGGCGGTCCTGGAGGAAGGGCTGGAAGAGGGCATGGGCTTTGACGGTTCTTCCATCGAGGGTTTTGCCAGGATTGAGGAAAGCGACATGATTGCCATGCCCGATCCCACGACCTTCCAGCTGATTCCCTGGCGCCCGGAAGATCGCCCGGTGGCCCGCATGTTCTGTGATATCCTCAACCCGGACGGCACCGCCTATGACGGCTGTCCGCGCAACGCCCTGAAAAAAGTTCTGAAAAAGGCTGCCGAGCGCGGTTATACCTGCAATATGGGTCCTGAGCTGGAATATTTCTATTTCGCGGATGACCGTAATACCCAGATCCTGGACCATGCCGGCTACTATGACGGCCTGCCGATCGACGGCGGCGCCGACCTGCGGCGGGCAACCATCTTTGCCCTGCAGGAGATGGGAATCAATGTTGAATATTCCCACCATGAGGTGGCCCCGTCACAGCACGAGATCGCCCTCAAATATGATGAGGCCCTCAAGATGGCCGACATCGTCATGACCTACCGCACCTGTGTCAAGGAGATTGCACGCCAGCACGGAATCTATGCCACCTTCATGCCCAAACCGCTGGGCAGTGAAAACGGCAGCGGCATGCATGTGCACCAGTCGCTCTTCAAGGACGGCAAAAATGCCTTTTATGACGGCAGCGACGAATTCAACCTTTCAAAGACGGCCCGCTGCTACATCGCCGGGATGCTGATCCATGCCCGCGAGATCGTGGCGGTGACCAACCAGTGGGTTAATTCCTACAAACGCCTGGTGCCCGGTTTCGAGGCCCCGGTCTATGTCTCCTGGGCCCGCCGCAACCGTTCGGCCATGGTCCGGGTTCCCATGTACAAGCCCGGCAAGGAGAAGGCCACCCGCATGGAATTCAGGGCGCCCGATCCGGCCTGTAATCCCTACCTGGCCTTTGCGGTACAGATCGCCGCCGGTATGGAAGGCATTGAAAAACAGTATGAACTGCCCGGACCCATTGAAGAGGATATCTATGAAATGGATGAAAAGGCCCGGATGAAGGCCGGAATCACCTCGCTGCCCGGCAATCTCTTCGAGGCCCTGAATGTGGTTGAAGGCAGCGCCATTGTCAGGGAAGCCCTGGGCGACCACATCTATAACAAGTTCATTGAGAACAAGAAAAAGGAATGGGATGCTTTCCGCATCCATGTCAGTCAGTTCGAGATCGATCGTTACCTGCCATTGTTGTAAAATGTAAAAGCGGGGCAGCATAATTGCTGTCCCGCAAAAAATATCCGATCAAATCTTAAATAAAACAATCAACTAGCCCTGGAACTGAAAGCTTGTGTTGACATTTGCGACCCACCGCACTAAACATGGGTGAAAAATTTTGGAGGCCATATTCTTGACCCTCGATAAATCCAAGTTACCTGCATGCCTGGTCCTGGAGGACGGGAGTGTCTTTCGCGGGCATGCATTTGCGGGCAGCGGCGAGGTATACGGTGAGGTGGTGTTCAACACG
>CAYWBU010000222.1:822-3439 GCA_964456565.1 uncultured Bacteriovoracaceae bacterium | reverse complement strand
ACCCGGCGGGTCAGATCGTGGAGGGCGACCGCAAACCTTCCAGCGAGATCGGGTTCCATCTGGGTCTCTATGAAAGGCGGCCGGATGTGAACGCCGTGGTGCACACCCATTCGGTCTATGCCACCACCATCGCCTGCCTGAACGAGGAACTGCCGGCCGTGCATTACCTGATCGGCTTTGCGGGCAAGAAGGTGCCCCTGGCACCGTACGCCACCTTCGGCACCCCGGAACTGGCCGAAAATGTCAAGAACACCATCGGAGATTACAATGCCTGTCTGCTGGCCAATCACGGCCTGGTGACGGTGGGCAACAACCTGCCCACGGCTTTTGCCGCGGCCGAGGAGATCGAGCTGGTGGCCCGCATCTACTGCCAGGCGCGCGCCATCGGCAAACCCGTGATCCTGAGTGATGCCCAGATGGAAGGCGCCCTGGAGAAATTTGCGGGCTACGGCCAGAAATAGACGGATTGCAAAGCCGGTCCGCGCGGGCCGGAGCAGGAGGGTGTCCAATGAAATGGGTCTTTATTACCGGCGCCACCTCGGGCATGGGACGGGCCTGTGCCGAATATCTGGCAGCGGCCGGCTATCATGTGATCGCCGCCGGGCGCAACCAGATCGCGCTCAAGGAACTGGAACACCGTGCCGTTGAGCGCGGCTGGCATCTGCATGCCCTGAAGCTGGATGTCACGGACAGCGCCAGCATCCCGGCCGTGGCCGAGCGGGCCTATGAACTGACCGGCCGCAGCGGCATCGATGTGCTGATCAACAATGCCGGCTACGGTCAGGCCGGGTTCCTGGCCGACCTGGACGAAGAACAGGTCCGGCGTCAGTTCGAGGTCAATGTCTTCGGCCTGCTGGATGTGACGCGGGCCTTCCTGCCGCAGATGCGCTATCGCAGCACGAGGATCATCAATATCGGTTCGCTCATGAGCCGGATCGCTTCACCCTGGACCGGCATCTACAGCACGGCCAAAAATGCGGTGCGGGCCCTCAATGATGTGATGCGGGTGGAATTCGGCGTGCTGGGCATCCGGGTGATCCTGGTGGAACCGGGGCGGATGAACACCGGGTTTCGGGATCATGCGGTCACGAGCCTGGAGGGCATCGATCAGGAGAGATCCATCTATGCCGCGGCCTACCGCTGGCTGAAGACCAGCCTCTACAGTCCCCTGGGTTTTTTCCAGGATGTCGAGCCGGTGGAGGTGGCCCGGCTGGTGGCCGAGATCATCGAGACCCGCCGGCGGCGTTCCCGTTAGGTGATTCCCTTTTCGGCCCGGGTGCTGGTGACGGCCGGCAGCGTTGTGCCCCGGCCGCTGATGGACCTGGTCCTGCGGCGGGCCTTCCGGCTGCTGCCGCGCTAGCTTGGACGGCCGATCTGCCCACTTGCCAGCGGGCGGCATCCGTGTAATAGTGCCATTTATCCAATTTTATGGAGGATATCATGAGAAGTGACAGATGTAAGAAAAGTTTGGAAAAATCACCGCACCGCTCACTGCTGAAGGCCAACGGCTTTACCGACGAGGAGATCGCCCGGCCGTTCGTGGGCATTGTGAATTCGGGCAATGAGATCATTCCCGGACATATCCATCTCGACAAGGTCTGCGAGGCCGCCAAGGCCGGGGTGCGCATGGCCGGCGACACGCCCATGGAGTTCCGGGTGCCGGGCGTCTGCGACGGCATCGCCATGAACCATGCCGGCATGCGCTATTCCCTGCCCTCGCGGGAGATCATCGCCGACATGATTGAACTGGTGGCCATGGGCCATGCCTTTGACGCCATGATCTTCATCCCCAACTGCGACAAGATCGTGCCCGGCATGCTCATGGCCTGCCTGCGGCTCAATATCCCGGCGATTGTGATCTCCGGCGGACCCATGCTGGCCGGCAACTCCAAGGGCAAGAAACTTGACCTCATCAATGTCTTCGAGGGCGTGGGCCAGGTCAAGATCGGCCAGATGACGGAGGCCGAACTGGCCGAGTGGGAAGACAGCGCCTGTCCCACCTGCGGGTCCTGCGCCGGCATGTTCACGGCCAATTCCATGAACTGCCTGACCGAGGCCTTAGGGCTCGGCCTGCCCGGCAACGGCACCGTGCCGGCGGTCTATTCCGAGCGCACCCGCCTGGCCAAGAAGGCCGGCATGCCGGTCATGGACCTGCTGGAAAAAGATATCAAACCGCGCGACATCGCCACCCCCCAGGCCTTTGAAAACGCCATTGCCGTGGACATGGCGCTGGGCTGTTCCACCAACACCGTGCTGCACGTCCCGGCCATCGCCCATGAGGCCGGGGTCAACCTGGAACTGGACGATTTCGACCGCATGAGCAAACGGGTGCCGCACCTCTGCAACCTGTCGCCCGCGGGTCCCGACTATATTGAAGATCTCTACCGCGCCGGCGGCATCCAGGCCGTGCTCAAGACCATCGAGCCCTTAAATGTCCTGAACCTGGACGTCAAGACCGCCACCGCCAGGACCCTCGGCGAAAACATCAAGGATGTAAAGGTGCTGGACACCGAGGTCATCCGTCCGGCCACCAATCCCTATCATGAAGAGGGCGGCATCGCCATTCTCAAGGGCTCCCTGGCCCCCAACGGCGCCGTGGTCAAACAGTCGGGCGTGC
>CAYWBU010000222.1:222-812 GCA_964456565.1 uncultured Bacteriovoracaceae bacterium | reverse complement strand
GGACCGGTATTGCCCGGGTCTTCGATTCCGAGGAGGCGGCCAGCGAGGCCATCCTGGACGGCAAGATCAATAAGGGCGACGTGGTGGTCATCCGCTATGAGGGCCCCAAGGGCGGCCCCGGCATGCGCGAGATGCTGACCCCCACATCTTCGATTGTGGGCATGGGCTTAGGTGCCGATGTGGCCCTGATCACCGACGGAAGATTCTCCGGCGGCACCCGCGGCGCGGCCATCGGCCACGTCTCACCCGAAGCGGCCGCCGGCGGCCCGATCGCCTTTGTGAAAGAGGGCGATAAGATCGCCATTGATATCCCGAACCGCAAGCTGGATCTGCTGGTGGATGAGGCGGAGCTGGCGAAGCGGAGAGAGGGCTGGGTGGCGCCTGAGAAGGAGTTGACCGGGGTGCTTAAGCGGTATGCGGAGTTGAGTTTGTCGGCGGATAAGGGGGCGCGGTATAAAGATTGATAAATGATTGAGAGGGGGCTTTTGGGGTTCCCTCTCTAGTTTTTATGTAATGATTTTGTGGAAATGTGTACGGTTTTGAATGGTGATCTTATCGAAAAACCGACGGCGGTATAAATATATATGTTG
>CAYWBU010000222.1:0-212 GCA_964456565.1 uncultured Bacteriovoracaceae bacterium | reverse complement strand
GGGCGCGGTATAAAGATTGATGAATAATTATTGAGGGGGAGCCTCTTGGTTTCCCCTCTAGTTTTTATGTAATGATTTTGTGGTGATCAAATAACTGTAGATCTGAATTGACGAGCGTCGGCATAATATTTAAAACTTAAACATTATCACGCCTGAAAATGGGTTTTTGAGGTGGTTTTGTACAATTGTGTACGGTTTTGAATGGGTGGTTT
>CAYWBU010000221.1:271-3470 GCA_964456565.1 uncultured Bacteriovoracaceae bacterium | reverse complement strand
AGCCCGCAATAACCGCAGTTGCGCCGGCAGTTGCTGGAAATCTCCACGATGCCGCGCAGATAGATCGCATCCCCCACATAGGTGTGCCTAACCGCATCGGCCGCTGCAAAGAGCCGGGCACCTTCGTCCGCTTCGGCTGCCAGCAGCGCAACAATATCCGCCGCATCTGTGCTGCCGGCCAGGACATTTTGGAGCGCCCTATCAAAGGTCTGCGATCTGACCATTTTTCTTTCTAACTCCTGGTCAGGGCCGATTTGACTTCCACCCCTTCGATCGCCCCCAGCCGTCCGGTCAGGGCCCCGATGTCATCGGTGGTGCCGTTGACGATCAGGGCGATGATATGGATGGCGCGCGGGCCATAGGGCAGGCCCATGCGGCCGATAATCATCTCGCCGAAGCCTGAAATGATATCATTGACGTTGCGGGCATTCTGTTCACGGTTGGAGATGATCACCGTCACGGTTCCGATCCGGGTTTCCTTTTGCATCCGTCTTTCCTTTCAAATAAAAAAGGGTGTCCGCGCGGAGACAGACACCCTTTAAAAGGTAAAAACGGTGTCCCTTAAGGTCAGGCTGTCCCTCCCCCGCAGGATCTATTGTTATAAGAGGTTAACCTCAACAGGATCACAATGCAATCTTTTTCGTGATCCGACGGCAACCACCCTTATTCCTCCTTTTCACATGCCTGGGCACCAAACCAGTAAGGGCTGTGTTTCTGAGCCGTAGCACATGACACCTTGCCGTTACCGAACATGGCCTTAAAATCATCCAGCGAGATCAGTCCCATGGCAATGTGCACCAGCAGAAAAAGGGTCAAAAACCAGCCAGCCAGCAGGTGAACCGTTCCGAACAGGGCCAGCACGGTATGCGGTACAGTGTGCAGATAACCCCACAGAACCCAACCTGTCAGGATCATCGTAAAGACCCCCACGATCATTGCCAGCCCAAAGATTTTCTGGCCGGTATTATATTTGCCCATGGGCGGCACCGCCACTTCCTTGCGTAGCAGAAACTTCTGCGGATATCCCCCCAGAATGGCCATCCATTTCATATCATTCTTATTATAATGAATGGCCCGGTAGGTAAAAAGCACCGCCCGATCATGGCCAAGGACAAAAAAGGCCAGGACATTGACACTCAGAACGAGCCCGGCAATAACATGAATACGCATGATCAGGCCCATAGTGGCATCAGCAAAAGGCTGCAGGCTCAGCATGACCCCGGTTGCCGCCAGCGGCAGAAAACTGAAAACCAGAATATAATGAAAAATCCTTACGATCAGCGGATGTTTCCGGATATTTTTTTTATCCTGCATGACAACCTCCTATCCCACCAGCCGGCTGCGATCGACGTAGCGGGTGTGCAGCAGCTCTTCGGAAAGCTCACTCAGCGGCTGGCCGGCAAATTCACGATAGAAATCCATTACAGCCTCATTGCGGTGACTCTCGCGCACCTTGGATGTACGGTCATCCAGGTAAAGGGATGCGGCCCTGGCACGGATATAATCATTACGTTCATTACTCTTTGTCCAGACCCAGGCGCTCGGCAGCGCCGCCAAAGCCATCATGGCGCCGCTGATGGAGATAAACTGCCGCCGGGTGACACCTTTTTCCATATAATCTTTCTGCTCTTCCATTCTATGCTCCTCGATTCAACGCTATTTCCAGGCAAAAATCGGCCGGGAGTTGCCGAGCCAGCCCGAGCCATGCGGGTGAATCGGCTGACCGCCACCATTGACACAACCACCCGGACAATTCATGACCTCAATGAAATGATACGGTGACCGCCCGGCCAGGACCTCATCCAGGACCGGAGCGATATTTTCGCGGATGCCGTGCACTACGGCAACATTGAGGACGATCTCCTTGTCCAGTTCCTTGTCATGGATCGGAATTGAAGCACTCTTGACCCCCTTGAATCCGCGCACCACTTCAAACTCCAGTTTTTCCAGTTCCGTTCCGGTCATAACGGCATAGGCGGTACGCAGGGCCGCTTCCATGACCCCGCCGGTATTGCCGAAAATTGTTCCGGCTCCGCTGTATTCGGCCAGTTTGCTGTCTCCGGCCGCCCCGGGAACCTTCCTGAGGTCAATGCCTTTTTTCCTAAACAGCCGGGCCAGATCCCTGGTTGTCAGAACCGCATCCACATCCGGATAGGGCTCCGTGGCGCTGGCCTCACCGTTCTCGACCGCATAACGCCAGGCACTGTTGAATTCAGGGCGCGTGGCCTCGAAGACCTTGGCGGTACAGGGCATGATGCCGACCGTGTATACCTTCTGCGGCGGAACCTTCCAGATCTGGGCCGCACCATAGGTCTTGGCCACCGGCCCCGCCATTTGCATCGGCGATTTGGCCGAAGACAGGTTGGCAAGCAGTGACGGATAGTTCAACTCCACAAACCTGACCCAGGCCGGACAGCATGAGGTGAACTGCGGCAGCGGTTTGGCATGTTCGCCTTCGGCTCCTGTCAATATGCTTCTGATCCTCTCAATCAGTTCCGAGCCTTCCTCCATAATGGTCAGGTCGGCGGTGTAGTTATTGTCAAAAATCCTGAATCCCGCCGCATGCATGGCACCATAAAGCTGTCCGGTGACAAGTTCCCCGGTTGCAAACCCGAACTCCTCTCCAATGGCCACCCGGACCGCCGGAGCAATGATCCCGGCCACCACGATTTCCGGATCGTCAAGTTTTGCGATCACATCATCCACGGCATCCACGACCTCATAGGGAGCCCCGAACGGGCAATGAACCAGGCACTGGCCGCAACCGAGACAGCGTTCAGTATCAATGCTGTGAACCGCCCCGAAGCTGCCATTAACGGCATCGTTGGGACAGCGGCGTTTACAGCCGTCGCAACCCTTGCACAGATCCGGATTAATCGCAATGATCCCCCGAGCTTCTCCCTTTTGAAAACCAACTGCATCCTTAATCATTCCATCCCCCCTAAAAAAGGTTCCTGATAAAAACAAGCCATACGATTACAGCCTGTAAACCCGCTTTCATACAGCTCCACAGGCCATAGTAACACATATCTTGTATTAGTGTTACTTTATGGTTATCACATATCATATTGCCTCGAAAATGTTATGCTGTGTGGTTCCTATTATGGCATTTGTTGCAATCGGTTTTGAACACTGCATAGCAAATATGTTTCTGATTCCCATTGGACTACTGGTCAATGGAACTGATCTTACTGCAAAT
>CAYWBU010000221.1:0-261 GCA_964456565.1 uncultured Bacteriovoracaceae bacterium | reverse complement strand
TTATTTTATTAACAGACTGATAATGTATATATATTTAATTATATGTATTTTTTAATTCGCACAAATAACTGATTAACATAACAAAGGGGCATCCCGCCCCTTAAGCAGGATGCCCCTATTGGCATCTTTGACCAACCCTACCGATTTAGAAGATAAGATCGCCTCCCAAAGAAATCCTCAAAGCACTCCCTTGCCGCGCTTGACATAGTGGGTATGCAGCAGTTCATGCGACTTGTGGCCCAGCGGCTTTTCCAGGAATTC
>CAYWBU010000220.1:1223-3515 GCA_964456565.1 uncultured Bacteriovoracaceae bacterium | reverse complement strand
GTGGCGGCCCTGGCCTTTGGGACCGCTTCGGTCCCAAAGGTAGACAAGGTGGTGGGGCCGGGCAACATCTATGTGGCCACCGCCAAAAAAATGCTGCAGGGCCAGATCGGGATCGATGCCATTGCCGGGCCGTCCGAGATCATGGTGGTGGCCGACAGGGGTGCCGATGCAAAGGTGATCGCCATGGACCTGATGAGCCAATCCGAACATGACACGGACGCCTCGGCCCTGCTGGTTACGGCGGAAGCCGATCTGGCCGAGGCGGTGCTGGCCGAACTGGAGCGCCAGGTGGCCGGGCTTCCGCGCCGGGAGGTGATCGAAAAATCCCTTGAGGGTTGCCCCCGAACACCTGGAGCTGATGCTGGCGGATGCCCGCGACCATCTGGACAAGGTCAGCAATGCCGGGGCGATTTTCCTGGGATATTATTCCCCCGAGGGCATGGGCGACTATGTGGCCGGCCCCAATCACACCCTGCCCACCGGATCCACGGCCAGGTTTTACTCGCCCCTGGGGGTCTATGATTTCCAGAAGCGGTCCTCGATCATCGGTTTTTCGGCCGAAGCGGCTGCAAAGCTGGGGCCGTATGCCGCCAGGATCGCCAGGTCCGAAGAACTGGAGGCCCATGCCAGATCTGTGGAATACCGTTTCAAATAATTCTTTTTTGCGGGAGATCCTTGACCTGTTTGACCGCGAGACCTATCTCGTGGGCGGCTGTCTGCGCGACATGCTGCTGGGAATAAAATCCGCCGATTATGATCTGGTCACCTTTGATGATGTCTGGGAGAGATCCGCGGAACTGGCCGCAAGGCTTGGGGCCCATGCCTTCTGGCTGGACCGTGAACGCCAGGTGGCCAGAGTGGCGGCCAGAGACCTGCCGGTGCATTTTGACCTTGCCGCCGGCCGCACCGCGACGATTGCCGGCGATCTTTTGCTGCGTGATATAACAATAAATGCCGTGGCCCTTGATATCAGCAGCGGCGAGATCATTGATCCGCTGGACGGCATCGGTGACATCATGGACGGTGTGGTGCGGGCTGTCAGCGAAAAAAATCTGACCGACGATCCCCTGCGGATTCTGCGCTGCCTGCGTTTTGCTCTGATACCCGGCTTTGATCTGCATCCGGCGACGGCAGGGCTTGTGCGGCGGCATGCCGGGCTGCTGCCCGGGGTGGCCGCGGAACGGCTCAAACAGGAAATGATGGTGGCGCTCAGCATGGAAGGCGGGGCCAACCTGTTTGCGCTGATGGATGAACATGGCCTGCTGGAAGAGCTGTTCCCGGAATATGAAGATATGGATCAGGGCCATCATCACCGTTGGCCGCTGATTCATCATGCCGTAATTGCGGCCCGGGGTATGGATGAACTGATTCCGGGTGCCGAAAGATATCTGCCCGGGATCGGGGACTATTTTGATGAGGAGCTGGAAAGCGGCATCACGCGGGCCGGGATTTTAAAGTTCAGCGCATTTCTGCATGATGTGGGCAAACCGCTTGCAAGACGCGAGACCGGTGACGGCACGGTCCATTTCTGGGGCCATGCGGCTGCGGGAGCCCGGCTGGCGGAAAAGATCTGCCGCAGATTCAAATTTTCCAACAGGGCCACTAAGGTGACCGTGGGGGTTGTGCATAACCATATGCGGCTGCTGGAGGTGGTCTTGCAGTGCGGGGAACTGGACAACCGCCGGATGCACTGCCTGTTGCGTGAATGCCGGGAATTTGTCCCGGAAATCCTGCTGCAGGCCATTACCGATGCCGATGCCACCGGCAAACAGGCCGGCAGCCCGGGATCACGGGAATGTATGGCGGAGGCGGCCCGTGCGGTCTGGCAGTATTACAAGACAACCTATCGGGAGCAGATGGCGCATCCGTTGCTGGACGGGCATGTGATCACGAAATCCCTGGGCGTGGACCCCGGTCCGGCCGTGGGGCAGATGCTTGCAGCGGTGGCCGAAGCGCGGGCCGCGGGCCTGGTTGCAAGCCGGGAAGCGGCCCTGGAGTATCTCAGGCAGAATCAGTAGCGGTCGATATATTCGCAGCGGTCCAGAAAGGGGACTGGGGCCGGCAGGGCCGGGTCCCTCAGGCAGAGGCCGGCAACCGCCACGATGTCGCCGTCTTCGATGGTGTCAAGGATGGTGATATAGTTGTCAAAGCGGCAGATGCAGGCTGCATTGCCTTCCACAACGGTCAGCTCCTTTTCAACACCACCGAGCCAGCTGTAGTCTCCCAGAAGATAATCGGTGACCTCATTTTCATTGTCGATATCGAAAACGACCCCCAGCACGATTATATATT
>CAYWBU010000220.1:0-1213 GCA_964456565.1 uncultured Bacteriovoracaceae bacterium | reverse complement strand
GTCTGGTCCGCGGCATAGTCGGCCGCCAGCTGGGAGACGGTGACACACGGGGCTCCGGAAAAGAGCAGATAGGAAAAAAGGTCTTCGTTGTTTTTGTCGGAGGCATCCTTGCAGAGTTCGTTGACGTAATAATCACATCCGCCCAGCAGCAGTCCCGCCAGCAGCAGGATAGATATGATGCGGCTGCTTCTCCTGATGTCTGTAAAATACATTAAAACCTCCCCGGACATCTTAAGGCTCTAGCTTATTTGGGTTCGGGCTTGCAAGTAAAATTGCGCCAAAAGCCGGCAAATCAAGGTATAAATATGTTGAATGATACATAAAATACTGATAGTTAATGCGCGCTATGCAAGGAGAGATTGTCAGCTGGACTATCAGATTTTCCGCTTTTTTTTATCTGCTGGGGGCTTTTTTTTATCTGCGCCGACAGACCGGCCGGCTGCTGTTGGCAAGTGCCGTGATGCTTAATCTGGCGGCGTTGCTGCTGCGCGGATGGACCGCGGACGGATATTTTGTCTCGCTGATATTTTTTGAGGATTTCATGCTGCCGTTCTTCTGGGGGCTCCTGGTGCTGGGACTGCGTCAGAAAGCTGCCGGCCGTCCGGCCGCGGGCGGGCTGATGGCCTATGCCTTCTTGTTGCTGGTGGCCCCGGTCGAATCCGTGGAGCCCACAGTCAAACTGACATCTGCCTGGGCGGCGGTTTTTTTTGCAACCGAAGCCCTGACCGCCGCACTGGTCTTTGCCGCTGCCTGTCAGGCCGGAGTCAATCTTCACGGCGGAAAGCCGGACCGCTATGACGGGACGCTGGTTTTATGGGCCTTTGTTGTCTTTACCCTGTGCCAGATCGCCGGAGCGGTCTGGGCCTATCTGGGCTGGTCCTATGCCTTTTCGTGGAGTGACCGCCACCTGGCGAGTGCAAGCCTGTGGTGCCTGCTGGCCGCCCTGCTGCATGCCGGTTATGCCGGGGTGCCGGGGCGTCTCAGAAACCGGGTCTGTGTCGCCGCGGTGATTCCCATGTTCTATCTGTGCGGGCTGCATCAGATTAAGGCCATTGTCAGGGCATTCACGGGAGTGTCGGGATGAAACGGCTCTGGCAGCTTTTTTCGGGGATGCGCCTGGGTTTCTGGCTGATGGTGGCGGCCGGCATTGTCTTGGTGTGGGGTGCGCTGGCGGCCAAGATCTGGGAAGAGCCCATCAGGGGCCTCAACTGGC
>CAYWBU010000219.1:0-3541 GCA_964456565.1 uncultured Bacteriovoracaceae bacterium | reverse complement strand
CCGCGCGGTATTGATGAAGCAGCCGCCGTCCATATCTTCCAGATATTCCTGGCTGATCAGTTCGGTCAGGGCCGCCTCCTCGGCCGAGATAACCGTGCTGCCGCCGCCCAGGGCCAGACCGAAGGCCCCGCCGGAACTTATATCAAAGCTCAAGGTGGCGCTGTCATAATCGACCGTATTCAGCGTCCTGACCGCCTGGCGCGGATCATTGCCTGAGGCATCCAGGGTGGCGAAGAAGCCGTCAAAGCTTGCAGTCCTCAGGACCGTACAGCTGCCGTCCTCGAACATCCCCGAACGGATCACAGCCGGATTGAAATGCAGGCTCAGCCGGCATTCGGCATCAATCTGTCCACCGGCTGCATCATAGAAACTGACCATAAAGATATTGGAGGCCCGGTCCCACGAGGACCGCCCGCTGTCACAGAGTACCACGTAGCGGGCCCCGGGGGCGGCATCCACTGACGCCAGCAGGACCTCATCGTCAAGGAGCAGTTCGCCTTCATAGGTTTGCAGGTCAAACACGGCCACCCGGGCCCCATATTCCCTGCCGGTCCCGCCCACCAGGCGTCCGTTCAGGCTGAAACGGCCGCTGTTGCCGCTGCGCCCCATATCACTCAGCAGGGCCGCGCACAGATCTCCGACAATCTGATCATGCGGACAGAAGACCGGGCAGAATTCCAGCGCCGAGCAGTTCTCCCCGACAGCGACCGGCATTCTATCCTCACCGGCCCTGATCGTATAGACGCCCCGCTCATCTGCCGGCGCCGTGAAGGTATAGGCGGCCCCACCGGCCGTTTCAACCACCGCACCGCCAGGATCCAGGACCTGCCAGTCAAGCGGAGCATCGGCCGCAACAGCCAGGCTCTGGCCCGCGGTCAGCTCGGTGATGCCGGACGGTTTATCCTTGATGCCGATGACATCGCCCACTTCCACCTTGAGACACGCGCCCTGTCCGGATTCCCGGGAACCGAGGAACCAGCCGTAGCCGCTGTCCATATAGGTACTGAAATTAAGATAGGCATTATCGTTGTGATCCTTGAGCTGAATGCCGTTGTTGACATATTCGCCGCTGGTCCAGGCCTTGACAATCGCGGTCACATCCACGCTGCCGTCGGTGTTTTTGCCCGCCACATGCCGGGCCAGGGCCGTGGGCGCCCCGGCGATCATAGCCGGCATGTTGCCGCCCCACAGTCCGCTGCCGGCATAGGTCTCAATTGCATTCGGCACGCTTTCATCCCAGATATGCGAAGCCGCCAGCATGCCGATAAACCCGTACATGGCCGTCCCGGCCGCGCTGATGGGGCCCAGGTCCATGGCATCGGCCGCAGATGTGCGCTCAGCCATATGGTAACACAGCTCGGCGTTGCGGATATCTCCCGGATCGACCCCGGCCAGGGGTGCCAGGTCAAACTTCATAACGGTCCGGATATCCACCATGTCGCCGGCCTTCAGGATCCCCAGGTTCGGATAGCCCTTGCCGCCGCCCATGGTGCCGCACAGGACATAGGTGTCATATTTAACCGGACAGACAATGGTTGCCGATCCGGCATAGACCTCAAAACCGAAGCTGTAATCCGCGGTCATGGCATTGCCGGCCACGTCCCGGGCGGTTGCCGCCAGCACCACACGGTAGGACTGACCGACATCCAGATCGCCCTCCGGCACAAACCTGAAGGTGTTGCCGCTCCAGCTGAAGGTCCCGCTCAGCGCGGGCAGGATTTCAAAGGCCGCTTCAACACTGGCCTGATCCATGGGTTCGCTGAAATTGATGCTGACCGTCGTATCGGCCGGCGCCTGCACTGACGGCAGCGCACTGATAACCGCAGGCGGACAGGCCACCGTAAAGGAAGTGCCGGTCGTGCCCGCCACCCAGGCCCCGGATTCATCGGCCACCTGGATCTCGATGCTGTATGATCCGTCGGCCAGACCTTCCAGGACCAGGGGCCCGGTCAGGGCCTCCGACCACCGGGGTTCCTCGGGCGTGATCCCGGGAACGGCCGTAAAACGGTAGCGGTAATACCCGACCCCGCTGCCGCCCACCCTGATGGTGAGTGCATCCGTAGCGACAATCGCATTCTCTTCCGGCAGGCCTTCAAATTCCGGCGCCACCGCGCCATTGGCTTTGGTGGTAAACTGCGCCTCAAAATCTTCCGCCAGCGTCCGCCCCATGATGTCGCAGGCACTCCGGTCAAGTTGCAGGCGATAGGAGCTCTGCCACTCCAGAGGACTGTCCGGGATAAATCTCAGGGTCCGTCCATTCAAGCTACAAGACCCACTGACGGCAGTCTCGGCCGGCAGACACACCAACGCAAAGGCCGCCATGGTGGACGCACTGTCCATGTTGCGCGAAAAGACCACCTTCAGGTTTTCCGCCACGCCCACGCCGCTGGCGCCGGCAACCGGCCAGGTGCTTTCCACCGCGGGCGCGGCTGCAGACGCAAGGCTCCTGCTGACGGCGCTGAAATCATCCAGCATGGTGGCGGTACTGCCGGTCATCAGCCGGACAACCGCATAGACCCTGTCCGGGCAGTTTTCCAGCTCCCAGTGCTGGCAGACGGTATGCCAGTATTTGACATCACAGTGGGCCGCATCTTTGACCCGGCCGCCGTCCTCCCGGACCAGATGGAAGTCGGCATCATCGGCCGCCGCCACCCGCAGAGACGGATCGTCGGCAGCGCTGTTTTCCGTCAGGCTGCGCCCGATCCGGATCTCATAGTCCTGCCCGCTCACCGCTCCGGTCACGTTGGATGAGAAAAAGGTGAACCGCAGGGCCAGTTCAGTGCTGCCGGCCGGTACGGGAATCTCAAAGACCGCCGCCATATTGCCCATGCCGCCGTAGACCCCGTGATGATCCCAGGTGCCGGCCATGGGCATGTGGCTCCAGCCGGCCAGGTCATGCAGCAGCACCCTTGTCAGCAGGGGTGTTGTACTGTTGATAAATGGCAGACAGGTCTCATCCTCCACCAGATCGGGTTCCAGGGCCGGATCGCTATCCTGAATACCGGGGCTGAAATCATAGTCGATTCCGGTGGCGCTGCCCTTGGCAAGCCGGTCGCCCTCCGTGGTGCACGGCGGAATCTGCCATCCGGCCTTCAGCGGATCCGTATCCAGACAGTTGAACTGCCAGGCCTGCCAGGTATAGCCGGTCTCTCCCGACCAGTCCGGCAGTTCCGGCAGATTTTCATCAGAGATGGTCACACTGACCGGAATTGCATAGCTCTGCGAGCCGGCAGTGATGGTGACGGTTGTCTGGTAGGTGCCCGCCTCCAGGCCGTCAGCCACCTGCAGCCGGATGCTGCGGTTCGCAACCGGTCGCCAGATCAACCGTGAGGGTTTCGATTTCGCAGCCGATCTGCGACTCACCCTGGGCCGCCACCGTAAACCTGACCGGCAGCCGCAGCGGGGCCACGTTCAGGGCCTTAAACCTGAGGGTCGCCTCATAAACACCGGCCGCCAGCCCGGCCGGATCGGCCGTAACCGTTATGGGGTTAGAGCTGTCCGGTCCCAGTGAAATGTCACCGGCCGGCGAGACACTCAGCCA
>CAYWBU010000218.1:0-3586 GCA_964456565.1 uncultured Bacteriovoracaceae bacterium | reverse complement strand
TGCTTCGATTTCTTTGACACCCAGAATGAAAGCACCTACCGCAAGGAATCCCTTGAGCGCATGAAGAACAGCCGCAGGGAGTATGAGGGTGTGCGCGACACCAAGAACTTCCCTTGGGAAGGCTGCTCCAACTATTCAATGATGGTCACCGCCCTTGTGGTTGACGATATCGCCCCCCGGCTGGCCGCTCAGTTCTCCGGCCGCGGCAAGGATGTGATTCAGGCCGAGCCTGTCAGTAGCGAGTATGCCCAGGGCGTCAAGGATGTTGAAGAATTTACCGAGTGGGCACTGACCGAAAATATCAAGTGGGACCGTTTCGTTCCTCGGCTGGTTATGGATGTTCTGCTCGACCCGGCTGTCTTCGTGTTGCCGCACTACATCGAGGACGAGGTTAAACGCAAGACCCGGCTGGTCGGCGAAGTTCTGGTTGACCCCATCAGTGGGGAAAAGATCGACCCCAACGATGAACTTAGGATCCGGCAGATGTTAATTATGGGCCTTTCGCCCCGCGCTGAATATCGTGACGAGCTGGTTGATAAAGATGTGACCGTCTTCCGGGTCAAGAATGAGATCCTGCCCTTTGAGGACGTTTTTGTTCCGGACATCATCACCGATTGGGAAACCTGCCCGGCAGCTATCCGCATCCGGCCGACCTATCAGGAGCTGGAGCGCGACAGCGAAGCCAACGGCGGCCCGTACATCAACATCACCGAGAAGCTGATTGCCGACGAGGAAACCAGCCGCACCGATGACACGCCCTATGATATGGACACCAAACCGGTGAGGCCCGATCAGGTTTATAAGGAGATCCCCTGCATCGAGTTCTATATGCCGAGCGTGGCACTGGAAGAGGGCGACGATCCTGACTGGGTGATCGTGACCTACACGGTCAACTCCAAGACCTGCATCCGCCGTCAGTATCTGCGCGAGGCCTTCATGGATAACCGCAAACCCTTGCGGCGCTTCATGCTGATGCCCGACCGGGACAAGGCCTATGGTTTTGTGGTCTATGACAAGATCAAGCATCACCACCTGGCCGTCAATGACTCGGTCAACCAGATGATTGACGCCGGAACCCTTCAGATCATGCCCTACTTTATCGCCGGGCCGAATGCCGGTCTGCGTGAAAATCAGAGCATTTACCCGGGTGCCATGCTGGAAGCCAGCGACCCGACAGCCATCAAAGAGGTGAATCACCAGCTCAAGGCCCAGGTCATGATTGAGTTTGTCAATCTCATTATGGGCTTCGTGGAACGCCTCATGAGCGTCAGCAGCTACTCGGACGGCGTTCAGGATACGGCCATGGGGCAGGGCGCCGGCACCGCAGCCGGGATGAAGATGCTCCTGAATGAATCTCAGGCAAAGCGCAACTTCCAGTCTAAGCCGGTTAAGGATGAACTGGAGGACCTGATTGCTGACGACATCAAGCTCTATGGCTGGTTCATGCCGACTGATGCCGAGATCAGGGTGAGCGGCGAATTTAAGCAGGCCAATATCGACATGCTGCAGGGCGACTACATCTTTACCATGCGGATCTCGGACTCGGCCACCAATGAGATGCTGGAGCGCATGGAGAAGGCCGAGTTGTTCCAGATGGCAAGCAGTCTACCCTATGTCAATCAGGTTGAGATGTTCAAGGAGCTGTTGGAGGCCTACCAGGTCAAACAGCCCGAAAAATATATTAATCCACAGTTCCTGATTATCCTGCAGGCCTGCGCCCAGAACCCGAAGATTGTCGAGGCAGTACAACAGGTTATGCAGCAGCAGCAGCAGGGCAACAAGGTGGCCGAGATGCAGCAGCAGGTTAATGATACGCTGATGAAGCGGCACATCATGGACATGGCCGAGGCTGAGAAGATTAAGAAACAGAATCCCGGAATGATAACCGAGGATGACCTGAAAGACGGCATCCGCACAGTCCAGAAGGGCAAAGCGAAGGACTTAGCAGAGGCTATCCTTTCGCCCGGAATAAACCAAGGATAGGAGTTTGTTGATATGGCGATGGTCACAAAACAGAGATCATGGCAGCGGCGTAAATGCCACTCGAAAGACTTCGAGTCCGGATGGGATCACTATTTGAAATGCAAGGCAGAGAGAGAGCGAAAGGAGAAAGAGCAGAATGGCAAATGAAGATGTACTTCCGTTTTTTGACAAGCTGATTGTCCTGCGTGATTCACGGGAAAATAAGACGGCCGGTGGGATTTATATTCCGGAGAGTAATACCAAGCTGCCGGATAAGGGCACCGTGGTTGCCGTGGGTCCGGATTGTGAGCATGTGGCAGTCGGTGACCGGGTAATCTTTCCCCGGCTGGCCGGCACGGACCTCAGCGGCGAGAACCGCGCAGAGGAAAAGGTGCTCCTGCGGGAACGTGATCTTGTCGGTAAACTGATCGAGGCCGAATAATGGCAAAGCGTGATCTGCTCAACAATGAGGATTTCAGGGCCTACCAGGAAGACTTGAGGGCCGACCTCAACGTCTGCATTGACACCCTGAATGCTCTGGTGACGAGCCAGGACTTCACGCCCCACAATGAACAGCGCATGAACTTTGTGCGCGGCCAGATCTTTACCCTGGAGGCCATCATCAACAAGCCGACCACCTACCTTGAAGTCAAATCCGTATCGGCCCGCAAGGAAGATGTTGAGCTGGCAAACAAGATTCACAGCCGCAACCTCTCCGCCTTCAGGCGCATGTGGCACAAGGCCGTCAAGAAAGGTAGCCATGGAAGCTAAGCGATCAATCAGCAACCGTGATCTGGTCAGATGCCTGATCCGGTGCCTGAAATATACCGTTGCCATGCTGGAAAAGCTGGAACGAGGGGAAAAGGTATGATCCGCGCACCCGATTAGATTCTGGTCATAAACGATAAAGCGGGCAACGCCTCTCTTTAGGAAGCGCGTTGCATTAGCCGGGCAGCACCCGCAAGGGCCTTTCCGGGGGAACTTAAACCTCCGGGAGGGCTCTTTTTTTATGCCCGGAGGACCCCGCAAGGGAGACACCGCCACCAGGCGAGAACAACAGGAGACAATATGTCTGAGTTTCAGGAAGTATCAGTTGAAGAAGAAGACTACGACCTGCGTTCATCCGAGGACATCGTAGCAGACGGCAGCGCCGTAGAAGACGGCGAGGCTGTACCCCCTGAAGAAGACCAGGGAGACGAGGGCAAGAAGCCCGAAGACAAGCCCGCAGAAGAAGCGGAGACGGAAGATACGCCCGCCACAGATGACACCGAAGGCGGAGACACCGGGGAGAAATCAGAGGGCACCCCCGCCCTGAAGCCGAAGACCTCCCAGACCCCGGAGTATGTGAAGCAACGCAAGATTGAAAGCCTCGCATATGAAAACCGGGAACTCAAACGCAGGCTGAAGGCCGTAGAGGCCAAGTACAAAGAAAGTCAGCCTACGGAAGAGGACAAAAAGCGCGAACGGGATTATCTCGAAGCGCTCAGGGACATTGACCCGGACAAGTATCAGGAAGAACTGCTCCGGATCAATAACCGGGATCTCAAGCGAGAAGTATTGGAGAACATCGAGAGCCAGCAGCAGCCGGCAATCGAAGACGATGTTGAAGCCACGGCCGCCAGCT
>CAYWBU010000217.1:2717-3624 GCA_964456565.1 uncultured Bacteriovoracaceae bacterium | reverse complement strand
TTTGCCCGGCGCGCGATTTCAATGATGCTCGAAAGTTTGGGCTGGGGCGGAGCCAGAAATCGTTCGCGTTCGTCCTGAGAATAGTTTTCCATCATATAGGTGCGGATGTCGATGGTCTGGAACCAACAGTCGGCCAGCTTATGGCAGGGCAGGCCGTCTTTGATTCTGCGGCAGTAATGAAAGGGGACCGGGTGCCCCAGGGCGGGGCACCTGATCTCAAGGTCATCAAATTTTTGGGACGGCGGCATTCCTACCACCGGCCGCTTCGGTTGGCGGCGGCCTTTGGCAGTCCGGCGATGGACTGCAGCGAGGCCTGCAACTCGCTTTCGGGCAGCGGATAATCGGCCAGCTTGCCGTCCATGTAGCTCTCATAACCGGCCAGATCCATCAGGCCGTGGCCGCTGAGGCCGAAGACGATCACCTTTTCACGGCCTTCCTCCTTGGCCTTGCGGGCCTCCTGGATGACGGCGGCCACGGCATGCGAGGTCTCCGGGGCAATAATGTGCCCTTCGGTCCGGGCCCACAGCAGTGCGCTTTCATAACAGTCGGTCTGGTTGACGGATCTGGGGGTCATGAGTCCCTCCACCACGGCTTGGCTCACCAGCGGGGCCATGCCGTGATAGCGCAGGCCGCCGGCATGGATCGGCGGCGAGACAAATTCATGCCCCAGGGAATGCATGGGCAGCATGGGGGTCATCTGTGCGACGTCGCCGAAGTCATAGGTGAAGGGTGCCCGGGTCAGGGTGGGGCAAGAGGTCGGTTCAACCGGGATGATCTCGATCTGGGCGCCGTTGATCTTGTCGGCGGCAAAGGGAAAGGCCAGCCCGGCAAAGTTGCTGCCGCCGCCGGCGCAGCCAATAACCGTATCAACCTGGTCTTCACCGGCCTTTTTGAGCTGGATCTTGGC
>CAYWBU010000217.1:0-2707 GCA_964456565.1 uncultured Bacteriovoracaceae bacterium | reverse complement strand
GCCCGATAATGGTCTGGTGCAGCATGACGTGGTTGAGGACGCTGCCCAGGGCATAGCGGGTCTGGCCGCTGGGATCGCTGACGGCCTCCTCGATGGCCTCGCTGATGGCAATCCCCAGACTGCCGGGAGTGTCGGGATCCTTGGCCAGGATGTCGCGGCCAGCCTGGGTGTAGGGGCTGGGGCTGGCTACGCAGGTGCCGCCCCAGACCCGCATCATGGTCTTGCGAAACGGCTTCTGGTCAAAACTGATGCGTACCATGTAGATCTTGCATTCCAGTCCCAGCAGGGCGCAGGCAAAGGAAAGGGCGCTGCCCCACTGGCCGGCGCCGGTTTCGGTGGTGAGCTTCTTGATGCCGAATTGCTTGTTGTACCAGGCCTGGGCCACGGCAGTATTGGGTTTATGGCTGCCGGCGGGTGAAACGCTTTCGTCCTTGTAGTAGATGCGGGCCGGGGTATCCAGGGCCTTTTCCAGAAAATGGGCCCGCCGCAGCGGCGCAGGGCGCCAGCGGAAGAGGATCTCCAGGATTTCCTCGGGGATGTCGATCCAGCGTTGCGGCGAGACCTCCTGCTCGATCAGGTTCATGGGAAAAACCGCAGCCAGATCGTCCGGTGAAATAGGGTTGCCGTCCGGACCCAGCGGCGGCTGCATGGGGGTGGGCAGGTCGGCGGCCAGGTTGTACCACTGGCGCGGCATTTCATCTTCGGTGAGCAATATCTTGGTCTGCATATAACCTCCTTTAAATATAACGTTTCTGTATATAGAAACAGAATACTATGCATAGAAACAGCATCCGATGATTCTGTCAATAGAAACATCGCTGGGTGCTTTGATTTTTTCTTTGCACATAATTTAAGATGTTATATAGCAGGCTCAGGAGGGATATCGTGTCAGGCATTCAGGAAATTCTGGTCATACTGGGAGTCATTTTTTTGCTGCTCTTCCTGCCGCGTTCGATTCCGGGCAACCGCCCGGCTGACCGCAAAAAGAAAACTCCCCCGCTGAAAAAGATGAACGGCATGCTGCGGCTCGGTATTTTGATCTCGCTCTTCTGGCTGACGGCTGCTGCTCTTTGGTTAAGGCCATGGGATGCCCACCTGGCGGTTTTTGTGGCGGCGGGAGCCGGGCCGGTTGCCGCCGGCTGGGGCCTGTGGTGGGTTCTGGCGGGGTTCCGTAAAAATTCCTCCGGCAGACTGGGACAATAAAGCTTGTCTGCTCTGGCTGCTTTGGGTTAGTATCGAAAAAATTTTTAAATGAAATGGAGGTAAGACTATGAATTTGAAGCCTTTAACAATCGTCAATTCCAACCTGGGAAATCTGTTTTTTGTACTGCTGTTTACGGCCAGGAAACTTGGAAAGGCCCGTAAGGCCGGCAATGCCGCTCCCTTTCTCGGGAAACTGCACTATGCCTCCGGCCTGCTGTTTGCGGTTTTTGCGGTGGCGCATATTGCCCTCAACTGGGAATATTTCAAGAATGTCGCCGCGGACATGCTTGGCTGAAACTGAGGACGGAAAAAGGCGGCCGCTAGGGCCGTCTTTTTTTATGCAGTTTTGTTGCGGCGGGTAGCCAGCTCGGCCTTGAGGGCCAGCCCGATCTTTTCAAGGGTGTAGGGCTTTTTCAGGTACTGGCCGGCGCCCAGCAGCTGGGCCTGTCTGACTCTTTCATTCTCGGCGTAACCGCTGGCGATCACGGCCTTCTGACCGGGCCTGATCCTGGAGATCTGACGGTAGGTTTCCAGGCCGTCAATGCCGGGGTCCATGATCATGTCCAGCAGCAGCAGGTCCACCGGATTGTCTTTCAGATAGGTCACAGCCTCCTCGCCACTGGCCACGGCCGCGACCCGATATCCCAGTTTTGTGAGCATCTGGGATGCGATTTCACGCTGCTCCAGCACATCGTCCACGATCAGGATGAATTCATTTTCGCCGCAGTAGCTTTCAATCGGCAGCGTCGGGCCCTGTTCGGGCAGTAGTTCGCGCGTGACGGGCAGAAAGATTTCAAAGACAGTGCCCTTGCCCGGCCGGCTGTTGACCTGGATGTAGCCGTCATGATCCTGAACGGTTCCCCAGACCACGGCCATGCCGAGGCCGGTGCCGCTGCGGCCCATGACTTTTTTGGTGTAAAACGGCTCAAATATCCGGGTGATATCGTCGTTGGCGATTCCCGTGCCTTCGTCTTCCACCCTGATGACGGCATAGTCGCCTTCGTTCACGGTTACATAGCCGTTGATGGGACTGTCAATGTAGCGGTTGGCGGTTGTGATCAGGATCCGGCCGCCGTCGGGCTGGGCCTCGGCGGCATTGGAAACCAGGTTCATGATGGTCTTGCGCAGGTGGACCGCCGAGCCCCTGATATTCATAAGGTCCTCGCCGTAGACGGTCTCAATGGATACCCGCGGATGATAATCTCTGAGTTTTTCGCATTCGGGGGAAGAGATATAATCCTCTATGAGGGGATTCAGGTTGAGGACCTGGGTGTTGGTTACTCCGCGGCGGGCCAGGGTCAGGAGGTCCTGCACGATATCGGCGGCCTTCTGCCCGGATTTCTGGATGGTCTTGATGGGCTTGCGGATGTTGCTGTCGGGCGGCAGTTCCGCCAGCAACAGGTCGGGATAGCTGACCGTGCCTGAGAGTACATTATTGAGATCATGGGCCACGCCGCCGGCCAGTAGTCCCAAGGCCTCCATTTTTTGGGAACGTGCCAGCTGT
>CAYWBU010000216.1:0-3638 GCA_964456565.1 uncultured Bacteriovoracaceae bacterium | reverse complement strand
GAGCCGTTGATGGACGGCGCGGTTGATCCGCCCGATATTCTCAAGATCCGCGGTGAGAAGGAACTTGCCACGCATATCGTGAACGAGATCCAGGAGGTCTATCGCCTCCAGGGTGTCCGGATCAATGACAAGCATATTGAAGTTATTGTACGGCAGATGCTGCGGCGCATCAATATCAAGGATGCCGGCGATACCAGCTATATTGAAGGCGAGTCGGTTGATCGGATCCTCTTTACCGAGGAAAACGAGAACGTGATCTCGGGCGGCGGACGTCCGGCCATTGCCGAGCCTGTGCTGCTGGGAATCACCAAGGCCAGTTTGAATACCGAGAGTTTCCTTTCAGCGGCATCTTTCCAGGAAACCACCCGGGTTCTGACCGAGGCCAGTGTGGAAGGTAAGATCGACCATCTGGCCGGTCTCAAGGAAAATGTTCTCATGGGACGGCTGATTCCGGCAGGTACCGGTTTCCCGGTTTACGGCAAGGTGGATATCGCTGTTGATGCGGACGAGGAGTTGGGAGAAGACCTGTTTTAGAAAAGTCTTGACAGGATTAGATTCCATTGTTAGAAGACTGCGTCCATTAAGAATGGGCGCAGTTTTAATTGATGAATTCACAAGAAGGGATTTGGTATATGCCTACGCTAAATCAGTTGGTAAGAAACGGTAGAAAGACAGTTAAGAAGCAGAAGAAGAACCGGGCTCTGGAATCCTGTCCGCAGCGCAGAGGCGTGTGCGTCAGGGTCTATACAACCACGCCTAAGAAGCCGAATTCTGCGCTTAGAAAAGTAGCCAGGGTAAGGCTGACCAACGGATATGAGGTAACTTCCTATATCCCGGGGGAAGGCCATAATCTGCAGGAACACTCCGTTGTGCTTATAAGAGGCGGGCGTGTAAAGGACCTTCCTGGTGTGAGATATCATATAATTCGCGGTGTCATGGATACTGAAGGGGTGGCTTCCCGCCGCCAGGGCAGGTCCAAGTACGGCACCAAGAGACCAAAATAGGGGTTTAGTATGCCAAGAAAGAAAAGAGGAAGTCTTAAGAGGGATGTGGCTCCTGATCCGAAATTTGGAGACAAGAATATCAGCAGGTTTGTAAACTGCATAATGTGGGACGGTAAGAAATCTGTTGCTGAAAATATTGTTTACGGCACCCTTGATATTCTCGGTGAAAAGACCAAGGAAAATCCGGTCGAGGTTTTTTTCAAGGCCTTTGAGAATGTTAAGCCGGTGGTTGAGGTGCGCTCCCGGAGAATCGGTGGTGCAACCTATCAGGTTCCCCAGGAAGTGCGGGCTGACCGGCGTGACATGCTGGCGCGGCGCTGGATTGTCACTGCGGCCCGCAACCGTTCGGAGAAGACCATGAGTGAGCGGCTGGCCCTCGAGCTTCTGGATGCCTACAACAACCGGGGCACTGCGGTTAAAAAGAAAGAAGATACCCATAAGATGGCTGAGGCCAATAAGGCCTTTGCGCATTATCGCTGGTAATTATAAGGCAGGACGGAAAATTGAAGCGAGTAACACCATTAAATAAATACAGAAACATTGGCATCATGGCCCACATTGATGCGGGCAAGACCACCACAACCGAGAGAATTCTGTACTATACGGGAATCAGCTATAAGATCGGTGAGGTTCATGATGGCGAGGCCACCATGGACTGGATGGAACAGGAGCAGGAACGCGGTATTACCATCACCTCGGCTGCCACCACATGTTCCTGGCGTGAACACCAGATCAATATTATTGATACTCCCGGACACGTTGACTTCACGATTGAGGTTGAACGCAGTCTGCGTGTTCTGGATGGTACGGTCGGCGTCTTCTGTGCGGTCGGCGGGGTTCAGCCCCAGTCCGAGACAGTCTGGCGTCAGGCCCAGCGCTACAAGGTTCCGACCCTGGCCTTTGTTAATAAGATGGACCGGGTGGGCGCGAACTTCTTCAATGTCGTTGAGGACATGAAGGATAAGCTGAGTGCCAATCCGGTGCCGCTGCAGATTCCGATCGGCAGCGAGGATACCTTTGAAGGTGTGATTGACCTGCTGCAGATGAAGGCCATCGTGTATGACGAAACCTCGCATGGCTCCAATTTTGAGGTCAAGGATATCCCGGCCGAGCTGGCCGACCAGGCCGCCGAATACCGTGAGAAGCTGGTTGAGGCCTGTGCCGATATCGATGAAGAGATCATGATGTCCTTCCTCGAGGGTGAGGAAGTCGAAAATGATAAGATTGTAAAGGCCCTGAGAGCCGGCTGTCTGGGCATGGCTCTGACCCCGGTGCTCTGCGGTACCGCCTTTAAGAATAAGGGTGTTCAGCCGCTGCTGGACGCCATTGTTGATTTCCTGCCTTCGCCGGTTGATATCGGTGCAGTTGAGGGAACCGATGGAAAAGGCGAGCCGGCCAAAAGGGAGCCCTCCGATGAAGCCCCGTTCTCGGCGCTGGCCTTTAAGATCATGAATGATCCCTATGTCGGGCAGCTGACCTTCATCCGGGTATACTCGGGTGCGATGGAGGCTGGTACCACGGTCTACAACAGCGGAACCGGCAAGAAAGAACGCATCGGTCGTCTGGTGCGGATGCATGCCGCCAAGCGTGAAGAGGTCAAAGGCCTCTGCGCCGGTGATATCGCCGCCGTAATCGGACTCAAGAATACCATTACCGGTCAGACCCTGTGTGATGGCGATGATCCGGTGATCCTGGAATCCATGGATTTCCCGGAGCCGGTTATCCAGATCGCCATTGAGCCCAAGAGTAAGGCTGACCAGGAGAAGCTGGGTCTGGCACTGCAGCGCCTCGCCATGGAGGATCCGTCCTTCAAGGTCTGGACCGACCATGATACCGGTGACACCATTATCGCCGGCATGGGTGAGTTGCATCTGGAAGTCCTGGTTGACCGTCTGCGGCGCGAGTTCAAGGTTGAGGCCAATGTGGGTAAGCCCCAGGTCGCCTATACCGAATCCATCACCAAGGAAACGGAAGAAAATCTCAAATATGCCAAACAGTCCGGTGGACACGGTCAGTTTGCCCATGTGGTCATCAAGGTCGAGCCGGCCGAGGGTGTGGGCTTTGAGTTTGTTAACAAGATCGTTGGTGGTGCTATTCCGCGGGAATATATCCCGGCGGTTGAAAAGGGCTGCAAGGAAGCCATGGAGGCCGGTCCTTTCGCCGGCTATCCGGTGCAGGATGTGCGGGTGACGCTCTTTGCCGGATCTTTCCATGCGGTGGACTCTTCGGAAATGTCCTTCAAGATTGCGGGATCCATGGCCATGAAAAATGCCCTGCGCAAGGCAACCCCGATCCTGCTTGAACCGCTCATGGATGTCGAGGCTGTCAGCCCCGAAGAGTATGTCGGAGATATCATTTCCGATATATCGTCACGACGCGGAAAAGTTCTGGGAATGGACACCCGTTCCGATGTGAAAATTATTGCCGCTCAGGTACCGCTTGCCGAAATGTTCGGTTATGCCACCAGCATCCGGTCCCAGTCACAGGGCCGGGCAACTTACACCATGCAGGTGTCGCATTATGAGCCGGTACCCTCCAGTGTGGCCGCAGGAATAAAAGAATCGAGACAAGGAGAATAAGATGGCAAAGGAGACGTTCGAGAGGACCAAACCGCATGTAAATATTGGTACGATT
>CAYWBU010000215.1:2510-3658 GCA_964456565.1 uncultured Bacteriovoracaceae bacterium | reverse complement strand
TCCATAGCATCCCTCGATCACAAAACCGTATTTCGGGAAAATCGGAATCAAACAACAATCCCTATAGACATTAATTAATCAAAAAAACAAGGTATCCAAAAGTATACCATCATACATTTCTGAGTCAAGTCACATAAGTTCTGTAAAATATCCCAGCATCTCCGAAGCCATGGTTTAGGCAGCTTTCCTGCCATCCTTATCCGTCAGCGATACCTCACCTTCGAAGGTGAGGTATCGGCGGCCCATCCAGTCCTCTGATGTTTCCAGAGCAAGCGCCGTTACCAGTCGCAGACAAGATTCTCGGTTGGGAAAAATTCTGATAACTCTGGTGCGTCTTTTAAGCTCTTGGTTATAACGCTCAAGCATATTGGTTGAACGCAATTTGCGCCGGTGTGATTGCGGCAGCTGGTAGACATTCAGGATCTCTTCGCCATGATCCTCAAGCAATCTGCAAACCTTGGGATAACGTTCCTCCAGTTCTTCCACCACTTCGTTGATGCGCTTGCGGGCGGCATCCGCATCGGGAGCTTCGGTTATCTGCTTGATTCGCTGCATGATAAAACCTCTGTCACGGCAAGACACCTGGTTCAAAATATTGCGCACAAAATGCACGGAACACCTCTGCCACATGCAACCCTGGAATTGCCTGTCGATGGCCTTGCGCAGTCCGGCATGGTCATCACTGACCACATACCTGACACCATTCAGTCCACGGGATTTCAAATCCTTGAATGCATCAGACCAGCTTGCCTCATTCTCGCTCTCGCACACCCAGGTTCCAAGAATCTCCCGATAGCCGTCATCTCGAATGCCCACTACCAGAAACACTCCCTGGCTCAATACCTGCCCGTTGATCCGTACCTTTTCATAGCGGGCATCAACCATCAGGTAGGGATAGGACTTCTCACAAAGATCCCTTTCCCGCCACTTGTTCAAATCCTCATCCAGACCTTTTGTCAGGTTGGATACTTGTGTCCGGGATATATCCAGACCGCAAAGGTCTTCGGTTATTTTCTTAATCTTACGGGTGGATACCCCTTGCAGATACATCTGCACTACCCCGAGCACCAAAGCCTTCTCACTGCGCTGATAGCGCTCAAACAACTCAGTCTGAAAACGTCCATCCCGATCCTTGGGCACCATCAATT
>CAYWBU010000215.1:0-2433 GCA_964456565.1 uncultured Bacteriovoracaceae bacterium | reverse complement strand
GGGCTTGTAGCCATTACGGTAACCATTACGATTTGAAGTCCGCTCATGCGGATCTGCCCCCAGAAAGGCTGTAAGCTCCTCCTCAAGCACTCGTTGAAGGACACCTTCCAGCAATATCTTCAGCCCATCTTCCCCTCGGCCAGTTGCCTCTTGCCAAATCTCCAACATCCTCCTATCATCATTCTTGCGGGCCATTTGCACCTCCTTGAGTTTACTCAGCATTTACTCTTTTCGGAGATGCTCTTGGCTTGCCTTTAGGTTTTTACAGAACTATAGGGACTGAATCTAATTAACTCGAACAGCAATTTATTAGTTACGGAGAAATATATGGATGATGAACGCCTGACCAGGCTGGAGACAATGGCGGCCTTTCATGAAGATACGATTCAGGATCTCAATGATGTGATCCTGCGGCAGCAGCGGCAGATCGATCTGCTGGAGGAAAAGGTCGAGATGCTGCTCAAACGCGAAAAGGATGCCGGGGAAATGAGTACGGCCGATCGCATGGAAGAACCCCTGCCGCCGCATTATTGAAAGGAGGGGCTTAAGCCCCTCCCGATGTTCAGATGCCGTAATCCTTACCGTAGGTTTCGACTACATAATCGATATCCTTATCCCCGCGGCCCGAGAGATTCACCAGGATGGTCTGGTCGGATGCAAGCTGGGAAGCCAGCTTGATGGCGTAGGCGGCCGCATGCGAGCTTTCGATGGCCGGGATGATGCCTTCGACCCTTGAAAGTTCGAAGAAGGCGTCAATGGCCTCTTTGTCATTGATGGTGGTGTATTCAACCCGGCCGAGATCCTTGAGCAGGCTGTGCTGGGGGCCGACGCCGGGGTAATCCAGGCCGCTGGCGGCCGAGTAGACCGGCAGCGGTTCGCCGTTTTCATCCTGCAGCAGATAGGATTTAAAGCCGTGCAGGATGCCGGGCTTGCCCAGGGTGAGGGTTGCGGCGTGTTCGCCGTCCGTCAGTCCGCGTCCGGAGGGTTCAACTCCGTAGATTCTCACCGCCGCATCGTTTAGGAAGGCCGTGAAGAGGCCGATGGCATTGGAGCCGCCGCCCACACAGGCCACCAGGTTGTCGGGCAGGTTGCCGGTCTTTTCAAGGAACTGCTGACGGGCCTCCCGGCCCACAATGGACTGGAAGTCACGGACCATCATGGGGAAGGGATGGGGTCCCACAACCGAACCGATGGCATACAGCTGATTGATGGGGTCGGCCAGGTAGGCCTCGAAGGCGGCGTCAACGGCATCCTTGAGGGTCTTGGTGCCGCGGTCCACCGGGATTACCCGGGCGCCCAGGATTTTCATGCGGGTGACATTGGGCCTTTCTTTGACGATGTCAACCTCGCCCATGTAGATGTCACACTTCAATCCCACCAGGGCGGCCGCAGTGGCCAGGGCCACGCCGTGCTGTCCGGCACCGGTCTCGGCGATGATGGTGGTCTTGCCCATTTTTTTTGCCAGCAGGGCCTCGCCCAGGCAGTGATTGATCTTATGGGCCCCGGTATGATTGAGGTCTTCGCGTTTGAAGAATATGCGGGCGCCCCCGAGCTTGGCCGACAGCCGCCGGGCCTCGAAGATCGGGCTGGGCCGCCCCACATAGTCGCGATAAAGGGTGTCCAGCTCGGCAATGAAATCCTGGTCCTGCCTGATGTTTTCATAGGCAACCGTGATCTGGTCCATGATTTCCTGCAGTTCGGGCGGGATGAAACTGCCGCCATATTCACCAAAATAGCCATTTTCGTCGGGCAGCTTGATGTCTTTTAGATCGTTGCTCATGGTGCGTTATCCTCCATATGTCTGGTTCAAGATTTTATAGATTACGGATTTTTTGTCCTTGATTATGCGGGAGCCGCGGGTGATTTTGCAGAGGCTGATGCCGAGCTCGGCGGCAATGGATCTCTGGGGTTTGCCTCTGAAAAGATCTTTCAGGAGCGCCCAGCGCAGAACTATGTCGGCGCGTTCCCGAGGAGTGAAAATTTCCTCGAACAATTGCTCCATCTCGGCAGCATCGTCTATTTTGCAGAATATTTCAGCCAGCTCTCGTAATTGGTGCATATCCTCTCCGTGTTTCTATGTGTAGAATCTATATTTGAAGATCGGTTGAATTGTCAAGTGGCGGAAGTTGAAACTTGAGTTGCTTATGGATGCCGCCGGATTATTTTTAGTCTAGGCACTGATTCAAATTTGCCAAAAGATGGAGAAGACCGATGAAAAGAAGCTTTAGGTTTGATTCAATGTCGCTGCAGACAAAGCTGGTGGGCTCGATCTTGCTTGTCCTGGCAGTCTGCCTCTCACTGGTGGGTGTCCTCATTTACAAACAGACCGCTGAACGCTGGAATGTCCAGCTGCTGGAAATGGGGGATAAGGTCCCGGAGCGGTTGGCCTTCAATCTGATTGTTCCGTACTGGAATATTGATGTTGATCAGGCC
>CAYWBU010000214.1:0-3667 GCA_964456565.1 uncultured Bacteriovoracaceae bacterium | reverse complement strand
ACCGCCCTGTCTTTTCCGGCAAAATCCAAGACACAATACTTAACCAAGCCCCCTCGCATTTGCGCCATGCCTTCCATTTTATAAAGTGGGTATCAAGGATTAAAGGCCCTGAAATCTTGGCGCAGACGCCGTGAAGGGTTATAAATTGATCTTGAAAATGGGGGCTTTTAGGTCCCCTTTTTTATGCCCACATATCGGTCAGATTTAATCAAGACATACCTGTCCTGTTTAAGAATTTAACATGGGATTAAAACGCAGAAGAATGAATAAAAAAAGAGGGAAGCGAACGCTTCCCTCTTTGATGAGCCTTAGACCTTGCCCTCTTTGACGAGGTTTCTGGCCATCTGTTTGCCGATGGCCGTGATGGTGAGGGCCGGCGGCAGACCAGGGGCGCCCGGGGTCGCACTGGTATCGCAGCAGTAGAGGTTCTTGACATCCTTCATCTGGAAGTCGCTGCCCAGTAATTCGCCGACGCGCACCGTGCCGCTGGGATGACCCAAGGTAATACCGGTGGTGTGGATCTCATAGGGATCACAACCGGCCTTGACCAGAATCTCCTTACAGACCGCGCGGCCATATTCCTGGCGGGCATAGTCGTTTTCGGTGAAGGTATTGCTGATGTCGCCGTTCATGAAGATGCGGCCGACACCGTCATCGGAACATTTGGCGAAGATACTGAGAACCCTTCTACCCTTGGCGATATGGGGCAGGGCCTTGAGCCACTCGTCCTGGATGAACATCAGTTCCCAGGCAATGGGAGGTGATGCCATGCCGCAGAAAATGACATGATTGGGCTTGTCATACCAGCCGTAGGTCATGGAATGCTCGCGGGCATTACCTTCCTGGCCGGCCGGCAGGAAACCGAAGGTGAAGGTGGTGGGGTCGCCGGAAAACCAGCTACCGGCCTTGTGGATGCCGGAGTTTTTCAGGATTCCCACGGTGCCGACGCCGCCGGAGGCGCAGACGGTCAGAGGAGCGCGAACTTCAATCTCTTCGCCGCGGCAACGGGCAGCTACACCGACGGCTACGCCGTCTTCGATGATGATGTGGTCAACCTTGGTGTTAACCATGACCTGGGCGCCATATTTCTGGGCCTCATGGGCCAGCACCTTGCCGCTCCATTTGGCATCCAGCTTGCAGCCCAATACACAGTCAACGCAGCCCTTTTCACATTTTTCAAAGTCCACGTGGCGCATGCACTTCTCAAACGGATAGCCCAACTCGTTGGCGGCATCGGAAATTCTGCGGGTTGCAGGTCCGATAAAATCTTCCGGCGGCATGGTTGCCCAGGTTTCCTTGACGGTTTCGTCAATGATGTCCTGTTCAATGTCGACGCCTACTTTTTTCCAATAGTCCAGATCGGGCAGGAAGGCCGATCCTGCATAGAACAGGGTGCCGCCGCCCAGGCCGTTACCGACCATGACGTTTTCGCCCTGCATGGTGCCGCGTACGGGCATCGGAAAACGGGGTGCCAGTTCGCAGTTTAGTAGTGTAGCAAAAGGAGTACCGTACAGGAACTTGTCATCACGTCCCTTTTCGAGCAGGATTACCTTTTTGCCTTTCTTGGACAGGTCATTGGCCAGAGCACAGCCGCCAGGGCCGCCACCGGCAATGACTACATCCGCTTCAAATCTCTTTACATTAGCCATCAAATCTCCCCCTTACGTATATTTTATTAAGGTTAAGATGCCTTAATAATTTGGTCGTTTTATACATCGGATAGTATGACCGTAATTCATACCATCTATGTATATTATATAGCAGAACCTATATACAGAATCTGATTCAGAGATGCAAGTATTATTATGTTAAAATTATAACGCTGACACCGGATGTTTTGGGATAAAAGCAGTTAAAACAAACAGTTAGACTAAATATGAACTGATGATAAAATTTGAATATAATTCAAACAAGCTTCAATCTCTGCATATCTTCCAATAGAATTTCAGGGGTGATCGGTTTGACAATGTAGGAAGATGCACCGCAACGATAGAAAGATTCCGACATGGTCTTGGAGTCGTCGACCGCCGAAGTGATGATGACCTTGACGCGTTCATCCTCACCGAGGTCTTGCTCCAGTTCGCGGATTTTTGTAAGGGCCGTGATGCCGTCCATGCCGGGCATCATGATGTCCATGCAGATCAGGTCAAATTTTGTACCGGCCTGCAGGGCCTCGGTGAAGGCCGCGACGGCCTGGAGGCCGTCCTGGGCAACCCTGCTGTCGCCGTAGGGCTCCAGCAGCTTCTGCAGCAGTCTGGCGCTGGTGATATCATCTTCAACAATCAGTGTCTTCATAGGCTACTCCCGAAATCAGGATATTAGTCGGCGATTTTTCTTCTGTCAACGTCCAGCCGTGCTATTTTTGTCGGATACGGATCTTGATTCCTCTTCGGCAGCGATTAGTTTTAAGAGAGTCGCGGGATGTCTCAAGACCTATTGAAGATGAATGCTGAGCGCTGAAACGCATACAAATGCACGGGGTAACGGAGTTGGATGTGGCAGTCCCTGAAGATAACTACCGCAACATTGTGGAGAGCATGAGCGAAGTGGCCTTCACGCTCGATAAAAACGGACATTATACCTATATCAGCCCGGCCATTGAAAAAGTCACCGGTTATCGTCCCGACGAATTGCTGGGCCATCATTTTTCAGAACTGGTTTTTGATGAGGACGCCGAAAAGTTTGCCGCGGTGATCGTCAGGAAAAATCGGGCCCGTAATCCGGATGATATCCGCATCCGGCACAAAAACGGTTCCTACCATTACATCCGGGCCGCCTGGGTAAGGGATGATCAGGCCGCTGTCAGCGGAATCATGGCGGATGTGACCGCCGAAAAAACGGCCCGACAGGCTGTCAGTGAATCAGAGGAACGTTTTCGTGCGCTGATTGAAAACCTGAATGATGTGATGTTTGCGTTGGATGAAAAAGGCCGCTGCCGGTATGTGAGTCCGGTGATCCGCGAGCTGGCTGGGATTGATCCGCAGGAGATCATGGGACGCAGTTTTGTGGAGCTTATTCACCCCGAAGACCGTGAACAGGTGCAGGAGGCCTTTGCCCGTATAATCAGAGAGGGAAACGACATCCCGGGGAGTACGGCCCGGATGGTTAATCGTTCCGGTGAAGTTCGTTATGTGCGGTTTTCGGTGCGGACCATGTTTGATCAGGGACGGGTAACGGGCATCAACGGCATCCTGTCGGACATTACCGAACAGCACCGGATCCGGCAGGATTTTATTGAAAGTGAAAAAAAATACCGGATGCTGGCGGAAAACACCTCGGACATGATCTGGACCACGGACATCAACATGAATACCAACTATGTCAGTCCGGCGGTCAAAGGTCTGCTGGGCGAGGGGCCGGAAGAACATCTTAATCGCAGGCTGGAGGACAAGCTGCCGCCGGAATCCGTCGAAAAAATCATCAGGCTGTATGCGGATGAAATGGCCAAGGAGGATGATCCGAGCTGTGACCGTGACCGTTCGGTCCGGCTGGAGATGGAGCATTTCAAGGCCGACGGCAGCCGGATCTGGGTGGAGGTGAACATCACCATTATCAGAGATCCTGAGGGCCGGGCCGTGGGGTTCCACGGGGTCACGCGCGACATCACGGATCGTAAAAAGGCCGAGGATGCCCTAAAGGAAAGCGAAAAAAAATACCATCTTTTGTT
>CAYWBU010000213.1:3323-3705 GCA_964456565.1 uncultured Bacteriovoracaceae bacterium | reverse complement strand
TTTGCCGAAGTTTTACTATGAAAGAAATGATCTTCAGAAATTCATAGAAGCCGAAACCCCCACTCCCCCCCCAAAGAAAAAGCCGGAGAGTACGCAAACCCCCAAGGAAATAATTGAATCCGTCCAGAAGTCTGGGCGTGAATACTACACGCCGCAAGAAGCTGCGGCAATTATGGGTGTTCATCGAAATATGATCTATAAACTGACAGAGTTGGATGAATTGAGTTACAATAAATTTGGTAGAGCAAAAAGGATTCCGGTCCAAGCCCTTGATGAATATATTGAGAAAACCAAAGGCGATCCGCTTGATGTAAAAGAATTGCTAGACCTTGAAGATTATTGAAAAAATATAGAAGTTTCCCATAGATCACACAGCTCCCAT
>CAYWBU010000213.1:0-3313 GCA_964456565.1 uncultured Bacteriovoracaceae bacterium | reverse complement strand
ATTACCGGTTCAGGGCGCCTTGTTGCAGGTTTACGTCCCTATATTGCAGGTTCGGTGCGCCTTATTGCGGATATATGCATATATATATCAAGTGCTTACGATTTTACAACAACACAGATCTATGTCATCCAACTCCAACAACCGCCCACGGCCACAGACGTGGTTGGGCTAAGGAGATTGTATGATTCAAAATCCAAACATCGGCAACTCGGCATGCAACAACCTTCCTAACATGGGCTATCTTCGTCTTCCTGACGTACTAAGGCTCTTCCCAGTTTCAAAGTCAACCTGGTGGAATGGTGTCAAGGACGGCAAATTCCCCCAGCCGGTCAAGCTTACAGAGAGAACCACGGCCTGGCGTGTTGAAGATATTCGCAATCTGATTGAGGCGGTGGGAGGTGGCAATGTTACAGCTTGATTTTGACGCACCTCAAGACCTGGCGGGGTCATGGGGTGATGTAACAACGAAAATACTAGATGAAAAAAAGATATCAAATCCAGGAGATGGCGTCAAACATAATCTGCTTGCCGTAACCATTGCTTGTTTCAAACTTTGCATGGCGGGCCTGCTGCTGCGCCACATCCTGCCCTGTTACCGGGACATCCTCTTGCAGCAGGATTACAGCCGCGAAATATCAGGGCTGGTGGATTGCTGCGATGCGCTCATTGAGGCCGGGATGGTGCTGCATGGTTGATCTAAATGACTTTATCGAATCCATCAGACAGTTGACCGGATATGCGCCTTCAGTGAATGACCTCAAGCCGGGTAAGGTCATCAGGTTTGCCACCAGTGACAAGCGGGACGATAAAAGCGGCTGGTGCATCCTATTTGATGATCAGGAAGGCGGGGCCTTCGGTTGTTGGCGGCAGGGCATTGAATCATCCTGGCAGGCCCGGCGGCAGCGCTCGCCCGAAGAGATGGTCGCATTCAAAGAAAAGGTGACCCAGGCGCGCCAGAAAGCGGAAACACTTGAGGCTGAAGCGCGAGCGGAATGCCGCAGAAAGTCTGAAAAAATTTGGAGCAAGGCCGGCACGGATGATTCCCATGCTTATCTGGAGACCAAACATATCAAGGCGCATGGCGTCCGCCAGTCAGGCGAGAACCTGCTTGTTCCGGTCCGTAACAGTGAAGGCGTCCTGCAAGGTCTTCAAATAATCAGCCCTGGCGGCTCCAAGAAATTTATGAAGGGTACGGCCGTCAAAGGTTGTTATCACTCAATCGGCAGGCCGGGTAGCAAGCTGTTGATAGCCGAAGGTTACGCCACGGCGGCCACGCTTCATGAGTGTACCGGGCTTGCCGTGGCCTGTGCCTTCAATGCCGGGAACCTCAAGCCAGTGGCCGAGGTCCTGCGCGCCAAGCTGCCGGATACAACCCTGATTATGTGTGCCGATGACGATTGTTTCACCGATGGGAACCCTGGCCTGACAAAGGCAACTGAAGCCGCCAGGGCGGTTGATGGCCTGCTTGCGGTCCCTCTCTTTCCGGATAACCGGGGAGCTAAGGACACCGACTTCAACGACCTTGCCAGAATTGTAGGGGCGGATATTGTAAGCAACTGCATAGATAAAGCCGGGAAGCCAGAAAAAGACGCTGGTAATCCTGATCCAATTCCACTTGGAAGACCGGAAGAACGAGCGCAATCCTTCCCCCTGGATGCCCTGCCGCCAGTAATGGCCGCGGCCGTGAAAGAGTATGCCGATTATGGCCAGCAGCCGCTTCCCATGATAGCTAGTGCCGCATTGTCTGCGCTGAGCCTTGCAGCCCAGGGACTGGCTGATGTGCGCCGGGATGCTCAGATGATTGGCCCGATAGGAATCTATTCCATGGTTGTTGCCGGATCTGGTGAACGCAAATCGACCGCCGACAGGTTTTTTCGCAGGGAGATAGATAGCTGGCTCGATGACTACCGCCTGCAGAAGGAAACCGAAATCAAGGAGGCCCATGCCAGCCATAAAGCATGGGAAGTCAAAGATCAGGCCCTAAGGGAGATTCATAAAAAGGCCTGTGCGGGATCAGGTAAGGTCAATGAAGTCGAGGCACAGGCACGCTGGATTGAACACCAGAAGCAAGAGCCAATAATTCCCAAGTCGCCACAGATGTTCTTTGCCGATGTCAATCCTGCAAGCCTGGGTGATGCCCTGACCGGGGGGCACCCTTCAGCGGCCCTCTGGACGGATGAAGCAATGATTGTGGTTGGCAGTTCCGGGGTGCGAGATCAGGCAATGTCCTTCTTTGGAATGCTCAATAAGCTTTGGGATGATGGTCGTTACAGCAATACCCGGAAGACTTCGGGTTCCATTAACATCCGTGGTCAGCGTATGACGGCAAACCTCATGATGCAGGAATGTATATTCCGTGATCTGGTGGCCGGCGAGAAGGGGCTGGCGCGAGGCAGCGGAACGCTTGCCCGTTTTTTGATCTGTCAGCCTGAAAGCACCATCGGTAGCAGGCGTTACCGGGATCTACAACATATGCCCGCCATGGACAGCTTTCACGCTGAAATACGCAGACTCTTGCAGACTCCCCTGTCCTTAGATGAGAATGGAAATCTGAATCCACATGAGCTTTGCATGTCAAATGAGGCCAAAAAGATCTGGATTGAATTTCAGGATTGCACAGAGGCAAAGCTTGGTAAAGATGCTGATTATGAATGCGTTAAGGACTTCGGCGCAAAGGCCCCCGAAAATGCTGCCAGGCTTGCCGCTCTCTTTCATCTGCTGGAATACGGTCCAGATGGAACCATAGACGCTGATACAATGGAAAAGGCCTGCTGCCTTGCCATGTGGTATCTGTGTGAGACCAGACGGCTGTTTTCGTGCATGGATATCCCCCAGGATCACAGGGACGCCCAGAGCCTGCTGGATTGGGCCCTGAAAAAACATGGCACCAGCAATTTTTCAGCAAGTGAGATCCTGCAGTATGGTCCCAGGTGTGTCCGCAAAAAATCTGATCGGGACAGGATCTTGCGTCTGTTGACTGAGCATAATCTGATCTTGCCGGCAAACACTTCAAATTCGCTATGGGCGATCAATCCCAGCTGCCAGCATTTGGAGGAAGCAGCATGACTCACCTTTTTGAACGGTTTTTACAGAATGACATTCCTGATGGGTTGGCTAAAACGGCTAAAATGGCTAAACACGACTGTTGCCCTCAAATGAAAGAGGCTGGATTTAGCCAGATTAGCCGCTTAGCCATGCCTTCCGAGTCCGAAATAGAAAAATGGCATGGTAGTAGCCTTAGCCTGATTCAATGGTTTATGTAGAATCTCCCGGCCTTGCCCCGCAGGCCCTTCAAGCTGGTTTCCGAGCCAAA
>CAYWBU010000212.1:3403-3706 GCA_964456565.1 uncultured Bacteriovoracaceae bacterium | reverse complement strand
ATCAACCAGCCCGACTGCCGCACCTGCCATCAGGACCTGGGCCATAAAGCTGTTGACCGCCCGGCCAGCAACCGCTGGACAGCCACTGAAGACGATATCTACCGCTACCAGTTTGACAGCACCGGCCGCATCCTGTGCGCCGCCTGCCACGGTTCCGCGCATGCCGCCTACCCGGCCAAGAATATCTACGGCCAGACCCGCGACAACATCCAGCCGCTGCAGTACCAGCAGAGCCGGCGGCCCATCGGCACTGACAGCTGTCAGATCTGCCACATCAAAAAAATGAAGGAAGAAAATCATCAC
>CAYWBU010000212.1:3066-3344 GCA_964456565.1 uncultured Bacteriovoracaceae bacterium | reverse complement strand
GATTAATTCACCCCCTGTAGAAAAATTTTTATTTGACTGGTGAAAACCAACACGGTATTTTGCGACAAATATCTGCCGGGGACTTTGTTATAATGAATGATTTTGCAGCAACGCTGCTGACAAAAAAAACTGACAACCTGCTGATCCAATTAATCCGATACACCTTTGTGGGCGGTTTGGCCTTTGTGGTGGACTTCGGGTCCCTCTACCTGCTGACCGAATTTATGGGACTGCATTATCTTATCTCGGCGGCTCTTGCATTTTTGCTGGGGCTGATC
>CAYWBU010000212.1:1620-3056 GCA_964456565.1 uncultured Bacteriovoracaceae bacterium | reverse complement strand
AACGGGTCGCTGGCGTGGAACGCCTCCTGCTCGCGGCGCGCGGTCTCGGCCTCGCTCGGGGCGCGGCGGCGCGGGTGGCGCTGTCTCGGCGGCTCTGGCATTTTTGCTGGGGCTGATCACCAATTATATTATCTCCACGGCCTGGGTCTTCAATAACCGCAGCGTTGAAAACCGCCATGTGGAATTCCTGGTCTTTACCGCCATCGGCATTGTGGGTCTTGGCCTGAACGAAATTTTCATCTGGTTTTTCACCGAAAAAATTGCACTGCACTACATGATATCCAAGGCAATTTCCGCCGTCCTGATCTATCTCTGGAATTTTTTTGCCAGAAAACTAATCTTATTCCGCTAGGGAGTATCCTGTATGAGTAAAAAGAAAGCCATTATTATCGGGGCCGGTCCGGCCGGGTTGACCGCGGCCTATGAAATGCTGAAAACCACGGATATTACGCCGGTAATCTATGAACAGACCGGTGACATCGGAGGGATTTCAAAGACCGTCGAATTCAAGGGCAACCGGATCGATATCGGCGGGCACCGGTTCTTCTCAAAATCCGAAAGGGTCATGAACTGGTGGCAGGCAATCATGCCCCTGCAGGGGGCCCCGGCCAAGGATGACCTGGTCCTGGGGCGCGATATCCCCCTGTCAGACATAAAAGATGCCCCGGATCCTGAAAAAGCCGACCGGGTCATGCTTGTGAGGGGCCGCAAGTTTTTTGACTATCCGGTTTCACTTAACCTGACCACCATCACCAATCTCGGCCTGGTCAGGATCATGCGGGTGGGCTTCAGTTATATAAAGATCAGGGTCTTTCCCATCAGGAATGAACGCTCCCTGGAAGATTTCTTCATCAACCGCTTCGGGCGCGAACTCTATGCAACTTTTTTCAAGGACTACACCGAAAAGGTCTGGGGCGTGCCCTGTGACCGGATCAGCGCCGAATGGGGGGCCCAGCGGGTCAAGGGCCTGTCCATCACCAAGACCATCATCCATGCGGTCAGACAGCTCTTTGTCAAAGAGACCTCAATTGATCAGAAAAATACCGAAACCAGCCTGATCGAACAGTTCATGTATCCCAAGCTCGGCCCGGGCCAGCTCTGGGAGGAAGTTGCCGCCGAGATCAAAAAAATGGGCGGTGAACTGCATCTGAACCACAAGGTGACCGCCATAAAATCCGCCAGCGGGAAGATTGAGTCAGTCACTGTCAACGCCCCAGATGGCCAGTCACAGGAAATCACCGGCGACTTTTTCCTGTCCACCATGCCGGTCAGCGAACTGGTCGAGGCCTTCGGCGATAAGGCGCCGGCCAATGTCAAGGAAGTGGCCGAAGGCTTGATGTACCGCGACTTCATCACCGTGGGCCTGTTGCTGAAGAAACTCAAGATCTCCAACACCACCAAAAACAGGACTGTCAACAATATCGTGCCCGACAACT
>CAYWBU010000212.1:0-1610 GCA_964456565.1 uncultured Bacteriovoracaceae bacterium | reverse complement strand
CTGCAGAGTACCCAGCTCCCACAGCGCCGCATCCGGACAATATCGTGTCCGACAACTGGATCTACATCCAGGAACGCGACGTGAAGGTCGGCCGGCTGCAGATCTTCAACAACTGGAGCCCCTACATGGTCAAAGATGCCGACAATGCCTGGATCGGACTGGAATATTTCTGCAACGAGGGTGACAATCTCTGGAGTATGCCGGAAAAAGATTTTGCCGCCTTTGCCATCAGCGAACTCGAAAAAATCGACATTATTTATGGCGCCGATGTCATTGACAGCGTGGTCATCAGGGTCCCCAAGACCTACCCGGCCTATTTCGGCAGCCACGGGCGTTTCGGCGAAATCAGGAACTTTACCGATACCTTTGAAAACCTGTTCCTGATCGGCCGCAACGGCATGCATCGCTACAACAACATGGATCATTCCATGCTGACCGCCATGACCGCAGTTGAAAATATGGCCAAGGGCATCCCGACCAAGGACAATATCTGGGATATCAACACCGAAGAAGAATACCACGAAGAAAAATAGAGATTAGAAAGCCGGGCAGCTGCCCGGCTTTCTTCCTTAAATATCAAACGGTCTGAAACTGAAGCGCACCAGGCTCTCCCCGGCAGGCACAGCAACACCTCTAAAGGCCCCATTGGTGAGATAGATCTCCGTACTGACCCCATTGACATCGGCCACCCAGCCCGGAGCATAGACATCCGAAAACACCAGAAAACCAGGGGAACCTTGCGAAACACGGATAAGGACCTCGTTGGGTTTATAGCTCAAAAACTCCACCTTGCGTCCCTCGCCTGCGGCTAAACCATCCTGATTTGCATTCAAAATCGTTCCTTGCCCCGCATCAGCCACCACAAAGGCCTTTTCAGTAAAAAGCTGCGGATTATCTTTGAGCCGGGCAATGGCGGCATGGTGGTCGGAGACAATTTCAACATCATCGACCACAAAGGCCCGCTCCCGGATGTCCCAAGGAACCCTGAAGACACTGAGCCGGGCACCGGGAATGTCGTCGATCTTTTCAAACCCGTCCATCTTAGCAACGCGCTCACTCTCGGACTTGGCCACAATATAACGGACGTTTAAAAGCGCCAGCCAGGGATTGGAAAGCGCCTTTTTGACATTTTCAGGTTTCACATAATTATGCGGAACAATCAGGGTGGTATCAACATCCCGGCCGATCATTTCCTGGAAAAAATCATAATACCACTGCACCTGAATGGCATTGGATCCCTGGATCATCTGCAGTCCATAGACATTGCCGTAGGCCGGCACAAAATCAAAGTCAGGGGCAAACACCCTGAACGGGGGCATCTCCGACTGGCGCTGCCGCAGATATTTAACCGCCGGGTCGGGATCATTGATATCCTGGACCAGCTGGGCGGCCACATCCCGGGGCACCATCTTGCGCCGGTACTGTTCTGTATGCTTGACATCCACAAACAGCAGCAAGACCAACAGAATCAGGGCCAGTTTTCTTCTGCCGGCCATTGTCCCGTCCGACGTCAGATACCAGCCGATAACTCCGGCGATAACCAGCAGCGGCAGGTAATAGACTGCCAGATGCCGCATCTTAAGCAGTTCTGCGCCCGGATTCACGGCCAC
>CAYWBU010000211.1:0-3713 GCA_964456565.1 uncultured Bacteriovoracaceae bacterium | reverse complement strand
CCCCGGTGGAGACCAACTGTACCTCCTGCCATGGCAGCCGGGTCGGCAAGGAATTCCATGGCAAAAATGAAGGCTTCGAGGCCGATCTCCACCACCGTGAACAACGCATGGCCTGCAAGGCCTGCCATGATGCCGACGAGATGCACGGTGCCGATGGCGACTATTTTGATCGCTATGAGGTCCCCAACCGGGCCCGGTGTGAAAAATGCCATCCCACTGTCCAAGAGTTCAGCGAAATGGAAGAAGAACTTGCCAAGGGCAAACCCCTCGAACACCCGAGCCACGCGATCCACCGCGACAAGGTCAGCTGCCAGGTCTGCCACAGCCTGCAGTACAAAAACTGTTACAGCTGCCACGTGGGCAAAGACAAGGTCGGCGTCCCCTATTTCAAGACCGAGCCTTCCACCATGGATTTCAAGATCGGACTCAACCCCAATCCGACTGAGGAACGCCCGCATGAATTTGTTACGGTGCGCCACATCCCGGTCAGCCCCGGATTGTTCGACTATTACCTTAAGGATGCCATGACTAATGTGACTGCGGCCCCAACCTGGAAGCTGGCCACTCCTCACAACATCCAGCTCAAGACTCCGCAGAACGCCGAATGTCTGGCCTGTCATGACAACCACCGGCTCTTCCTCAGTGAAGCTGACACCACCGGCTGGGAGATAGAGGCCAATCAGCCGGTTTTTGTGCCTTTGAAGCCGCCCCTACACCAAAGGCATGCCTGGCTTAACCAGTCCCGGCTGCACCTGGCCAAGGTCGACTGCCTGATCTGCCACGATACCGCGCTGGCCGAACCGCTCAACGACTGTTCCCAGTGTCACACACCCCAAAGTATCCTCCTGACAGAGGTCGCCCCAGCTCCCCACTACTCGCTTTCAAACTGGAGCTTCACCAACAGCGAACTGATAGCCAAAGGGATGTACGTTGCCGGCAGCACCCGCATTCCGGGCCTGGATATGGTTGCAATCCTGATCGTCATCCTGACCTTTGCAGGCTGCACAGTTCACGGCACCCTGCGATTCATATGCCGAAGGAGGAACCGTGATGATGACTGAAAAACTCTACCTGCATCCCCTGGCTGAACGCATCTGGCACTGGGTTCAGGCCCTCCTGATAATAGTGCTGCTGCTGTCGGGCATGCAGATCCACTGGCCGGAGCACCTTGCACTGTTCGGAGACTATTCATGGGCGGTAACTATTCACAACATCGCCGGCATAATCCTGGTGTTCCTCTTCCTGATCTGGCTGATTGCCAGCCTTTACACCAGACGCATCGCGCACTACCTTATGCGCAGACATGAGATCTACCCCGGATTGATCGTGCAGGCACGCTATTACATCTTTGATATATTCAGGAACCGCCCGCATCCCTACAGCGCTTCCATAGACAATAAATTCAATCCATTGCAGAAGTTGACCTATTTCACCTTCATGCTCATCATGATGCCGTTGCTGCTCATCAGCGGACTGCTCTACCTCTTTCCGGTAGAACTGGCTGTGCTGATAGAGCCCTTAGGCGGACTTAAAATCGTGGGGACCGTCCATTTCTGCATGGCAATCCTTTTCGCGGCCTTCCTTGTGGCCCATATCTACCTGGCCACCACCGGCCATACCGTCCTGGCCGATTTCATCTCCATGATCACCGGCTATGCCGACAAGGAAGAGGCCCAGCCCTAGCGCAAAAAAAAGGGGTGGGCAGTTTTGACTGCCCACCCCTTTTTCCTATCAGATTTTCGGCTTATTCAACCGGATAGCCGGCCTTGACCCAGGCCTTCCAGCCGCCAGCCATGCTGGCCACATTGGTGTAACCCATCTTTAGCATCGTGTTGTCACAGAGGCATGAACGTCCGCCCGATTTACAGTAAATGATGATATACTGGGATTTATCCGGAAATTTCTTTGCGACCTGAAACTCCACCAGGCCACGCTCCAAATGGACAGCCCCGGGGATATGACCACGCTTGAATTCCTTTTCCGTACGGCAGTCCATAAAAACGGCCTTGCCCGCATCAACGGCGGCCTTGGCATCGGCGACACTAACTTCGGTTACGGTCTTCTTGGCTTCCTTCAAAAAATCGTCGGCCGTAGAATCCGCCAAGCCCGCGCTCGCAAATGTCAACGTCAGCAACAGCGCTATTGAACTGATAAATCCGCCCTTAACTACCACATGGTTCCGCATAATAAGCACCTCCCTATTGATGTTATTATTGAAAAGACATGTTTCGGTTAGTTCCCCAGATGAAGAATCCCTCGTCTCTTCTGTTAAGAATTTATAACATATCCAAGACCAATTCAGAAATGTTTTCCATCTACTTAAAAAATCTCCCGGCTGAAATATTGAAATTTTATGTTGGCTGGGCTGGGCCTCAGTTCCGCATACGGGTTATCATGATGCCCGTAATGGTCCCCGTACCGAGGCGCCCCTCCCCAATGATCTCGGTGGCGGCATAGGCCGAGTTGTTTTTTTCGAGCCGGCCGATCCGGTAGCTGAAGACCTTCTCGCCGGTGGACCAGTCAAGGGCGTCAAAGGTCCAGACCCTTTTGTTCTGGGCCACATCATAGACCAGGTTGGTGGCGGCGCTCATGGCCGGGATGCCGTTGGGAAAACTGATCTCCGTATTCACCCAGGCCGAAGCGAGGCGGCGCTCTTTAGGATCCCACTCAAATTTTTCGGCGCCATAGGGTGCCACCGCGCGGTCGTTGGAGCGGATCACGTTCCAGAATGTGTTGGAGCTGTTGATGGCCAGCTGATTGTTGACCACCAGGGCGCCGTAGCCCCGCACGCAGACAGACTGTTCGGAGAGGGATTCAACGGCTGCTTCTTTACCGAAACGCACCGGCACCTGGGCGGCGATCCGCCGCGATCCGGTCTGGCTTAGCTGCTGCCAGTCCGCCGGAATCTGATCACGCCAGAACAGCACCAGATGCATGAGCTGCTGGCCGTCGGTGATCACCACAAAACGGTCCTGCTCGCCCGTGCCCATCAGGGTCGGCGTCGAACCCGAACCGAGCCCCAGGCGCACGCCGCCCAGATCCTCCCCGGCAGCATAAGCGGCCGCCCAGCCGCCCCGGTCTTCAGCCAGGGTCAGCTCACTGCCGGTCCACTGGACCCGGTACATCTGTTTGGCGGTAACCACATAGATGCCGCCGTTTTCGTCACAGGCAATCGAATTGGAGACCGCTTCATTCAGCTTGAGGTATTCGGCCCGCTTAAAATCGCGCGAGACCACCCCCACGGTGCCGGTCGAAGTGGCAAAGACCAGCTGGCCGTCCCAGGTGATGTTGAGTCCCACGATGCATTCATCTGCAGAGGACCGGACCTCTTGCGGTATGCGGTAGGTCCGCTTGACCTCGATATCCGAAGCGGACTTAACCGGATCCTTATCGCCATAGGCATAGAGTTCCATCCTGCGCGGCACATAGAAGATATTGTCGCAGTCCACCAGGGTGTAGGCCCCGGAAAGGCTGTTACTCAAATCAAAGATATTGACCAGGCCCTTGCTCTTTTTGTCGATGATCTTCAAGTCTTCGATGTCGGCCTTGAAGACGGCATTGACGGCACTGCCCCAGATAACGCGGCGGCCGTCGGGATATTTAGCCGAGACCGCGCACGTGATCGTGCCGGGAAAACCGTAGCGCCGATTCAGGCCCGCGATCTCGTCTGCGCGGGCGGGCCCGGCATGAGGGCTGGAGGCCTGGCAGTAGGG
>CAYWBU010000210.1:0-3793 GCA_964456565.1 uncultured Bacteriovoracaceae bacterium | reverse complement strand
ACCCGGGGCGACGAATGCCCTGATGAATAAGTCAAACCCCAGAAAAAAACCGGATACAAAAAGAGCCGCCTTGCATTGTCTGCAAGGCGGCTCTTTGTCTGGCTTTTAAATGGTCGGGATGAGAGGATTCGAACCTCCGACCACTCGACCCCCAGTCGAGTGCGCTACCAGACTGCGCCACATCCCGAAAGCGTTACCCTAGCTAGCACAGAGCCCTATGGGTGTCAAGCTGCAGCATGCCAAAAAAACAGCATCTCAAGACCTTGTTATTTCTGGGCCACGGTCATATCCGGCCGGGAAAAATAGTAGCGGATGATGATCTTGGCCAGGCCGTCGGCCTCAATCCAGAAATAATCATCGCGGATCACCAGACAGCCCACCGCGATCTTGCGCTGGCCGTTACGGTCCCTGGCATAGCCCATGAACCAGTTGCGACGGCCATCCGGATCGGTTCCGTTGATGCTGCCGCTCTTGGCCCCGATCACCAGGTTTTTCAAAACCCGGTCACGGGTGTAGCCGCGGAAGGCCCGTGACATGGTGCCACGATTGATGGTCCGGCGCATCATGGAATCCAGCTCATGGGCGGTTTCGCTGCTCATGATCCGCACACCTTCAAACTCCCCCCCGGTCTTGAGCCGCGGGGTGATCATCTCGCCGCCGTTCACCACGGATGAAGCCATCTGGGCTGCATGGAGCGGCGAAATCTTGGTATAACGGTTAAAACCGGAGGCCAGTTCGGCCAGGTTATATTCATTTTCCGGAATAAACAGCACACTGGGATCACTGATGCATTCCTTGAGCGGCGGCCGCCAGAAACCATATTTAAGGGCCGCCAGCAAAACCGGGCCCTCTCCCAGATAATCGGTGCCGATCTTGGCAAAGATCACATTATTGGATCTGGCAAAGGCCTGCGACAGGGTGGCCTTTCTGGTCCAGCGGTTTTTGTGCCCGTCAAGCTGACTCTTGTAGAGCGTGTGGGCCCGGCCGTTATATTCAAAGGTTGTCCCCGGCTCCATGTTGCCATATTCAAGAGCCGCCGTGGCCGTCACGGTCTTGAACAGGCTGGCAGCCAGGAAGGTATCCATACACAGGCTGCAGTCCTCTTCACGCAGGTTCTTGCCATAGAGGGCCAGAATATCACCGCTGGTGGCATCCATCACCACTACCGACGCAAAATAGACCTTGTTGCGCCTTACAGTGTCCGCAATATATTTCTGCAGCTGCCAGTCGATGGTCAGATTGTTCTGACGGATGGTCTCAGGCGTAATCACGCAAAGGTCCTGCGGACGAAGCATTGCGGACACAGTATCCGATTCCGGTGCAAGAGTTTCTTCCTTTGATGGCCCCTTCAGCAAAAAAAATGAACCAGCCAGCACCAGCATTAAAAGCAGAAGATACCTCAGGCGCATGAAAGGTTTGCGGCGGTTTTTATAATCTGGGTAAGCACTGCGTTGCCTGAACATATTCCGCATCTATGACACAGGAAATGATCCGGTGTCAACTTGGACCCATCCAAAAAAAATGTTCAACATTACATTTTGATATTAAAAGCATTTTTAGATTTTTTGTGCGGCGCATAAAATGCCCCCTTGACTTTTGTGCAGCGCATAAATATATAAGCTGCACACTAAAAAACGGATGGCGATATGCGTATAATCAAAAAATATAAAAACCGCATCATGTATGACACCCACACATCCAAACCGGTTACGCTCAAGCAGCTGGTTGAAATGGTCAAGAACAACATTGCCATCAAAATCCTGGACAATTCATCCGGAAAGGACATCACCCGGGTCACGATTCTGCAGGCCATGCTCGCGCTGGAAAAATCCGGCAAGGGCTTCCGTAACATCATCCCCGACCTGTTGGCCTGGACCGTGGATACCTCCAAGCCGGACTTCAAGTCAAACCTAAAAGAAATCATTCAGGGCAAAAACTGCGGCTGCAACCGCGGTCAGGCCTGGGTAAAACGCCTGGTTCAGGATCTGGTCAAGGCTGACCTGATTCCCTCCGACAAAGAAAACCAGCTGATCGAAACAATTGTCATGCGGCTGAACGAATTCTATGACGAAATCGTCAACACCCTCGAAGATCACATCAATGACCGCATTCAGTCTGTGGGCAAACTGCTGTCATCCGTTATTGATGCCGACGCCAAGTCTGAGGCACATTCAATAAAATCCAAAGCTTAGAAAGAGTAAATCACATGAAAGCATTCTCAAGGTTCATCTCACACCACCCCAAGTCCGTTCTGCTGATCGGATTGGTCATCCTGGTTCCGGCGCTTATCTCGGCTGAGCTTACCCCTATTAATTATGACATCTTCAGTTACATGCCCAAGCATGTGGAAGCCGTAAAGGGTCAGCTCATCATGAAGGATGAGTACAACTCGGCCGGCACCGGGTTCATCCTGCTGGAAACAACCGATGTCCCCAAGATCCTGGAGGTCAAGGACGGCATTGCCGCCATTGAAGGCGTATCCGACGTCAACTGGATCAGCGACGTGGTGGACCCTTCGGTCCCCGAAACCTTCATCCCGCCTGAAATCCTGGGGATCTACCAGAAAAAGGGTCATGCCCTGCTGCACATCTCCTTTGAACATGCAGCCGCCTCGGATGAAACCATTGCGGCCGTCTATGAGATCAAGGATTTCCTGGCCAATGTGGATTCCACCCGGGCACTGACCGGCCTGCCGGTCCTGGTTCAGGAACTCCGAGTCCTGGTCAACCAGGAAAAGGTGCGCGCCATTATCGCGGCGGTAGTCATTTCAGCCATCCTGGTGGGCGTTGCCATGGGCTCATGGGCGGTCCCGCTGATTTTTCTCAGCGCCATCGGCATCGGTATTGTCTACAACCTCGGCACCAACTTTATCCAGGGTTCCATCTCCTATGTCACCGAAGCCGTGGCTGCGGTTATCCAGCTGGGTGTCACCTTTGACTTCTCCATCTTCCTGACCCACCGCTTCCGCGAGGAGACCATGCGCTGCGAAAACAAGGAAGCCGCCATGGAAAAGGCCATCCACAGCACCTTCAGCGCCATCTTCCCGGCCGCGCTGACCACCATCGCCGGCTTCCTGGCCCTGTGCCTGATGGAGATCGGCATCGGGGCCGACATGGGTATCGTCATGTCCAAGGGCGTCTTCCTCGGCATGATCACCTCGGTCACCATCCTGCCGGCCATGCTGCTTATTTTCCACGAACATATCAACATCCGGGACATCGATGATGTGGCGGTCAGGCATCAGGGGGTATCCCAGTTTCTGGCCAAACATGCCCCCACCCTGTCAATTGTTTTTCTGCTGATCTTCATCCCGGCGGTCTATGGCCGTTTTCACACCGAGCTCTCCTACAACATCAACGACATGCTGCCGCAGGGCATGCCGGCCATTGAATCCATCGAGACCATTGAATCGGTCATGGGCGATATCGAAATGGCCTACGTGGTGCTGCCCGAAGATACCCCGCGCCAGGCCATCAGCGCCATTGCCGATCAAATTGCAGAGCTGGACGGGGTCGAGAAGGCCGTCTCCATGTCAAATCTGGTGGACCCATCCATCCCCGAATCATTCATTCCCGAAGAGGTGGTCAAAAAATTCAACAAGGGTGGCTACACCTTGACAACCGTTATCCTGGGGGTCGATCCCGGAACGGATGAAGCCAACGATGTCATTGAAAACATCCGCGGCATTGTCAAAGCCAACGGCATCAGCGAATCCTATGTCGCCGGAACAGCCGCCATCTCCAAGGATATGGTCGAACTCTCCCAGGTTGACATCCCCAAGGTCAACAAGGCT
>CAYWBU010000209.1:0-3856 GCA_964456565.1 uncultured Bacteriovoracaceae bacterium | reverse complement strand
CAGGGCCACAACGGCCAGAACCGCCGCACCGTAGATACGGTAACGCCGCCTAAAGACATCCGTCAGCGCCTGCCCGCCGGCAAAATATCTTTTCCAACCATCAACACCAAAGGCCACCAGCACACTGGAACAGAAAAACAGGGCCTCGATATATTTGGTATAGCGGAACTGGTCAATCACCGGCAGGGCGCCCAGCACTGACCGCAGGGGCACACCGGGAAACAAGCGGTCTTCCAGCAACACATAGGCATTGGCAATCAAGATTATGAGAAATCCCAGTGATTTCTTGTTGCGGACCAGCAGCGGTAAGGTCAGGAACATTATGATGGCCCCCAGATAGCTGAAGGACGATCGCCATTCGGCCGGCATCATCTGCATGCTGCGCTGGTTGATATCACCCACCAGCCACTTGCCAAGGATCTCGGCCCCGTAGCCATAGCCTTCCCATGAACCGCGCATAACCTTCCAGTAGTCATGGTAGCTGAACATGGCGATTAGGTCCGGGACTGCCGGGATAAAACCGATCATAACGGCCAGGAAACACAGACATATCTTCTTCAGCCTTGCTTCCTGTTCAACCCATATAAGACTAAACCCAAAGGCCAAGGCGATGGCGAACCCCACCATGGCGCTCTGGGGATTGCCACCCACGATAAAGAAGAAGGTGGCTACGGCCACCTCAGATATTCCGCGTTTATTCAGCTTGTTAAATATATTCTGAATCCCCAGCAGCATGAGAGGGAAAAAGAAAAAGACATCGGCATGATTATGATCGCAATAGCCATAGACATAACCGTTACCCATCCACAGGACTGTGCCGAACAGCGTCGCAAAGCGGGTCAGGCTGGCGGCCCGCAGAAACCTCCACATAAAAACCCCGGTCATGAAAAATTTAAGGATCAGCAGGACATTAAGCCAGCCCACAGTAGGATGCATAACCGCCAGCCAACTCAGGGGATTAAAAAGTTTGTAACTGGGATCACCGGCTAAGGGCTTACCGGCAGACTCCGAAAAGTCCCACAGAGGAACTCCGCCCTGAATATCCGCAAGCGAGGCAACCGTCATCTGATCAGAGACTACCAGGGCCGATCCCCAGGGATCGGAGCCCAAAGGCCACAGCTGCATAAAATTGACCATGTTCTGTCCCTGGAAAATAACCGGAAAGAGAATAAAACAGACTGCCACCAAAACCGTGGCCAGCATCAAAAAATTTTCGTTATCGCCATAACCGCGGGCTGAAATCCTCTGCAGCCGGCCGCGTAAAAATATCTTCATTCAATAACCTCCTCCAACGTCAAAATACATCTAACTGCCTCCATTATCGCAACCAATTGATTTCCGAGCGCCAATCGGGTTGCCACATCAGAACATTACATCAAGTATTGTTTGCATATTGTTCAGAAAGAGATAGATCCAATGGTCCACTTTAGAACAAGAATACCCCTGCCCGACAATATATCAGTAATTAAAAAAACCACCCATTCCGTGGCAACCTGAGAATTTCTTTCTCCCACAAATCCATACATTCTACTGGCACAACCGGCTCAATAAATTTTTCGGCATAATACTTCGAAATTGAATTCTGATCATCAAACTCAGATGGAGAGTAGGTTTTCAGGATCGAATTCCGAGCAATCTCTCGATACATAGTTGGCAGAACAATATCTGTCTTGCGGTATTTGAAAGAAGATTGATCCCAGACATTTAATATCTTTCCTTGAGCTTCCAGTAATGTCCCAGTCAAGGTCATCATTATAATTACAGCAAAAACAACTACACTTTTCCTATTCTTTGCTAGCTTATCTGCAATTAAACCTGAAAAATATTTTGCGAACAAATAGTAAAACAAAAAACATGGCAATACCATTCCGCGCATGCAGTAGTTATTTGCATTCGAATATGCAACAATATAGGTAGACAAAAAGAAGAGCCAAGCCCCAAGCAGATACAGCTTATCTTTTTTAGACATTCTTTTTATTTCAAACAGCAGCAGCAAAGGAATCCCGGCCATCTCAATCAATGGCACCACTAAAACATAAGCAGGTAATGAAATAATCTTATCCGGCCAAAACAAACCAAACATATTAATCCGAAATGTTGACCATACAAATGTCTGTGACGGCAATTTGCCCAAAAAAATATAAAGCGGTACCAACATCGCAAAAACAACCAAGGGAAGCATTTTTGATTTCAAAAGCCGCTCCCGGATTGTTTTCCAGTCAGCTATTGCCACAAACGGAAACGACATGACACTAAATGGGCTGCAATAAAAAGCTGATGCCAACACTGTTAAGGTCAATGATTCCTGAATTAACTTCCGTCTTGTTTGGGCATAACCCATCAAAATAACAGCCAGCACTATCGCATAAAAAGCAACATAGTGATGGGGTGTCCAAAACATGGCGGTATAGAACGATGAAATTTGTGTATTCCCATTAAACACGCAACGCTGCCACCATTCAAAATGGTTTCCCGAACACTGCTGCCCCACCACCCAATCAAAACCGCCAAAAAGGGTACACAAAAAAACAAAAATTCGCACAGCAAATTTGTTATCAAATACAAGGTGTGAAATTTCAATCAAGCTCATCAGAAACAGAAAATGATACAGAAATGTTCCCAATCCTATCGAGTCTTTAAGGGTAACGCCTGGTATTATAAATTTAACCAAAGCCATCGGATATAATCCCGCATAATAAAACGACAGCAAGTAATTGGAATTCGCAGGATGTTTCAATGGGTAGTGATCAGACAGCGTCATTGATATTAATTCAGCAAGCCTTGCATAATCATCAAAGCAGGCAAATACAAGATTTCCAGGGATCCATTCCAGGAAATATAACAATCGTGGCACGGTTAGAAAAAACAATGCCAGAAAAGCAATCCCTACACTAAAATGATCCGGCTCGAGTGTCAGGTCAGAAAATGAAATCTTTTTCAGCAGAACCCACGCAATAAAAAAACTAGGCAAATAAACAAATGCCAGCGCAAAAGACCTCATCTCAAAAAAATTGAGGACAACTAGTGCAATAAAATTAGCAACAACCACGCATATTAGGCTTCGCGTAAAAAATAACGCTTTCAGCTTTGCTACCATTCTTAATCCTTAGAATACAAGCTTGGCTACTTCCAAAGCCCCCTGCTTCCATGGAACCCGATGGGATACGCCCGACTGTCCCTTGAACTCATTCAGGTGGCCAACATACCAGTGATAGTTCCTGAGCAGGGCATCTTTATTGGAATATCTAGGTTTAAAGCCCAGCTGCCTTTGGGCCTTTTCGATCGAAACAAAGGACTCCTTGGCAACCGTGTCATAAATCCATTCGTAAAGGGGTGAAATCCCCAGCTTTTCAAGAAATTTTAGGATCGATATGGCCGGGCCGACCGGGATGGATATCATTTTCTTGCCGTAACCGGCTTCATCCAGCACGGCCTGAAAATCTTCCTTCAAAGTCGTAAACTCTTTGGCCCCGACATTATAGGTATCGTTTGCAGTCTTTTTATCGGCTCTCAGACACAGATAGATGGCATCACAAAGGTCCGCCACATCCATGAACTGATATTTATTGTCACCTTTTCCCAAGATCGGGAAATTATGACCGGTATAGGCCCAATCATATAACAGCGCAAAAACGCCCAGCCTTTCCGGGCCAATAAACGATTTAGGTCTTACAACAGAGATGCACAGTCCCTTCTTGCGATATTCGAAGCAAACGTCCTCGGCCAGAATTTTGGCCTCTCCGTAAGGACCGACACCGATGACCTGATCCTCTTCATACAAAGGATGATGGTCGGGAACACCGTAAACTGCAGTGGAAGAGACATGAACGACCCTCTTGACCTTGTGGTCAAGGGC
>CAYWBU010000208.1:0-3878 GCA_964456565.1 uncultured Bacteriovoracaceae bacterium | reverse complement strand
CCATCGAGCAGATCAGTGAAATCGCCGATTTCTGCCATTCTCACGGGCTGCTGCTGCACATGGACGGGGCCCGGCTGGCCAATGCCGTGGCCGCCCTGGGAACCGATGCCGCCGGCATGACCCGTGCTGCGGGAGTCGACATCCTGTGTTTCGGCGGCACCAAGAACGGCATGCTCATGGGCGAGGCGGTCATCTTTTTCGATCCGGCCCTGGCAGACGGCTTTGCCTTCCTGCGCAAGCAGGGTATGCAGCTCTTTTCCAAGATGCGTTTCATGGCCGCCCAGTTCAGCGCCTTCTTTGAAAACGATCTCTGGCTTGAAAACGCCACCCGGGCCAACCTGATGGCCGCCCGGCTGGCCGCCCGCCTTCAAGAGCTGCCCGGTATAACCATCACCAATCCGGTGCAGACCAATGCGGTCTTTGCCGTCCTGCCGCAGGAGATCATCGCCGCCCTCCAGGCGGAATATCCGGTCTACGAGTGGAACTCCGCCCGGCACGAACTGCGTTTCATGACCGCCTTCGATACCGGGGAGCCAGACATCGACGGGCTGATCTCCTGCATCCGGAGGCTGTTGGACAAGGCCGCCTCATGAGCCTGCCGACCATCTTTTTCATCGCCATCGGCCTGGCCATGGATGCCTTTGCCGTATCCGTCACCAGCGGCCTGACCATGAAAAACCTGCGCATCCGCTATGCCCTGCGGATTGCCCTCTTTTTCGGGATATTCCAGGCCCTCATGCCCGTTCTCGGCTATCTGGCGGGCCTGAGCATCCGTGATTTCATTGCCGATTTCGACCACTGGATCGCCTTTGGCCTGCTGGCCTATGTCGGCGGCAAAATGATCTATGAGGCCCTCACCTTAGATGGGGATGAACGCGAGATGGATCCCGATGATATGGCCACGCTGTTCGTCCTGGCCGTCGCCACCAGCATCGACGCCCTGGCCGTGGGGTTCAGCATTTCACTGCTGGGCGTCAATGTCTTTGTCCCGGCGGCCATCATCGGCATTGTCACCTTCGGCCTGTCCTTTGCCGGGGTCTATCTCGGTGAAAGGGTGGGACATATCTTTGAGGAAAAGGTGGAGATCCTGGGCGGAATCATCCTGATCGCCATCGGCACCCGAATCCTGATCGAACATCTTACGGCCTGAATCCGGCCCGAGTCATCTCACAACTGGTCCATCAGTTCCATGATCTCATCGGAAAGCTCCCGAAAATCCTCTCCGGGGATATCCAGATCAAAGAGGATCCGGGCCAGTTTTTCCGGGTCCTTCACGTCCAGGCCCAGGATGTCCGGGGCGTCATCTTCACTGCGCTGCCGGTGAATGATGCTCTCGGTCAGCACCATGGTCCCGACCATCTTGCGCAGGGCCGGATCCTTTATAAGCCGGACATCGGTTTCATGGTGATGACGGATACACTCACCCACCAGTTCCGGCAGGTCCCAGGCCTGTGCCAAAAAATATCCGGCCAGGCAGTGATTGGTGGAAATATTGGTCTCCTCATATTCCAGCAGTTTTTTCCAGTCGGCAACCCCGGTTTCCAACCCCTTCAGATATCCCGGCAGATTTCCGGCAAACACCATCATGGCACTGTCATGAAAAAGGCCGGCCATATACAGCAGGGTGGTCGGCAGGTTGACCCTGCGGGCAATAAACTGGGCGATGCTGGCCACCAGCAGCGAATGTTCCCAGAACATCTCACTTTCCTGCTCGGTTACATCCCCGTTGTGCATGGCCTCGCGCAGACAGGAGGTCAGTACGATATTCCTGAAATTGATTATACCCAGCACCGCCAGGGCCTGGGTTATGGATTTGACCTGATCGCGACGGCCGAAAAAAGGGCTGCTGGCCACCTTGACAATCCTGGCCGCCATATCCTGATCCCGACTCACAATCTCGGCAACCCGGCTGAAACTGGGATTTTCACGATTGATCTCACGGTTGACCTGGATCAGCAGCTCCGGCTGGCTGGGTAGATCAACTTTTTGCATCAATGCTGCGGTACTGCTGAAAAGATCCCGTTTCAAACCTTCCTCCTGTTTCAATGCTCATCAATGCGGACTGCATCACACAGCCTTTATCGACCGGCATCTTTTTTTCAATAATATCTTTAACAACCAATAAATCCAACCCGCAGGAAAATTTGCAGCCCTACCCCCGATCCGCGGTATTTTACGAATCCATCCGATTCAGGTTGCATTATTTTGCTCATTTTATTAAATTAACCGCGATATTTGTAATATATTCAAGAGGGTTACCTCTATTGGGAAAGACCGTCAAATCCCAACAAGTGTAAAAAGAGGAGGACAGATGAAAATTTTAATCACAGGTACGGATGGTTGTGTGGGAGGCATGCTCAAAGAGCGCCTGGTGGCTGACGGGCATGATGTATTCGGTACGGTCTTCATCCGTGACGCCCAGGAAAAAGAGGTCCGTTTCAACATCAGCAATGAGGAGGAATTTGCCAAGCTGCCCGATGAACGTTTCGATGCCATCATCCACACTGTCGGCATCGTGGATCAGACTGCCCCCACAGACCTGTTGTTCACGGTCAATGCCGAAGGTACCCGCCGCATGCTGGAATGGGCCAAGAAAACCGGCTCGGGACACTTCATCCAGATCAGTTCGGTTTCGGTCTACGGCAATTTAAAGACCAACGGCGAAAACAGGAGTGAGGACCGCACCAAGCGTAACGACAGCAACCTGCCGTTTCTCGGCATTCCGTACATGCGCTCAAAGGCCAAGGCCGAAAGATATATCGAGGCCAGCGGGGTTCCCTATACCATCCTGAGGCTGCCGGCCGTGCTGGGCCGCAACGACGCCTACCTTTCACCGGCCATCATCCCGCGACTGAAGGACGGTACATTCAGGTTCTGCAGCAGCGGAGACAAGCTCTTTTCAGTGCTGAACGTCAAGAACCTGCCGGCAATCATCGAAAAACTCATCGAACGCGGGCCGGCCAACGATGCCTTTAACTGCACCACTGATGACCACACCCCCTGGAAGGAGTTCGTGGCCGAATATGCCAGAGTGCTTGATGTTCCCCTGCCTGACAAGCGCAGTCCAATTATCACGGTCCTGACCCGCTACAACAACAAAAAATGGGCCCTGATCATGACCTTCTCACGTTTCGGCGGACACTATCCCAACGACAAGCTCAAGGCCTTCCTGGGCGGCGAAGTTCCCCTGGAATATTCCTGGCATCAGGGCGTACAGGATGCCGTCGCAGGCTTTCTCGAAAAAAATCCCGACTAGCTGAAAACCCCAGGGGCGGCACATTGTTCCGCCGCCCCTGGAATCTGAATACCACGGCTGGACACCCGCCCTTTCCGACTTATCTTAGTAAGAATTCCATACAATGTTTAGAGTGATTGCCCTGTGGAGGTTTACCATGAAAAGCCAACGCAGAGCCATGGTTCTGGCCTCCTTTGCCGGAGACAGTCTGGCTCTCGGAGTTCACTGGATCTATTCGGCCCGCAGGATCCAGAAAACCTATGGCCGCCTCAACCGTTTTGTTGCCCCGGCTCCCGACCCCTACCATTCCGGACGCAAACGGGGCGACTTCACTCACTACGGCGACCAGACCCTCATCCTGCTGGAACACCTGGCCGGAAGCGGCCGGTTCAATGCCAGTGACTTTTCCGAAAAATGGGCCGCAACATTCAGGAACTATGACGGCTATATCGACGAGGCCACCCGCACCACCCTCGACAACATCAAAAAAGGGGTCGCCCCCCTCAAGGCCGGCTCGCCCTCCAACGACCTGGCCGGAACTGCCCGGATCGCGCCCCTGATCTATCGTTATCATAATGCCCCCCAGGCACTGGTCAGGGCCGCCCGCCAGCAGACCGCCCTGAACCATGCCCACGGCCTCGAG
>CAYWBU010000207.1:0-3887 GCA_964456565.1 uncultured Bacteriovoracaceae bacterium | reverse complement strand
CATGCTAAGTCAGGCTGCGTGAAGCGACAAACAGGATTGGCAACCACCATAAAGGACAGCCGGGCGTCAGACTATTTCAACGGACCCCAAGGCCTCAACTGCACCCAGGCAGTACTCCACTATTTTCAGGATGAGCTTGATATCAGCAACGACCTGCTTGCCGCCATGGCCCGCTGCGGCGGCGGCCGCGCCCCGGAAGGTTACTGCGGGGCCCTGTATGCCGCCCACCTGTTGCTCGAAAATCCCGACCTGATCGAGCAGGCCAACCGGATCTTTGAGGCAAAGGCCGGCTCCACCCGCTGCCGCGAAGTGCGCCGGCTCAGGCAGCTGAGCTGTGCGGAAGCCGTGGATCTGGCAGCGGGGATTGTTGAGGGTGCTGCCATACCTTCTGATCTTATTTATTGAGCCTCAAGCACCGCGGCCTGCAGCATCTCGTCCTCGTCCGGCAAATTACGGTCACGGCAAATCACAGACATCATGTTAAACAGTTTGGTGATATATTTCATGTCCATCTCAGTGCGCGGATCAACCGGATTCTGGCACAGCGAATCATTCTTCCAGACCTCCATTTCGTCGATCAGAGGCAGATTGCTGCCATAGTGGGCATTCACGACCCGGATGCAAACATTGGCCATATAGGTGTAGCTCGTAGTTGACGGATGCAGGCCGTCCAGGCTGAAGACACCGCCGGTTGCATATTCGGTGGAGAGGGTAACCCCGCTCAGGCTGCCGTCTGCATTATGAAGGGGCATCCCTTGCACAACAACATTATTGAAGATGCTATGGACATCAACCAAGGCCCAGTCCTCAGCTGCGGCCGTCTTCCTGATAATGGCATTGTAGCCGTTCACATGTTCCCGGATCTTATTGATTTCGGCCGGGGTCAACACATCATCGTCGCCACTGCTTACGCTTGCAAAAAAAGGCACCAGACTGCCCGAAGGAATATCACCCTTGGGAGTGTTAAAAGAATTTCCAACCGGCTGGAAAAAGGCGGTGGTGGTAACATCCGGCAGGGTACAGACAACCACACCCTTGACCGACGGCGTGGCCTTGATGCGCTCAACGATCTCATTCCAGCAGTCCTCAAAGACATCCACCGGGGTCATAAATTTACTGGTTCCCGCAACAGCCGAAACAACATTGTCGTTATTGCCGATCCAGAGCGTCAGGAAGGTTGGATTGCGGGCCAAGGCCTGATCAAGGGCCGGCTCCCTCCTCTTTCTGAAAAACCCTCCCAGGGTGTTATCGAGCCAGGGATTGAAATGTCCCAGCAATTCCAGCATGGCACTGCTGTCGGTGGAAAAAATAGTGGTGGGCCAGTCAATAATCTGACCGATTGTGATGCCGGTAACCGCAAAATTATTCAAAACATCCTGGTTTTCATAATGACGGTCGGTACGATGGTTACCCGTCATAGTCCTCAACATATCGCCCGGGCCGATATTGTCATCCTTAATCCAATCCTCAAGATTAGGTGTACCGCAGCCCGGATAGCGCATCAACGGCTGCACAAAAGGAGTATCCATCTGACGGGCCAGCTGCGCCGGCACACTGTAGTATTGACGATGTTCCTCCACGTTAAGACTTTGAGCCCCCTGACTGAGGCTGTCACCAATGGCACAGTAGACCCGGAATAATTCGGCCTGCTCCTCACTGCTCAATTGGACAGTTGCTTTCCGGGCAATCTCAAATGGCTCGGCAGACACTCCGGAACATAAGAAAAGCAATGCAATTGCTATAAAAACCTTTTTCATACCAATCCCCCTTTTTCTCGCATCTGATCGTTATTACAGCATAATAAACTTGCAGCCATCTGCGGATGACTGATTTCGCTTCAAATCCAGGAGCGTAATTCAAGAAGTTGAATCTTCTACAGCAATAACACGGGTCGTAAGAAATACCAAGTATTTTGTCGTGAAAAACAGTAGGTTATAAAAACGAGGCTGCGCCTGGGTAAATCACAGCATATTGACCATAGGCCCATATGCATCACCCGCCGTGACGCTCAGGACCGCGCGCTCACCGCCAGCCTGATGCCCAGACCGATGAACAGCGCCCCGAGCCCCCGGTCCAGCCAGCGCGACACGCGCTCATCGCGGCTAAGGTATTCACTCAGCTTGCCACCGAGGATCACCAGGGGCGGCTCGATGAATCCGGCCACCCCGATAATCAGCAGCCCGTGCAGAAACAGCTGGGCATTGGCATTGCCGGCCCCCGGCTCCACAAACTGCGGCAAAAAGGCCAGGAAAAACACCGCCACCTTGGGATTCAGCGCCGCCACCAGGACCCCCTGCCTGAAGACCGCCGCCAGGTTTTCATCACCTGCCCGGTCATCAACACTCAGGACCGTCCCCCTGGACAACAGGGCCTGGATGCCGAGCCAGACCAGATAGGCCGCCCCGACCCACTTGACGGCCGCAAAAGCCAGCGCCGAAGTCGCCAGGATGGCCGACAGCCCGAGCGCCGCGAACACCACATGGATGAAGGCCCCGGACCAGATCCCGAACATGGCGGCAAAGCCCGAGCGCATCCCCTTGCGGGCGGTCTGGGACAGGATAAAGGCCATGTCCGGCCCGGGCGAGATATTCAAGAGCACGGCCGCCGCAAAAAATGTCATCCAGTGGGTCAGTGAGTAGTCGAACATGGGTTATCCTTTCTTCGAGTCCATATATTGTTAGAGCCGCTTAACATTTTATTAAAAATGAAGCAAGCCCTTGCCTTCAAAGATTTACGATCTAAAGTGTCATTGCGAGGAGCATAAGCGACGAAGCAATCTCGCGGAGGCCAGCAGTGCTGAACAAAACCTATCATGTCTACATTATGACCAACCAGAGGAACACGACCCTCTACACCGGCGTGACCTCCGACCTGCGGCGGCGGGCATATGAACACCGCAACGGACTCTGTGAGGGCTTTACCAAAAGATATAACCTGAACAAGCTGGTCTGGTTTGATGCCTGTGAAGATGTTGCGGCGGCCATTGCCAGGGAGAAACAGATCAAGGGCGGTTCACGCCGGAAGAAGATTGAGCTGATTGATGTGATGAATCCGGGGTGGGAGGATCTGTACGAGAGGCTGGGGTGATTCGACATTACAGATCAGGCGTATAATCACCAAAAATCATTCAAGGTGGATAGATGCGCGTAAAAAATCTAAACAACAAACAAAAATAATACCTTCACTCATCTAGGCATTGTGCGCCCGTCTCTGGTTTTCTGATCTATTCCACGATTCTCGATTTAGAGTGTCATTGCGAGGAGCTGAATGCGACGAAGCAATCTCGCTGGGGTGACAAGAATGGCTGAATTTGTACGAACGGCCGGGGTCGACTGCTTGGGATTGCCGCGTCGCTGGCGCTCCTCGCAATGACACGGGGATAATCGATTTTATGGATTGTGTGCCAGGCGCTGGCTTTTGGGGGGCGTTTTCTTTTTATTAACGAACTCTTCAGCGAGCGTCTGCTTCTGGCGCTCCGCTGTAAGAGATGGTTGGGCACACTCGCCCTTCATTATATCATCTCAATAACATACTCTTATAACGAAATAATCCATAACACCAATCGATAGAGGGAAAAGAGAACCTGTTGTAATATTTTCAATTTCATATAGACCCATTGGTTCCGTGCGGCACTCTAATTTTACAATAGCCTTTGAACTATCAATGACTCTTGGCTTAAGTTCTTTCAATTGTTTATCATTTAAATAAACAATTCTTTCAAAAGCATCCAAAATGGGATGAGTAAACCTATCAATGTCGGGGATTTTCGATAATTTTGTTGAAAATACGTCAATTGACATTTGGACAGGCTTCGAAGTTGGTTCTGGCAAAACATTTCTTATTTGGTCACCAGTGCTTTCTATAATCGTTTTGATTCTTTCCTTCCC
>CAYWBU010000206.1:0-3888 GCA_964456565.1 uncultured Bacteriovoracaceae bacterium | reverse complement strand
CCGCCGGCAGCCGCGCCCGCGACATGACCCAGCAGATCCTGACCTTCGGCCGCCACAGTCCCGCCGAAAAAAAACCCGTCAGAATCCAGAACGTGATCAATGACTGTCTGAAACTGCTGCGGGCCACCCTGCCGTCCAATATCAAGATCAACTCCAATATCGACCAGGACTGCGAGCCGGTCCTGGCGGACAGCACCAGGATGTACCAGGTTATCATCAACATCTGCAGCAATGCCGGACATGCCATCGGCACCACGCCCGGACAGATATCCATTCAGCTTGAAGAGCTCTTCATCAGCGACACCTCGCAGCAACAGGCCCTCGACCTGCAGCCCGGCAAATATATCCGGCTGCTGATCAGCGACAACGGCCCCGGCATGGACAAGACTGTCCTGCAGAAGATCTTTGATCCCTTTTTCACCACCAAGGCCCCCGGCCAGGGCTCCGGCATGGGACTGGCCGTGGCTCACGGGATCATAAAGGACCTGGGCGGCAGCATAAGGGCCTACAGTGAGAAAGGAGTCGGATCATCCTTCAACATCTACCTGCCCATCCATGCCGCGATCACAACGGCAGAAGAAACCCCTCCCGCAATATCCGGCACAAAGGTCCTGGGAAACGAAACGCTCATGCTGGTTGATGACGAACCCCAGATCGTCGAAATCCAGAGCCGTCTTCTCAGCGGTTACGGCTATCACACCACCACCTTTACCGACAGCCGCCAGGCCCTGAACGAGTTCGCCAACCATCCCGACCGTTACAACCTCGTAATCACCGATCTGACCATGCCCGAGCTTTCCGGCCCCGAACTGATCGAAAAGATCAGGCACATCCGCCCCGGCCTGCCCGTGATCCTGTGTTCCGGATTCACTTCGGACATAACCGGAGACCGTGTCATGGAACTGGGGATAACCTGCTATCTCACCAAACCGGTTTCCGGAAATGACTTGGCCCGGCATGTCCACAAAGCGCTCAAGACGGCTGAAAACGCGGGCAGAAATCATCCAGTCTGACCGTACAGAAATTATCAACATTTTTATGATTCAGGCGACGAATAAAGTTGTCTTTGTTTTAGTTATGATGCACAATAGTAGCCAGTTATGTCGATATGCACAGCTTACTGCCTTGCAAAAAGTTTTGATTTTGAACGCCTCAAGGAAGATTTTTCCGCCAGGTATATCTGCACCGTCCAGCGGGATGTCCTGGCCCTGGAGATCTCCGGCGGCCAGATCTTTGTCTTTGAATACGGCGTGGTCACATTCTGGGATATCAGCTCCGACAATATCCGTAATTTTCTGCATGAAATCGAGATCTACCTGACGAACCCGCATTCACAGATCGTCTCGGATGATTTTGATTTCTCGGTGACCGACGCAGAGATGCGTATCCACAACGACCACATCTACCTCTCGTCCGACGATCTGCAGCAGAAACTGGCGGTCAGCCATGCCCTGGCCCAGTCCGTCAAGCTGCACGAATTTGAGAACTATGTCCAGCAGACCATTGAAGAGAGCCTGCATATCCCGCGCAACATTGAACAAACCGGCAAATCCCATCTTTCCCGGCGCCAGATCGCCAAAAAACGCGGCAGCCTCTACATTGCCATCAGTGAGATAAACCTGCGTTATGACCTCCTGGATGTTCCGGATCTCTTCTGGGAATATCCGGAACTTGAAAAGTTCTACAGCGCCACCGCCAACTATCTGGAGATCTCCCAGCGCCTCGGCATCCTCAACAAAAAACTGGCCGTCATCCATGACATCCTGACCATGCTGGCGGATGAACAGAACCACAAGCATTCCGCCCTGCTGGAATGGATCATTATCTGGCTGATCGCCATTGAGGTCTTCTTCTTTTTCTTCCACGACATTTTCAAGATCTTCTGACCCCGAACTATTCACCAAAATTACAACTTTTTAATCCTTGCTATTGACAAAAATTTAAATCGGCATATTTGGAAAATTAGCTCCCAATGTCATGCCCGGGAGATTTTTTAAAATGTGGAGGGAAAATATGGGCATAAAAAAACAGTACCTGAAAACAAAACCGGTCTGCAAAACAACCTTCATCCTCGAAAAAGATGCTGTCAATTCAGCGAAAAATGTCTTCCTGGTGGGTGAGTTCAACGACTGGGACCCCCAGGCAACACCCCTCAAAAAAAGCAAGACCGGTGAATTCAAGGTGACCATCGAACTTGAATCGGGCAAAGAGTACCAGTTCCGTTATCTGGTCGACGGATCGGTCTGGCAGAATGACTGGAATGCCGACAAATATATCGCCGGACCTTTCGGTGACGACAATTCCGTTGTAATTCTCTGATATAAACCTTATGGATTCTGACCTGAGCCCCGGACGGAGCTATCCCATCGGGGCCACCGTTTATCCTGACGGCGTCAATTTCTGCATCTACTCCAAGAACGCGACGGCCATCGAGCTGCTGTTTTTCGATGATGCCGATTCGGCCCGTCCGGCCAGGACCATCAGGCTGGATCGCCGTCTCAACCGCACTTTTTTTTACTGGCACATTTTTGTAAAAAATATCCGCCCCGGACAGATTTATGCCTACCGGGCCCACGGACCGTATCTGCCGAACAAGGGGCTGCGCTTCAATGGACGCAAGATCCTGCTGGACCCCTACGGCCGGGCCGTGGTCACCGGCCGCGGCTATGACCGGGCGGCCGCCATCCACGAAGGTGACAACACCGCCCAGGCACTGAAGTCGGTGGTATGCGACAACCGTTCCTACAACTGGAGCGGTGACCGCCGCCTCAACATCGCTTATGCCGACACCGTCATCTATGAGATGCATGTGGGCGGATTCACCCGCCACCCTTCCTCCGGTCTGGCAGAAGATCTGCGCGGCACCTACCGCGGGGTCTGCGAAAAGATCCCCTACCTCAAACAGCTGGGAATCACGGCCGTGGAACTCCTGCCGGTCCAGCAGTTCGATGAGCAGGATGCCCCGGCCGGGCTGACCAATTACTGGGGCTACAGCCCCATCGGTTTTTTTGCACCCCATAACGGCTACAGCTCCCGCAAAGACCCGCTGGGGCCGGTGGATGAATTCCGCGACATGGTCAAGGCCCTGCATGCGGCCGGCATCGAGGTGATTCTGGATGTGGTCTTCAACCATACCGCCGAAGGCAGTGCCGAGGGGCCGACCTTTTCCTTCAAGGGACTGGAAAATCCCGCCTACTACCTGCTTGATCCGGCGAACCGCTCCCGCTTCGCCAACTACAGCGGCTGCGGCAACACCATGAACACCAACTTTTCAATCATGCGCCGCCTGATTATCGACTGCCTGCACTACTGGGTCACGGTCATGCATGTGGACGGCTTCCGCTTCGACCTGGCATCCGTCATGGCCCGCGGTGAGAAAGGGGAACTGCTGGACGACCCGCCGATCCTCTGGAGCATCGACTCCGACCCGATCCTGGCCGGCACCAAGATCATCGCCGAGGCCTGGGATGCGGCCGGGGCCTATCAGGTGGGCCAGTTCGTGGGCGACCGGTTCTGCGAATGGAACGGTCATTTCCGCGACGATGTGCGCCGTTTCGTCAAAGGCGACGAGGACTGTGTCATCACCCTGGCAAAACGCATCACCGGCAGCCCCGACATCTACACCGATCCCCGGCGCGACAGCAACCGCAGCGTCAATTTCATCACCAGCCATGACGGTTTCACGCTCAATGACCTGGTCACATATGACCGCAAACATAATGAGACCAACCGTGAAGACAGCCGGGACGGCAGCGAGGCCAATTTCAGCTGGAACTGCGGCACCGAAGGTCCGGACACCGGCCTGGAGCCTTTACGCCTCCGGCAGATCAAAATGCCTTTTGTTTAACTTTTTCATTTAGAAAGTTAAAATTATTAACATCTTTAAAA
>CAYWBU010000205.1:0-3917 GCA_964456565.1 uncultured Bacteriovoracaceae bacterium | reverse complement strand
GACCCAGGCCGGTGACGTTTCGGCCTATATCCCGACCAACGTTATCTCCATTACCGACGGTCAGATCTTCCTGGATACCGACCTGTTCTATTCCGGTTTCCGGCCGGCCATCAACGTCGGTATCTCGGTTTCGCGTGTTGGCGGTAACGCCCAGGTCAAGGCCATGAAGAAGGTTGCCGGTACATTGAAACTGGATCTGGCCCAGTACCGCGAGCTGGCGGCATTCGCCCAGTTCGGTTCCGATCTGGACAAGGCCACCCAGGCCCAGCTCAACCGTGGTCAGCGTCTGATGGAAATGCTCAAGCAGGACCAGTACCAGCAGCTGCCCGTTGAAAAACAGATTGCCATCATCTATGCCGGTACCAATGGTCACCTCGATGAATATCCGGTGAATCAGATCAAGGCCTTTGAGCAGCAGTTCTATATCTACATGGACAGCAACCATGCCGAGATCCTGACCAAGATCAGGGAGACCGGCCAGATGGATGCCGAAACCGAAAAGGCCCTGAAAGACGCCATAGCCGAATTCAAGAAGATCTTTGTGAGCGAAGGCGAGTAGGTGAGAGACTATGGCAAGTCTTAAGGACCTAAAGAACAGGATAAACTCTGTTCAGAAGACTGAGCAGATCACCAAGGCCATGCGCATGGTGGCAGCCGCCAAACTCAGGCGGGCTCAGAGCGATATAATCGCGGCACGTCCTTATGCGATCAAGACCAACGAGGTGCTGATGTCACTGGTCAGCAGGACCAACCCCGAAATGCATCCGCTGTTGCAGGTCAGGGAGCCCAGGAAGGGCGTGCTCCTGGTCGTCGCCTCGGACCGGGGACTTTGCGGATCGTTCAACCAGAACGTCTTCCGCAATGCCGAAAATTTTATCGCGCAGAACAGGGACAGGTATGAGGAACTGTCGCTTGTGCTGGTAGGCAAGCGCGCAGTTGATTATTTCAAACGCAAGGATGTTCCGATCCTGATGTGGCGGCCGAGGTGGGCGAGATCCTGGTGGACGGCTACATCAAGGCCGAATATGACGAACTGACCATTATCTTCAATGAGTTCAAGTCCGCCATGACCCAGGTCCTGCATGTGGACAAGGTGCTGCCGGTTGAGCCGATGGAAGCCGATGAAGAGGTGACGCATATCGAATACCTCTACGAGCCCTCGGATGAGGAACTGCTGGATGTATTGCTGCCCATGAGCCTCAAGATGTATTTCTACCGGGCTCTGCTGGAGTCGGCGGCCTCCGAACACGGGGCCCGTATGACCGCCATGGAAAGCGCATCCAAGAACGCGTCCGAAATGATCGAGAACCTTACCATCAAGTATAACAGAGCAAGGCAGGCGGCCATTACCACCGAGCTGGTGGAAGTGGTCAGCGGTGCAAACGCCTTGAACGGATAAATGAAGGAAGAATTGAGAGGAGTGTCTATGAATATTGGAAAAATTTCGCAGGTTATAGGCGCTGTCGTCGATGTGAAATTTGAAGATGGCGATATGCCCGATATCTATAATGCCCTGCTGGTGACCAATCCGTCGATCTCCGATGCCGCCGACAACCTGGTGCTGGAAGTTGCCCAGCATCTGGGAGACCGGATGGTGCGGACCATCGCGATGGACTCCACCGACGGTCTGGTGCGCGGCATGGATGTAAAGGACACCGGGGGCCCCATCACGGTTCCGGTTGGCGAAGGCGTGCTGGGCAGGATCATCAACGTCGTGGGCGATCCGGTTGACGAGGCCGGAGAGGTCAAGACCGACAAACGTTATCCCATCCACCGCAAACCGCCGACGTTCACCGACCAGAGCACCTCGATCGATTCGTTCGAGACCGGCATCAAGGTCATCGACCTGCTGACCCCCTACATGGCGGGCGGCAAGATCGGTCTGTTCGGCGGCGCCGGTGTCGGCAAGACGGTTTTCATCATGGAGCTGATCCACAACATCGCCACCAAACACGGCGGCTACTCGGTCTTTGCCGGTGTGGGTGAGCGTACCCGTGAAGGTAACGACCTCTGGCTCGAAATGAAGGAGTCCGGGGTTATCGATAAAACCGCCCTGGTCTACGGCCAGATGAACGAACCGCCCGGAGCCAGAGCCCGGGTTGCCCTTTCCGGTCTGGCCGTCGCCGAATATTTCCGTGACGAGCAGAACCAGGACGTGCTGCTCTTCATCGACAACATCTTCCGTTTCACCCAGGCCGGTATGGAGGTGTCCGCTCTGCTGGGCCGCATGCCTTCGGCGGTTGGTTATCAGCCGACCCTGGGTACGGACATGGGTGAACTGCAGGAGCGCATCACCTCCACCACGGCAGGTTCCATCACCTCGGTTCAGGCCATTTACGTGCCGGCCGACGACCTTACCGACCCGGCCCCGGCCACGACGTTCAGCCATCTGGACGCCACCACGGTTCTGTCACGTGCCATCTCCGAGCTGGGTATCTACCCGGCCGTGGACCCGCTGGACTCCACCTCGCGCATCATGGATCCCAAGATCGTGGGCGAGGAGCACTATCAGGTAGCCCGTTCAGTGCAGGCCACCCTGCAGAAATATAAGGAACTCCAGGACATCATCGCGATCCTCGGTATGGACGAACTTTCCGAAGAGGACAAGCTGACGGTTTCGCGGGCCAGAAAGATCCAGAGATTCCTGTCCCAGTCCTTCCACGTTGCCGAACAGTTCACCGGTATGCCCGGTAAATATGTGGAGCTCAAGGACACCATCGCCGGCTTCAAGAAGATCGTTGAAGGCGAGATGGACGACCTGCCCGAGCAGGCCTTCTACATGGTCGGAACTATCGAGGAGGCAATTGCCAAGGCCAAGAAGCTTGCCGAGGATTAAAGGGGAGAGATAATGGCTGAATTTATGCAGCTCGACATCGTAACTCCGTCACGCTCGGTGCTCAGCCGTCAGGTGGAGGAGATCATTGCCCCCGGCCTCCTGGGTGAGTTCGGGGTGTTGATCGGACACACCCCTTTCCTGACAGTTTTGAAACCCGGTCGGATCATGGCGCGGGCCGAAGACCGTGACATCCTGGTCTCGGTGGACGGCGGCTTTGTGGAAGTGACCGGCAACCGGGTGATTGTGCTGGCGGAAAACGCCGAACTGGCCGAGGATATCGATCTCAAGGAAGTCCGGGCCGAAATCGAGATGCTTGAGGACAAACTCAAGGAGATCGACAAGGATGATCCCGATTTCAAGAAGGTCAAAGACCGCCTGGCCAAGAATCGCGTCAGGGAACGGGTCGCCGAGACAACCATCGTTAAGTGACGAACAAACAGATCTAACTGAAAAAGGGGCGCATGCGCCCCTTTTTTTATCAGCTTGCCTGTTGACTAACCAAGATTTTGGTTTTATAAGAGCCAGACATTCAGATGCGCGCCCGTAGCTCAGCTGGATAGAGCGTTTGACTACGAATCAAAAGGTCACAGGTTCGAATCCTGTCGGGCGTACCAATAAAACCAAGGACTTAGCGGTCTTTGGTTTTTCTTTTTTATAATGCCGGAAAACTCTGTCCCCACATAGTCCCCACTTTTAGCATCTTTTGAGACTTAAAGACTCATTGTAATCCCGAAAAATTATGATTCCACATAGCCGGTTTTGAAGAAATGCTCTTGCTATAGTAAAATAATAGGATTGGGTTTGAAAGAGGTTGAGTGGCACTAACGTCTAATCTTTAGATAAATGAATATGACGTTAGTGCCGTATATCTTTAGCCCTGAATTGTTGCGATTTGTTCTTGAGCTTTTTTTCTGAACTCAAGAGGGGAACTTATTTTGTTGAGTGTGTCATTTGTCCCACCTGTGCCTGTTATTGTTATGGTGCCATAATTTAAAATTCTGCCCTCGATGCTCTGATTGACTTGAATACCCTCAACTTTACTAAGCATTACTTCAAGCGAATCTCTACGAATAAGACCAAC
>CAYWBU010000204.1:0-3975 GCA_964456565.1 uncultured Bacteriovoracaceae bacterium | reverse complement strand
GAGGGTGAAGGTCCCGAGTTCGAGACCACCTGGGCGTTTGGCGCGGCCTGCGGCAACAACGACCTGGCTGCCATTATCGAAGCCAATGCGCTGTGCAACGACCTGGGCATGGATACCATCTCGGCCGGCGGCACCATTGCCTGGGCCATGGAGGCCGGCGAAAAGGGCCTGCGGCCCACCGAACTGGCCTTCGGTAAAACCGATAACATCTCCAAAATCCTGGAGGATATCGCCTATCGCCGCGGTGAAGGCGCCGAACTGGCGGACGGCTCCATGCGCCTGGCCAATAAATATGGCGGCCAGGCCTTCGCCATCCATGCCAAGGGCCTGGAGATCGCGGCCTATGATCCGCGCGCTTCCTGGGGCCACGGGCTTTCCTATGCCGTGCACAACAAGGGCGGCTGCCACCTGGGTTCCTACATGGTGGCCATGGAAGTCCTGCTGGGTTTCATGCCGGCCTTCACCGCCATCAACAAGCATAAGTGGGTGGCCTTCCTGGAGGACCTCTTCACCGGGATCAACTCGCTGCAGAGCTGTCTGTTCACGGCCTTCAGCATCATGACCGAACCGGTGGTGCCCAAATATCTGCCCAAGTTCGCCCTGAACGTGGCCATGATCTTCACCCCCAAGATCTCCATGCTGCTGATGAACTGGAGTGTCTACAGCCGTTTCTTCTGGTCCATCACCGGCATCAAACTGACCCAGTGGGATTTCAAGCGCGCCGGGGAACGGATCAACAAGCTGGAACGCTACATGAATGTCCAGATGGGCATGAAGCCGGAGCAGGATACCCTGCCCGAGCGTTTCACCAAGGAGGCCAAGACCAAATATCCCCACGAATCCGTGGTGCCCATTGAAAAGATGGTCAGAAACTATTACCGTGCCCGCCATTATGATCCCGCAACCGGCGGGCCATCAGCCGGTGATCTGCAAAAGATCGGAGTGGCGGTCTGAGATAAAAAGCGGAGGAGACCCTGCTTAAAAGGGGTTTCCTCCTGCTGCAAAACTTTTATTCCGTCAGCTGTCTCAGGGTGGCGCGCAGTTCCTCCAGGTCACGGCGCAGGCTGCGGACCTCTTCTTCCAGGACATCAATCCGGGCGTTGCGGGCATTGATGTCGGCACTAAACTGCGGCTGACCGGCGCTTTCGTCGGGCTGGCCGCCCAGCAGATGCAGGTAGCGATTTTCCTTGGTGCCGGGCTGGCGCTCCAGCTGGATAACCAGTTCGCGCTCGATCAGTTCCTCCAGGACCCGGACAGTCTCCTCGATGGTCTTGAAATCATGCAGGCGTTCACAGCGGGTTCTGAGTTCGCCGGCGGTCTGGGCCCCGCGCAGCATCAGGGTTGCCAGCAGGGCCAGTTCGGCATTGATGATGCCGTGGCCGCGGCCGAAACGCTGCTCATATTTGGCGACCCGGCCGGCCTCGCTCTTCCACACCAGGCGTTTTTCAATCAGGGTCTCCAGTGCCCGCAGAACCTCCTCTTCACCCAGACTGACCACCGGATTGCGGTTGGTCTTCTGGTTGCAGGCGTTTGTCAGGGCGTTGAGCGACAGGGGATAATATTCCGGGGTGGTAAATTCTTTTTCGATCAGGGATCCCAGGACCCTGATTTCGGTGTCGGTCAGAATCAAATCCATAAAAACCTCCAGAGACAGATGATTTTATTTTCGGAAGGACAAAGAGCTGTACTTGAGTAAAAAGAATTGTCAGAATCCCTATCAGAGACATTTATGCGGACAGACATGAAGGGAAATGAAATGTTAGCTGTATCTGATGATTTTAATGCCTGGCTGGATCCGTCCGGAATCCCGGTAGTGCGGGGTTGATATGGCGGCTGAATGGCATATTTATCTGATCCGCTGCGCTGATAATAGCCTCTATACCGGGATTACCACCGACGTAGTACGCCGCCTGCAGGAACATCAAGATGGCCGGGGTGCCAAATATCTCAGGGGGCGCGGACCGCTCAAATTGGAATTCAGCTGTTTGATTGGTGATCGTGCGGCGGCATCCAGGGCTGAAATGGCTGTCAAACGGCTCAGTCACACCCAAAAAGAAAGTCTGATTAGCGGGCAGATTAATCTGTTTGGTCACGATTAACTGCGGGTCAGCAGGATGACATCCTTGGCAATAAATTCGCAGTGGGCATCCAGCTTCTCTGCCAGCCAGGAAAAGGTCGGCTGCGAGAAAAAACAAACATGCGTCAGGTCATTTTTATAGTGCCAGCGGCTGAAGGCCTCCTGGTCGATTACCAGCTTGGTCATGATGCCCAGGATTCCGCCGGGGACTAGCAGTTGGTGAAGCCGTTTGAAATCGGTTCCGGGATCATGCAGGTGTTCGGCCACCTCGCTGGCGGTGATGAAATCATAGGGTCCCCGGAAAATTGTGTCCGGGGCATAGAAGGGATCATAAATATCAACTTCAAAGTCGGCCTCCCGGAACATGGCTGCCAGGGCCGGGCCGGGTCCGCAGCCGAAATCAAGCCCGCGGGCGCCGGGCGCGAGGCGGCTACGAAGAGGCTCAAACAGCCGGGAGAGAAAACGGCGATAGCCCGGGTCGTACGGGCTGTTCTGGTGCAGGTCATATTCGGCCTTTTCCTGGGCTGCCGTGAGGTAATATTTCTCAGGCACAAATACCAGGGCGCAGTCTTTGCAGCGGTAGTATTCCCGGTGGTTGTCGCTGTGAAACAGGGTTGTGGTGCCTGAGGAACATAACGGGCAGATCATTTATCAGCTACACCTCTTCATTTCGATCCCAGAATATGCAGATGCCGGAAGGGATGCAATGCCTAAAATATGCGGAGCTGGCTGTCGGGGGCCTGATCAATGTCGCCGAGCAGGGTTTCTGAGCCCGGGTCATGCCGGCGGGCATTTTTTTGGGCCAGTTCCGGTGAGGCATTGGCATAACAGTAGCGGCAGCCGTGGGTACAGGTGTTGTAGGCCCCGATATCGATGCTGTGATTGCAGGTGCAGCCCGGGCGCTGGCCCTTGGCCGGGATCGCTGCAAAGGGCCGGCCGGCGATTTGGCCCAGCAGGCCGGCATCAATGCAGCGCGACGGGGAGATGCCCTGATCCTTCAGATCAAGCGGTTCACAACAGGCAAGAAGCCGGAGACCGTTGTCGTGGGCGATGGCTGCCAGGTTCCCGGCCAGTTGGCGTCGCCGGGCGTCATCGGGCGCGCTGAGCCGGAAGCCGGCCATATTGCGTAAGGTCTTTTTGTAGGGGGTGACAAAGCTGATAATGGATTTTCGGGTATAGCCCTTTAGGATTGCTGCCAGGCGGCTGAAACTTTTGAGATGGTAATCCTCGTTATATTTCGGAGTCAGGATGATGGGGTCGTAGCGCCAGATCACGCACTCGGCCCCTACGGCATCGGCCAGATGTCTGAAGGTGTCGCAGGCGGGTTCGATCTCGGCACCGTAAGCGGTAATGGTGTAGTGGAAATAATAGGCATACCCCGCCAGGGCATCCAGGCGGGAGAGCATGGGCGCCGGGTTGCGCGACCAGAAGACAAGGCCGTCAACGTTTGTCGGATCAAGCCCGACCCTGGTTGCCTGGCGGGGATTGAAGGGGTTGCGGGTCAGAACAGAACCGGCCCGCAGGCGGGCAAAGAACCAGTCGGAATACAGGGCCGGGATATCACTGCGGCGGCTGACGGAGATGATCATGCCGCCTTTTATAGCAGGCCCCGGAGCAAAGGGGAACCTGCTCCGGGGCTTTTATTGTTATTCGAGCGGTTTGTGGCAGAACCACCAGTCAAAACATTCATACTGGGATGACCGGGATTCAGCGGTTTTGACATCCTTGGCCGGGGTCACGATGATGCGGTCCTTGATCAGTTCGTTGTCCGGCCAGCCGGCCGGTACGGCCCCCTGCTTGTCGGAGATCTGCAGGGCCTTGACCGCCCTGACCACCTCGTCCATATTGCGTCCGACTTCCTGGGGATAATAGAGGATCAGGCGCACAATGCCCTTGGG
>CAYWBU010000203.1:2454-4005 GCA_964456565.1 uncultured Bacteriovoracaceae bacterium | reverse complement strand
TATTGCCGTAGGCAGGACGACCGCAAGGTTAGTGCCGAAAGCAATCCTGATGGCCAGGGTGGGGTCGACCCCAATTGCCGTCAAAACCCAGAATTGCACCGGAATCATTATGAAACAGCCCCCGACACCAAGCAGACCGGCCGCGAAACCCACTCCGCAGCCGGTAACCAGCAATGCCATTATATGAACAATCTGATATTCCATGAAAACTTCTCCTTCACGCGTATTTAAACCCCGTCGTTGCAACCAAAAACCCGAACGGATCAAGCCAGGCTCATGAACCCTTCCACCAGCAATGACAAACTTTCATTCTCCACCCCTTGCAAATATGGACGGCATCGAGAAACTACGCCCGATCGGCGTTATCATTCAGTGACCCGGCCATGAACCAGCCCCGCGTCTTCAGACAGAATCTCACAAGCATCAGCATCACCGGAACCTCGATCAGCACACCGACCACCGTGGCCAGCGCCGCCCCGGAGGAGAGTCCGAAAAGCATGACCGCCGTGGCGATGGCCACTTCAAAATGGTTGGAGGCACCAATCATGGCCGCCGGCGCGGCATCCTCATAGCTGAGTTTCAGTATTCTCGCGGCGCCATAGCCCAGGGCAAAGATAAGAACCGTCTGCAGGAACAGCGGAATGGCAATCCACAGGATCGTCAGGGGATTGGCCAGAATCACCGCACCCTTGAAACTGAAGAGCAGTACCAGGGTCAGCAGCAGGGCGCAGATCGTTATCGGGGTCAGCACATGCAGGAACTTTTCGTTGAACCACTCCAAACCCTTGTGCGCAATGATCCAACGGCGCGAAAAATAACCGGCGACCAGCGGCAACGCCACATAGATGGCCACTGACAGAAGCAGGGCCTGCCAGGGAACCGGCAGTCGGCCGACCCCGAGCAGGAAGCCGCCCAGCACGCCATAAAGTACCAGCATGGTCAGCGAATTGATGGCCACCATCACAAGAGTCAGTCCGTCATTGCCGCGGGCCAGGTATCCCCAGACCAGGACCATTGCGGTGCAGGGCGCGATGCCCAGTAGGATGCAGCCGGCAAAATAGCTTCGCCAGAGCGGGATTTGCAGCATCCTGACCCCCTCATGCAGAACCACGACGCCGGCCCCGTGCCGCGCCCCGGCCGGAAGATCGAGGCCGAACGGCATCTTGACCAGATCCATGGCTTCCGGGCCGATCAAACCCCTGAAGAGAACGCCCAGGAACACCATGGCGATCGCGTACATGGTGAAGGGTTTGACACACCAGTTGAGAAAAAGGGTCAGAAGAACGGGCTTGCCGCTTTTGCCGGCCCTGACGACACTGGCAAAGTCGATTTTCACCATGATGGGGTACATCATGAAAAACAGGCAGATGGCGATCGGAATGGAAACGACGGGCGCACCGTTGACATTGATGGCCATGCCGTCCAGGGTTTTTGCCAGATCCGGCGAAATCTTTCCCAGCATGATTCCGGCGACGATGCACAGTCCGACCCAAACGGTCAGGTACCGTTCAAATAGACTGCTCATTCGCCGTTCGTCGTTTTGACCGGCTG
>CAYWBU010000203.1:0-2444 GCA_964456565.1 uncultured Bacteriovoracaceae bacterium | reverse complement strand
AATGTGCGGCATCTTCCTCTGATCGTTATCCTGCTTAATCTTCCCCGATCCGGTCCATGTCATTCTTGGCATCGTCCACAAGAATTCCGGGCAAGCCCGCGACAAACTCCCGGATCTCATCGCGCACCCGGCGATAAATTGCGAGGACCTCTTCAGCGGAGATCACCGTTGCGGCCAGGGTTGGCGGATCCGCGAAACTCCGGTGGACCACCCTGGCACGCCCGGGAAACAGCGGGCAAGTCTCGGCCGCATGATCGCAGACGGTGATCACATAGTCAAAATCGATCGCCATGACCTCATCGATGGGCTTGGAACGCTGGCCGGAGATATCCACTCCGGCTTCATCCATGACCCTGACTGCCATGGGATTCAGGCCGTGGGTCTCAATGCCGGCCGAAAAGGGCTCGATCAGATCGCCCTTGAGATGCCGCGTCCAGCCCTCGGCCATCTGGCTGCGGCACGAATTCCCGGTACACAGAAACAATACGCGCAGTTTTCGGTTCATTCTTATATCCTCCCGACTTGATCCTTTCCAGCCAACCCATCTAGATTTAGCTATTCAGCCAAATATAAAGAAAAACCGGGCTCATCAATATGTTTTTCAAACGGGAATACCATATATATGAGTGAGGCAATAATAAACACCACCCAGGATGAAGGCCGCTCCAGCAAGATGACGCACCCAGATTTCAACCTGAGTAACCCTGTCGAACACCTTGCCCACATACGCGGAAGAAAAAGCCATGACAACTGCGAAGATCACAACCGGAATCGCAGTGCCGATGCCATACACAGCCGGCAGCAAGAGCGCGGATTCCTGTCTCAGCGCCAACGGAAGCAGCCCACCGAAAAACAGCCCGGCCGAGACCGGACAGAAAGACAGGGCGAAAAGTACCCCGATCGGGATAGCCCAGGCAATGCTTCCATTCTTTGCCCTCGCCTGCATACGGACAGTCCCGACATGCAAAGATACTCCTGAGCCGATCCACCCCAGTAACACAAGTCCCAACACGATAAGGATGGGGCCGAGGGCCTCATTCAGATATTTCTGCAGAAAGCGCGACACCTCCGCACTGGCCAGGAACCCGGCCGTAATGACGCTGCCCAGCACAACATAGGCCAAAATTCGCCCCAACGCATACAGCATCCCCGAGCCGATCACATGGCTTTTTTGTCCGGCCTTGCGCCCGATGAAAGATATCGCCGCGATATTGGTCGCCAGGGGACAGGGGCTGACCGCCGTCAGAACGCCAAGCCAGAATGCCGAAAAAACAGCCAGCCAGATCATGACTGATGACCTTCGTCTTTCAAATAGATATCGACAACATTGCCAATATATTCATTGAAGGCCCCCTGATCATTCATGAGCGTCCAGACATCATCCAAGCGCTCAAATTCGACAATATTTCCATTTTCAATCCGGGCAACCACAACACAGCTGGCAAAAACCTCAAATTTATTTGCCAGGGCCTCGTTCTCCTGAAAATCGGCCTCCTGCCATTTTATGCGTCCCTCGGCCAGTTCCCGGGCATATGCCCCATCCAGCAAATCCTTGGTCATCTTTTCAATGGTGTTGCAGGTTACGCAGCGAAAAGATGAGTGCAGGTAATAAACCGCCACATAACTGCCCTGATCAGACAGACCGCTCAGGCTAGGATTGCCATTCACCCCGGAGTGTTTTCCGAACGCAAAGCCCGTACTGACCAGCGCAAACGCGATCAGGGCATGCGTCAAAATTTTCCTGACACTTTCATTGCACATTGGATCACCTCAGATGTGAGCCACAATCGGATCTAGCCCGCCGCATTCAAGTGACCGGCGCTATCCCGCGCCTCGAATGAATACCCCAATTCCTTCCATTTATTGAGGATATCCGCCTTCGACATAAAACCCTCATGGCGAAAGAGCTCCTTGCCGTTTTCGTCAAAAAATATCTGGGTGGGAATCGCCCGGATCTTATGCTGCAGCGCCCGGTTTTTGTTCTCCGTCTGCCAGACATCAACAAATTCGACATCGAGAACTCCGCTATACTCCTTTGCCAGCTCTTCCAGAACCGGGGCCATCATCTTGCAGGGGACGCACTTCTTGGCGCCAAGATCCAGCAGCTTTGGCAATGGTTGAGCCACCTTTTCAGGCGTTGTTGTGGGATTAGTGGTCTGCTCCTGACCACAGGCCGCAAGGTTGAACGTCATGGCCATGATCGCAAACAGAAAGATCGCTCTCAGACATTTCTTCATACATCCTCCTCCATCCTCCTCCCCAAACAGATTCTTGACACATTGGTTATGAATATTGATATGTTCGCGGCTTTTTTCTCCGGTCCCGCATTTGAAATCGCCACTCATCAGCATCCCTATTCTGATAGTATTTTCTTGAGTTCCTCGACAGACGGAACCTTCCCGACGGTCTTAACCTCGCCATCCAGCACCATTGCAGGAGTCATC
>CAYWBU010000202.1:0-4056 GCA_964456565.1 uncultured Bacteriovoracaceae bacterium | reverse complement strand
AACGGCGAGGGCGCCAGGTAGACCCCGTTATCCAGCATGCTGTGGAAAAAGGTCTTGTAGGTCTCGGCCGAGGCCTGCATCACATCGTCAAAGCATGCCACCGTCTCTTCGGTGAAGAAGATTCCGGCCATGGAACCCCGGTAGTTGACCGTCAGGGGCACCCCGGCCTCGCAGGCAGCTTCGGCCAGACCGGCAACAAAGCTTTCCATGCGTGCGGCCATGGCCGCATAGGGGTTCTCTTCTTTGAGCACATTCAAGGTGGCCAGACCGGCGGCCATGGCCATGGGATTACCCGCCAGGGTTCCGGCCTGGTAGACCGGTCCTTCGGGCGCCAGCATGTCCATGATATCCCGCCGGCCGCCAAAAGCCCCCACCGGCATGCCGCCGCCGATGATCTTGCCCAGGCAGGTCAGATCAGGCCGGATGCCGACAAGATCCTGATAGCCGCCGTAGCAGAATCTGAACCCGGTAATCACCTCATCAAAGATCAGCAGGCTGCCATGGTCTTCGGTCTCCTTGCGCAATGTTTCCAGAAAACCATCTGCCGGGGGCACCATACCCATGTTGCCGGCTACAGGTTCAACAATTACGGCGGCCACTTCAGATCCGAATTTTTTCATCATGGCCGCAAAAGATTCCACGTCATTATAGTTGAGCACCAGGGTGGTCTGGGCAATTCCGTCCGGCACCCCGGCCGTATCCGGGACGCCGAAGGTCAGGGCCCCCGAACCGGCCTTGGCCAGCAATGAATCCACATGCCCGTGGTAGCAACCCTCAAACTTAATTATCATATCCCGGCCGGTAAAGGCCCGCGCCAGACGGATGGCGCTCATGGTGGCCTCGGTTCCCGAATTGACAAAGCGGACCTTGTCAATCGAGGCAAAGGCCTCGCTGACGGTCTCGGCCATGACAATTTCCATCTCGGTCGGGGCGCCGTAGCTCATACCCCGCTCGGCCTGCCGCATGACGGTCTCAACCACCCGCGGATGGGCATGCCCGATAATCATCGGCCCCCAGGAGATCACATGATCAATATACTCGCGGCCCTCGGCATCATACATATGGGCACCCTGGGCCCGGGTAATAAAACGCGGAGTGCCGCCGACCTTACCGAAGGCCCGCACCGGCGAATTAACCCCGCCCGGGATGGTCTTTTGCGCCCTTTTAAAAAGTTCATCATTATTCATATCCGCCTCCTAGAAATACTGCATGGATGTCTTCTTCAACTCCCGTACACTCCAGAATATCCGGTAATCGGAAATTTTCAGTTCAGCAGACATCTCGGTTATAGTTCGTTCAAGCTCGCCCCGGCTGGCGGCGTGCACCATGGAAAAGATAGTATAGGGCTCAAAGCCGCAGCGCGCATAGCAGTGGGTCACACATCCAAGTCCGGCCAGAATTTCGCCCACAACATCTTGCCGTTCAGCCGGCACGGCCCAGGCCACCATGGCATTGGCACCGATACCCGAACGCCGATGCCGCAGGATGGCCTTGAAGTCCCTGATGATACCCCGCTGTTTGAGCCTTGCCAGACGTTCGAGCAGCTCGTTCTCCGGAATGCCGAGCTGACGGGACCAGATTTCAAATGGGGCCTTCTCCGGCTCCATGTCCCCCTGGGCAAGTCCGAGAATCTTTATATCCATGGCATCCAATTCGATCATATTGAAAATTAGCCATACTGGCGGATCTTATTCAACAGGAAAGTCAATCCGTTTTCTCGGGCAGTACAATCAGGTAGGAATGCCGGGCATATCTTCCGTCAGTGCGACGCCGGGCAGTCACACTGATGCGGTTGGTCTTGCGGGAAAGCGTTATCGGCGCAACAGCTGACAAACACCCGCTCTGCGGATCAAAGGTTGTCTCAATCCGGCCCTTTTCAGAGACAAACATCTGGATCTGACCGGGATAGAACTCTTCCGGATGCGCCAGTGTGATCTCAATGCGGTCCAGGCCACTGCCCCCGATCCGACCGGCCTCAGGGTAGCGTGCAACGATCTCAAGCGGCGGCCGCTCAAGCTTTTCCCTGAACTTCGCCATGGTCAGATTGCGTCCCACAATGGCCTGCCGCGGTACCTGATCGGCCCGGGCTCCTGATCCGGCCGTCCCGGGATCGGATGTCAGCAGCACCGTGTATCCGGCGGCCTTGCCAAGTCTCAGAATCTCCTGGTCATAGTCCCCGAAGGGCAAAGCAAACCACTTGACCTCCCGGCCAAGATTCTTCTCAATAAGATCCTTGGAAAGCCGGTATTCAAGCTCTGCGTCGGCATGGCTGACATCGGTCAGATGGGGATGGGTATGCGAATGGCAGCCCACCGATCCCTTATACTGGTAGATCTCGCGCAGCTGTTCCCATGACATGTAACCCGGACGCCCCACGGCATGGGTGAAGACAAAAATGCTAAAGGGGTAGCCGTATTCCCTAAGGATCGGCACCGCTTTGGTGTATTCGGAGATATAGCCGTCATCAATGGTGATCACCGCGGCCTTTGGCGGCACGGGCAGCCGGCCGTAAAGGCAGTCTTCCAGCTCATCCATGCTCAGCACCCGGTAACCCTCATCCTTCAGAAATTTCATCTGCTCGGCGAACATGGCACTGGAAACCGAGGTAGAGGGCGAATCGGCCTCATCAAATTTATGATAGAGCAGGACCGCGATATGCGCCTGGGCTGCGACCGGCAGCATGAAGACCAGCAGCAGAACAGCAATCATAAATTTTAATCTTGTAAATCTCGATAAAACCTTCATCCGGCCTTGATACCTCCATCATCCGCGCCAGGCAAGCAATAAAAAAAATGCGGAGCAGCAACTGCCCCGCATCGCGAGAAATACAGGTTACAAGCGAAACCTGTTAAAATATTAAGACCTCCTTCTTAATGCCAATTAACTTCTTCCCTAAGGACTTCCGTCACCGCACTTAAAAAAGGTTTTACCGCAAGAGGTTTGGTGAATGTGCGTTTTGCCCCCAGGAGCCGGGCAAGCTTCAGATAATCTTCCGCACAGAGATGTCCCCCGCCCGATATTGCAATAATCTTGGTTCGGGGATTGCGCTCCAGCAATTCCTTGATCAGCTCAATCCCGTTCTTGCGTGGCATGACCATGTCCGTCACCACCAGATCGGTGGAACTGTCATAAACCTTCATAGCCTCATTGCCGTCAGAGGCAACCGTGACCTGATAGCCCTGAGATTCCAACATATCCTTAATCACATCGAGAATTAGAGTGTCGTCATCAACAACCAGTATGTTTGTCATGGAAAACCCCATCATCAACAAAAGCAACAGATTCTGAAAAACCAGTACGCCGCCTCATTTTCCACCCCGTAGAAAAGCCTTGGCAGAAGTGTTAGCAGCAAAAAAAAAGGCTGAAAAGTATACTTTAGTATACCTTTGATGTAACACTATGTTTTTTTTGAATAAAAAAATGAATTGGGTCAGAAATTCATGATCAGTGGGTCCCGATATCCATCAGGACCTTTACGGCATGATAGAGGATTTCGGTTTTTCCGGAGGCTCCCAGCTTTTCCCCGGCATTTTTAAGATGTTTCTTGACGGTAACCTCTTTGATATCAAGCGCCCGGGCGATCTGGGCATTGGAATAACCCAGGGGAAGGTAGGATACAACTTCGACCTCGCGCTCGCTGAGGCCAAATTTATCCAGGGCCGAAAAATCATCCCGTGGCCCGTGCGGCTCGATCTTGATCATCAGCAGCGGTTTGCGGCCATTCCCCGAAATTGAATAGGCCATACAGCGCAGACGTCCATTGGGCATATCCTCTTCGAAAAACCATGTGCCGCGGTTGTTTTTGAGGGTTCCGGTCGGCGCAATCACGGTCTTGATCCAGTTAAGCATGGGTTGTGGCAGATGATGCAGGGCCGGATTGCCATAAAACTCAGCCAGCATTCTGCGGGTGGTTTCCGGGTAGTCGATCAAAGCCAGATTTTCATCCAGCAGCAGCGTATATACACCCTGCCGGGAAATAAATTCATCCACCACCCGCATCTTAAGGTTATACTGCTGACAGATCAGCATGGTGCGGCATTTGAAAATCATCAGCGG
>CAYWBU010000201.1:972-4098 GCA_964456565.1 uncultured Bacteriovoracaceae bacterium | reverse complement strand
AATACCTGCATGATTTCATTCATCCGGTTGCTGACACTGGAAAGATAGGTGTCCAGCATGCCGGCAATCACGCTACGCAGGGTTTCCACGGTTTCATAGAGCTGCAGCACATGGTCGCCGGCATCCCGGAAATAAAGGGCATTGCCTTCATCGATCAGTTCACTGTCCGCCCGCTCCAGGGCCGCATTGACCTCGCGCAGCGGCCAGATCATCTTGAGCACCAGAAGACTTTCGTTTCTGACATGGTAAATTTTTTCAAGGGTTGCCTTATCCGGCGTATTGAGCAGTTCCACCTCAATCCGGTCAATCTTTCCGGCCAGGTCTTCCTCCAGCTGAAAATAATCATCCACCACAACATCAACCAGGGCATAGGCCAGATAATCCGCCCCTTTCTTGCGAATCCGGCTGCGGACGGTTTCGATCCGCCGCTGCAACGGCTCAAAGATATCCTCCGGTCCCTCCTGGAAAGAGATCACATAGTTCCGCCCCAACACCAGACTGATCTGCTCCGCCTCCAGCTGGCCGTCTTTTTCCACAATTCGTTTCAATACAATGAAGATATGATCGTCATAGTCCTCCAGTTTGGGCCGCTGGTTGGTATTGGCGATATCTTCCAGAATAAGGGGATGAATATCGAAGCTGGCTCCCAGGCTGGAAATAATCTCCATATCATGGATACCATGGATATTAATCCATCTGATCATGTCGTCTTCCGGTGCACAGCAGTCTGTCACCGGCACGGCCTCCCGATGCCTGAACTTCTCCAGATTGTAGTCGGTTATTGCTATGCGGGCCTGCTCCAGCCGCTGCTGCCCGATATGCACCAGCGTTCCGGGCGGCTGATAGGCCTTGTCCGAGACATTCCTTATCAATCTCTTCATGGCGGCTCCTTGGGGACAATATTTTCAACAGCACCTGCAACCCGGCTGCGGTTGCATAAAAAACACTCCTTGCCAGGGCGTTTTGATGCTCTATTATAATACTCAACTGCCCTGAAGCGTAGACTATTTTATCAGTCGGGCCGATATCCCCCGAAAACCAATGGATAGAATCTGGGGATTCAGCTATTTTTTATGTAAATGTACCAACGGTTATAAAACTTAATAGTAAATTTTTTTCTTTTTCGTTTCTCAAAAATTATTTTTTTCTTGATTTTTGCTACATGAACTATAAACTGGATGATCGCTTTTCACGTAAAAAGTTGGGATTAATTATGCTGAAAACATACAAAAACGGTAAAGATTTGCGGGACGCCTGCCGCCGTCAGGAACACACCGGACCGACTCCCGGTCTGGCCACCGGCTACATCCAGGCCAACCTGGCGGTCCTGCCCGCTGACTGGGCCTATGACTTTCTGTTGTTTGCCCAGCGCAACCCCAAGCCCTGTCCCGTGCTGGAAGTGGGCGAAAAGGGCTCGCCATTCACCGCGGTCCTGGCCGACCGGGCCGATATCAGAACCGACATCCCGCGTTACCGGATCTATGAAGATGGCCAGCTGCAGGATGAACTGACCGATATCTCTGATCTGTGGCGCGATGATGTTGTCTGGTTCCTGCTGGGCTGCAGTTTCACCTTTGAACAGGCCCTGCTGTCGGCATCCCTGGATGTCCGTCACATCACCGAAGGGGTCAATGTCCCCATGTATAAGACCAATATCATGTGTCAGTCCGCCGGGCGTTTCCAGAATGTCCCCATGGTGGTGAGCATGCGGCCGTTTGGGCCGGAAGATGCCATCCGCGCCGTGGAGCTGACCCGCGATTATCCGGCCGTGCACGGCAGCCCGGTCCATCTGGGCGACCCGGGGGCCATCGGCATCAATGATATTTCCAGACCCGACTGGGGCGATTCGGTCACCATCAGGGAAGGTGAGCTTCCGGTCTTCTGGGGCTGCGGGGTGACTCCCCAGATGGCGGCCCTGGTGGCCAAACCGCCGCTCATGATCACCCATGCCCCCGGGCATATGTTTGTAGGAGACAAAAAAGACTATGACTACAAGATCTGACAACTTGGAAAACAGACTGTTGGACACCGCCTGCAAGATGGAAGAGCTTATCCAGCAGGATCCCGGCAACCGGGGTCTTGCCAAATGGGCGGTCAAAGACCATTTCCTGCCGGCCACCCGTTCACTGCTGAATGCCGGGCATGTCATCCTGACCACCGGTTTTTTCATCAAAAACGCCGGGGTGATCGAAACCGACGGGCCTCCGGGAGCCTTGCTGCAGGTAAAGGCCCTGGAGGGCCTCGGCAAAAAGGTTACCATCATCACCGATGACCATGCCGCAGACATCATGCGCAAAGGCCTCGACTTCCTCGGATGCGACGCGGTGTTGACCGCCTTCGGAGCTGATGAAGATATTCCGGCCGATGAATTTATCATGGAGGACACCACCCACTTCATCACCATCGAGAGACCGGGAAGGGCTGCCGACGGCAAATATTATAATTTCAGGGGCCTGGACATCTCGCCCTGGGTCGCGCCTGTGGATGATGTGCTGCTGGCCTGTCACCGCCGCAACATCACCACCATCGCCATCGGTGACGGCGGCAACGAACTGGGGACCGCCCAGGTCTCCTGCAATGTTGACCGCCATATTGCCCCGGACCGGCCCTTCAGCTGCAAGATCTTCGCCGATTACTGCATCTGTGCCGGAGTCAGCAACTGGGCCGGTTATGCCCAGGCCGCGCTGCTTTCCTATCTGTCCGGCAAAAATCTGATGCTTGACCCTGCCGGGCTCGCGGGACTGCTGGATGAAATCGTCACCGCCGGTGCGGTTGACGGGGTTTCCGGCAAACAGGAGGCCACGGTTGACGGACTCGATAAAAGCTGGGAACATGAAATCTACGCCAAACTCTACGCCATCGCGGCCAACGGGGGATAGTGGGTGAAGAGTTATCCCATCGGAGATACCAGTGTCTGCTGGTCTTTTTCGGACAGGATTGATGCCGGGGTTTCCCGGATGGTGCTTACCATCTATGGGGAACTTAAACGGCAGGCTCTGCCCGAAATCCTTGACCTGGTGCCATCCTATAACGCCCTGGCCGTCCATTTTGATCCCGCCTGCCGGTTGCTACGGGCCGAAAAACGCGTGGCCCGGATCATCAAAAGGATTGCGGCGGATTTTGATC
>CAYWBU010000201.1:0-962 GCA_964456565.1 uncultured Bacteriovoracaceae bacterium | reverse complement strand
GGCGCTAAAACTGTCACCATCCCGGTAAAATATGACGGCGAGGATCTGGAGCGCGTGGCCGAAAACGCCGGCATGTCAGTCCGGGAGGTCATCGACCTGCACCGGCAGACCGAATTCATGGTGGCCATGGTGGGCTTCAAACCGCATTTCCCATACCTGATCGGACTTGACGAACGCCTGGTAACCCCCAGGCTGGCCAGTCCGCGCACCAAAATTCCCGCAGGATCGGTTGCCATTGGCGGTGCCCAGACCGGGATCTATCCCGTCGAGTCCCCCGGCGGCTGGAACCTGATCGGCACCACCGATCCTGAACTCTTGCAAGAAATCCGTCCCGGGGATACGGTAGTCTTTAAGGAGCAGCAGTAATGATCAAGGTAAATTGCGACATCGGTGAACGCGGACATGACCATCCCGTCGATACCGAGCTGATGCAGCATATCAGCATTGCCAATATCGCCTGCGGAGGCCATGCCGGTGACGAGCGTAGTGTTGCGGCCTTCCGTGAGCTGGCCGCAAAATATACGGTCAAGGTCGCGGCGCACCTGTCCTATCCCGACCGTAAAAATTTCGGCCGCACCAGCATGCAGCTGCAGCAAGACGAACTGCTGGCGGCCCTGGATCAACAGTATGCCCTGATGAGCGATGTCAGGGCCGTCAAGTTTCACGGGGCCCTCTATAATGACTGCTGGACCGGTCATGAGCTGGCCGAAACCCTGAGTGCCTGGCTTAAGGCAAACGGCATCATCGAGGTCATCTGCCCCTTTGATTCCGAACTGGCCAAGGCCTGTCCCGACAACGGTATCCGTGTCGTGCCCGAGGCCTTTGCCGAACGCCGCTATGCCTATGATCCCGTCCGTAAGCGTCTGACACTGGTCAGCCGTGCCAAAGATTATGCCTCGATCCACGACCTGGATGAGGCCGTGGCCCACGCCGGGCAGATCATCCGGGATGGGGTCGTGGAC
>CAYWBU010000200.1:2717-4145 GCA_964456565.1 uncultured Bacteriovoracaceae bacterium | reverse complement strand
TTCTTCGTAATCCAGGAAACCGCGGCGCCGCGGGGCATCATGCTTGACACCCTCAGGCAGATCGCCGCCCGCAGCGGCTATACCCTGGAGATCAGACTGTATCCGGAAAAACGCGAGGCCTCCATGCTTGCCCAGGGCAAGATCGATTGCCGCGCCAAGGCCCGGGAATGGGTCGCCGATCCCGAAAACTATTACTGGACCGATCCGGTGATCACCCACGGAGATATCCTGGTTTACCGCAAGGGCACGCCGGAGACGGAAAACCTCGCCGGCAAGCGCCTGATCACCCACCTGGGATACTCCTACCCCACCCTGGAACCCCTTTTCAAATCCGGCAGCACCCACAGAATCGACCAGGACAATCACCGCGACATCCTGAAACTCCTTATGCAAGGCATCGGCGATGCCGCGGTCATGAACCGCCATGTGGCGCTCTGGTACATCAGCCGCAATCCGGAATTCAAGGACAGATTCGAACTCTCACCAAGGACCCTGCATGAAGTCGGCTATTGTTTCATGTTCACCGGCAAAAAAGACTGGCAGCCCTTTATCAGACGTTTCAACCAGGAACTCAAAAAGATGAAGCGCAATGGGGAGCTGGAAAAAATCATTGCGGCCTATCGTTGAAAGGCGCGGGCAAAGTCTTTGACATCAATGGGGATTCGTCTTATGCTTTTTCATCATATAGCATGAACGGAGAACTGATTATGTACATGACAGCACTGATTGCAGGTATCGTTGCAACCATTTTTTTCCTGGCGGTCCGCGTAAAAAAAGGCGGCGTTCCGGGCACCCTGGCCAAATCGATCCCGTCCTTCTTCTTTATCGCCACGGCCGTGGCGGCCACGGCCGCAAACCCCGACGGCGCCATATTCGGGCTGCTCCTAGTCCTCGGCCTGGTCTGCGGCCTGCTGGGCGACATCTGGCTCGACCTCAAATATGCCTACCCGCAAGACGCCAACACCTATCTCTATGCCGGGTTCTATTCCTTCCTGGTGGGGCACCTCTTCTTCATCGCGGCCATCCTCCTCTACCATGAATGGACCCTCAAAGCCCTGATCATCGCCCTGGCGCTGGCCGCGGGCGGCTCGGTGGTCAACCTGCTGCTGGAAAAACCCATGAAGCTCAATTTCGGCAAATATAGATCCACCTGCGTGCTCTACGGCTTCGTCCTGATGACCACCATGTTTTTATCCATCGTGGCGGCCGTGGCCACCGGAGAAACCCTCTGGTATGTCCTCTCCGCCGGCGGCATCCTGTTTCTGCTGTCCGACCTGGTGCTCTCCGGGACCTATTTCGGCGAAGGCAAGGGCAGCGCGCCCTATGTGATTATCAATCACGGACTGTATTATGCGGCGCAGTTTGCGATTGTCCACCCTATCCGGTTTCATTATTATTACACTGCCGTTGATTTCAATGACTTCAGCC
>CAYWBU010000200.1:0-2707 GCA_964456565.1 uncultured Bacteriovoracaceae bacterium | reverse complement strand
TGTATGATGAGAGGCGGGTGACAGAATTTAATTCAGTCACCCGCAACTATAATTCCGGTAAATATTTCTTAAAAGTTCTTTCTCTTTTTCATCCCCGGCCAGTGTGCCTTGCAGGGCCACAAACGCCACCCCTTTGACATCCTCCAGCTTGCGGCCCGGAACCCGGATCACATCTCTGAATTCATGCCAGCGTACACCCTTTTCCTTGAGCACCAGCTGAAAGGCATAGTTTAGTTCATCACCATATATCCGGATCTCGTGGTGTTTATACTTTCCGGCAAGATAGCGCCGCCCGCTCTTGGTAGTGCCCTCGGTCCAGTCCGCTTCATGGGTAAACCTGCTGATCTGTTTATAGACCTTGACAGCCGTATCACTCAGCAACCGGTCCGCGCGGGTCAGATGCGTAACACAGGTGCTGCCCACCACCCGGTAGCCGACCTTGGGATGATAGGTCGTATGCGCATAGCGGATATCATGTCCGCAGCCCCGGCGTTCACATTGGGCATACGGCCCGCCCAGATCTTCGATTGCCAGCAGGGTCCAACCATAATCGGGTTCGATCAGATTATGTTCGCGGGCATGACAGCCCTTGCACAGCGTCCGGCAGTCGCTGATGGGATAGTCCCAGGGGGCTCGGCCCTCGCGGTAGGCCACATGGTGCACCTGGATAACCACCTCGGGTTCCGCGCGGCCGCATTGCAGACACCGAAAATTATCCCGCTGCTTTACCGCCAGGGCAAACCGCGCCCATTTCTCGTTTACATATGATTTCATGCATCCCCCTGCTAAAAATTTAGATGACGGTCATCTGTAAATATATAAGTGCGGGGAGGGGTTAACAAAGTGGAAGGCGGCGGGTCAGCTTATTGCTTCATGCCTCTCACCGGCAGGGATGAACCTGCCGGTGAGAATTTAAAAGCAAAGGCCTCAGCGGTACTCGCTCTTGAAGATCTGGGCTTGGACACCGTCGGACTGGTACCAGACAATCACGGCCTCCCCGCTTGAATTCGTCGCCACCTGGGGATAATAGGCGTCCTGACCGTCAGGGCTGATATTGTCGTCAAGTCCGGAAGGATTGGTCCAGACCCCGCTGCGGTATTCACTCTTGAAGACTTGGCGGTTGGATCCGTCAGACTGCGTCCAGACAATCACGGCATCGCCGTTTGAACTCATGGCCACCTCGGGATACCAGACGTGCTGACCGGCAGGGCTGATACTGTCGCCGAGACCGGAAGGGTGATTCCAGACTCCGCTACGGCACTCGCTCTTGAAGAGCTGCAAGTAGGTGTCTTCGTACTGCGGCCAGACAATCACGGCATCGCCACTGTCATCCATCGCCACCGCTGGATAACTGGCATTCTGGACATCGGGGCTGATATTGTCGGTCAAATCATCCGGATGATCCCAGACCCCGTTGCGATACTCACTCTTGAAGATCTGGGTATGGGAACCGTCGGACTGTTGCCACACGATCATAGCATCGCCGTCAGCGTTCATCGCCACCTGGGGACTAAGGGCTTCCTGACCGTCAGGACTGATATTGTCTCCAAGTCCAGACGGATGGTCCCAAGAGCCGTCGCGGTATTCGCTCATAAAGATCTGATTATTGACACCGTCGGACTGCATCCAGACAATGACGGCATCGCCGTCGGCGCTCATCACCACCCGGGCACTCTCGGCATTCTGGCCGTCGGGACTGATATTGTCGCCGATTCCCGTAGGGTGACTCCAGGACCCGCCGCGGTATTCGCTCATGAAGATCTGGTAATTGGATCCATCGTGCTGCTGCCAGACAATCACGGCCTCGCCGTTTGCGCTCATGGCCACCTGGGGAGAATTGGCGCCATGACCGTCAATGCTGATATTGTCGCTTAAATTTCCGGGGTGGCTCCAGACTCCGCCGCGACATTCGCTTTTAAAGATCTGACCTTGGGCGCCGTCGGACTGCTTCCAGACAATCACGGCATCACCGCCGGCATTCATCGCCACCTGGGGACCTCCAACCTCCTGACCGTCAGGGCTGATATTGTCGCTGAGCCCGGCAGGATGGGTCCAGGCCCCGTCGCGGTTTTCACTCTTGAAAACCTGAGTATGGGATCCGTCGGACTGCCGCCAGACAATCACGGCCTCGCCACTGGCGTTCATCGCCACCTGGGGATACCCGCCACCCGAACCGTCAGGGCTGATATTGTCGCTGAGATCCTCCGGGTGAGTCCAGGTTTTGACGGTCGCCGCAAGGCTGGAAATCAGCATGTAGACCTCACTGTCACTCAGATCATCCTCGCCCTTGCTGCAGCCGCCCAGCAGCAGACCTGCGGCAAGAAAACCGATTGCCAGATATTTAAATCCGGAAATTTCCATCTAACCCTCCTGCTGAAACCGCATAAAGTTGTGTTGGCATTGACTGTATTACATATAAAAAACTGGGAATTCAGATTTTATAGCATATTGCAGGGGATTGGATAAACAAAATTTGTTTGTGAAAGGCGGGGGCAAATCTTCTCCAGCTCGGCGTCACGCTTAACGTTTTAAATCCTCGCCATAGCGCTGCTATGCCTGCGGGTTAAAACGTACGCAATCCTTGATCTGAAAAAGATTTGCCCCCGCCTGGCTGACGTGTTGACAGATTTATTGTGGTTTGTCCCCTAATTTCCCTTAATACTGCCTATAATTGATCATCTTTCTTTATCTACACTATATAACCGAG
>CAYWBU010000199.1:0-4168 GCA_964456565.1 uncultured Bacteriovoracaceae bacterium | reverse complement strand
GCCCTGACCCATGCCCACGGCCTCGTGGAAGATGCCGCCGAGTTCTTCGCCCTGACCGGCCTGGAGATTCTGAAGGGTTCCTCCCCGCCGAGCGCCTGCCTCAAGGTTGCCGGGGCCCGCTTCAAGTCCAGCGACATAAACCGCTGGACCATTGCCGGCATCGATTCAGCCGCGGCCGAGACCGAAGACATCATCCGGACCTTCGGCCGTTCGTGCCATATCACCGAGGCCTTTGCCGGCGTCATCCATCTGGCAACCAAGTACCAGGACAACCTTGAGGAAGGCCTGGTGCAGGCCGTGATGGCCGGCGGCGACAATGCCGCCCGGGCCATGCTGACAGGAATGCTGCTGGGCGCCCGGCTGGGCATGCAGGCCGTACCCGAAATCTGGATCAACGAGATGAATGCCGCACCGCGCATCAACCACCTGCTGAATTCATTCGGAGAGGTCTGATGATGGCTTGCAGTCGGCATCCGGAACTTGACGCGCAAACCAATATTCCGGATAAAGATCCCAACGGACAAATTTCGGGCCCGGCGCAGCAGGAAAAGGCATCTTCCCGCCCGGCCGCGGCCACTGCAGATAATAAGGAGGTACTATGACACAGACCGTCAATACCCGCGGCCGCACTTTAGACCATGCCGCCGCTGTCTATGACATTGTCGAACCCATTGTGATGTTGGGGTGCGAGGATCGTCTGCACCGCAACATAGCCAGCAGACTGGCGCCGCTGCCCGACCACCGCATTCTTGATCTGGGCTGCGGCACCGGCACCCTGACCGCCATGATCGCCCGCTATCTGGATGCCGGCGCGGGCGGAGAGGCCCTCGGGATTGATGCGGCGGCCGCCATGATCGAGGCCGCCCGCAACAAGCGCGCCTCTGACACCTGCTCGTTCCAGGTGGCCGCCGCCGAACACCTGCCCTTTGACGACCAAACCTTTGACAGCGTGATCTCCAGCCTGTTCTTCCACCATGTCGACTATGAGCTCAAAAATCGCAGCCTGGCCGAGGCCTTCAGGGTCCTCAAGCCCGGCGGCCGGATCATCATCGCCGACATGCATACGCCTTCGGGCCTGTTCGGCGCCGCCATCTCGTATAGCGCCTGCTGGATGCTGCGCCAGCCCGAAATCCGTGAAAATATCGAGGGCGCCCTGGGCCGGCTGCTGCTGCACAACAAATTTGGTGAAATCCGCAAAAACGGCTCCCTCATGGGTTACATTACCATTTTCACCGCCCGCCGACCCCATGAAGTTTGAGGAGATCCCATGCCGAAAAAAATCCTAGTGACATCCATGCTGCTGTTGCTGGCAGCCTGTTCAACCGTACCGCTCATCGGCAGGAATCAGTTCAACATCATCCCCGACAGCCTCATGCTCAATACCAGCCTGCAGCAGTACAGCGCCTTCCTCGGACAAAACGAAGTCATCACGGGCACAAATGCCGCCAACATGGTCAATCGCACCGGCAGCCGCATCAGCCGCGCGGTGACCGAATATCTCGTCATGAACGGCATGCAGGAGATGGCCCGCGAATTCCAGTGGGAATTCAATCTGGTTAAAAGTGACGACATGAATGCCTGGTGCATGCCCGGCGGCAAGGTTGTCATATATTCCGGCATCCTCAAGGCCACCGGGGATGAGGCCGGTCTGGCGGTGGTCATGGGGCATGAAATCGCCCATGCGGTTGCCCGCCACGGCAATGAACGCATGTCCCAGGCCCTGGCCACCCAGATGGGCGGACTGGCGCTTGCCAAAGCCCTGAGCCAGCAACCGGCCCAGACCCAGCAGCTCTGGATGGGCGCCTTCGGCCTGGGGGCCCAGTTCGGCTTCCTGCTGCCCTACAGCCGGCTGCATGAAAACGAGGCCGCCCGGCTGGGGCTGATCTTCATGGCCATGGCCGGTTATAACCCGCTAAGGGCCGTGGCTTTCTGGCAGAAGATGGCCGATCTCAAGCAAGGCCAGTCGCCGCCGGAATTTGCCAGCACCCACCCTGCGGACAGCACCCGCATCAAAAATATCATGGCGGCTCTGCCCGAAGCCCGCCGCTATTATCGCCCCCATCTGGAGGAATGATGAAGATCGGAATCGTCGGCAGCGGATTTGTAGGCGCCACCACGGCCTTTGCCATCATGATGCAGAACTGCGCCAGCGAGATCGTCCTGGTGGATATCAACAAAAAACGGGCCCTTTCCGAGGCCGCCGACATTACCCATGCCGTACCCTTTGCCCGGGCCGTCAATGTCACCGCCGGCGACTACCGCGAACTGGCGGGCAGCTCCCTGGTGATCATAACGGCCGGGGCCAAGCAGACCCCCGGGGAATCCAGGCTGGAACTCCTCGGCCGCAATGCCGCCATCATGCGTGACATGGTCAGTTCGATCCTGCAATACTGTCCCGAGGCAATCCTGCTGGTGGCGTCCAATCCGGTAGACATCATGACCCATCTGGCCGCCCGCTATGCCGCCGAATTCGGCATTGCATCCGGGCGCGTCATCGGCTCCGGAACCATGCTGGACACCGCCCGCTTCCGCTCGCTGCTGGGCCGCCTGCTGGGGGTGGACCCCCAGCATGTCCACGGCTACGTTGTGGGAGAACACGGAGACTCGGAGGTCATGGCCTGGTCAATCCTCGACATTGCCGGCCATCCCCTGGAGGACTTCTGCCGTCTGAGGGGGATCAACTTTAATGCGGCTGCCCGGCAGGAGATTGACGACAGTGTGCGCAAGGCAGCCTACTACATCATCGAGGGCAAACAGGCCACCTACTACGGCATTGCCGCAGCTCTGGCCCATATCACCGACATCATCGCGTCCAACCGGCGGGCCATCCTGACCGTCTGCACCCCCACCGCTGAAATTGCCGGCATCAGCGATGTGACGGTTTCGCTGCCGCGCCTGATCGGGGCCGAAGGCGTCATCGCCACCCTGCCCCTGCATCTGGACCAGGATGAGAATGAAAAACTGCACTTCAGCACCGACCTGATCCGCCGCACCATCACCGAGGTTGAATGAGCCCAGCCGGGCGGCGAAAGATCAGATTGAGCACAAAATAAAAAATCGGGACGGAACATGAAAAAAAGCAAGACATCCTACGGGGACATTGCTCCCTACCGCACCCGCGACGCATCCACGATCCGCGAACTGATGCACCCCGGGCTGCACGCCTGCACCTGCCAGAGCCTGGCCGAAGCCGTGATTGACGTAGGCGCCACCACCCTGCTGCACCGCCACAACACCACCGAGGAAATCTACCACATCACCGCCGGCGAAGGCCTCATGCACCTGGGCAGCGACATCCTGAGTGTCTGTGCCGGAGACACCATCTGCATCAGCCCCGGCACGGCCCACAAGATCAGAAACACCGGCACCGAGGATCTCAGGATCATCTGCTGCTGTTGTCCGGCCTACTCCCATTCTGATACCGATGTCCTGGAAAATGAAAAGTGAGCCCGGAACCGACATAAATTTTCCATTGTCCGGATTTGCAATAAATGGTTTATATTTACGACTTGTTTTTTAATGAAATTCAGGACAGCAGGGAAGATTGACGTGATCAGAAAACTGAGCAGATTAACGGCCACCTTGATTATCTGTATTGCACTGGCCCTCCTGGTTGTATACAACCTGCGGGAATCCATCACCCGTCACTATATCGAGATCTTTTCAACCGATGCGGCCGGGACTCCGGTCAACATCGGCGATATCAGCGTTGACCTGCTGGACGCCACGGTCTGCATGTATGACATCGAGGTGCGCAACCCCGAAGGCTTCAAGAATGTCCCGGCCTTCAACATCCGCAAGATGCTCGTGGATATCGACCTCGAAAGCCTCAAGGGTGATGTCATCCAGGTGGAATCCATCTGCGTGGACGGGGCTGACATCCTCTGGGAGGGCATGGACGGCGCCAACCAGACCGCCATCATCCGCAACCTTGACATGGCCGTGCGGCTCTTTCACAACCGCATGCAGCGCTACAACTACCGCCTGATAACCGTGCGCGAGCTGCAGATCAAAAATGCCGACCTGATCCTGGATCTGCCGCAGAAACAGCCCGGACGCATCGCCTTGCCGGAGGTTGAACTTGCTGATATCGTCATCAAGGGCGGCGGACAGTCTTTTGAGGAGGCCTTCTTGCCGAGCCTGATCACTGCAACTGCGTTATCCATGC
>CAYWBU010000198.1:0-4176 GCA_964456565.1 uncultured Bacteriovoracaceae bacterium | reverse complement strand
CGCCGATGGAAACGGTCCTGATCTGAATGTCCCGGCGAGGTTGTTTTACTGTCCCATTGACGGGCAGTATCAGGCACACGGATGTTTTGAGATCTGGGAATGGGGATAACCTCGGCATAGAGGCGATAGCACACATCAATAAGAACTGTGGCCAGAAGCTGAAATCCCCCACCGCTTGCTATCACGCCAGCTTTTCGTAATGGCCCTCCATAATTTGTCTGATAATTGTGATATTGAACCGGTGCGCAGATCTCAACTCTTGTTGGAATGATCTGTACTGCCGGACCCCAGAGGACAGATTCAAAAATCCCCTTTACGGCCGAATACGTGGGGGCCGGGTAGCTAACCGGACAATCCCCGGTATCAGGCCTTGTCCACATGGCGGTGTTTCCTTCAATTTCCATTTTGATTTCGTATTGTTTACTCATCACATTGAATTGCCTCCTTTTGTTAAAAATTCACCCCATCAACCAAACCCCAATATCAACCGGGTTCCAGCATTTGTTTAAGTCCTTCCTTGCCGTAATCACCGCATCAACCGGCCGGCCTTGATCCATAAGGTTGGCCAGAACTGAGTTGTCCACGCGCGGGATGTAGCCGAGTTTCAGGTTGTCCCGGTAAACGGCGATGGCTTTTGTGTCATGCTTGTTGGCAGGTTCACGCACCAGCCGCACTTCCTCGCCGGCTGCCAGACTCTCCCAGATTTCAGCCCCCCTGTAATACTGGAACCCGGCCAGTGGAGTTTCAAGCAGCAGGGTCTGCGCCCGAACTGATTGTACCGGAACCAGGGCCGCCAGGGGCAGGCCGGACAGTACCTTCAAAAATCTTCTGCGATCCATACAGCACCTCCCTTTGGTTCCCCCTCTACCAAAGGCGAACCCCCATCCAGTGTCCTAGCTGTAGATTTTTTGCATTTTTTTGATCTCAGTCTGAACCTGCTTTCGGAAAGTCTCGGGCGCCAGCACCTCGGCAGCGGCTCCGAATTTCAAAACTTCGCGGCGAATTTCAGTGAAGTCAGCCACCGGAAAAGCAAGCCGCAGATGGCCGTCGGGTTCATATTCGATCTGCTGATCCGGATGCCAGATCTGCTCACAGACCCAGCCGGCCACCTCCGGGGTGAACCGGATGCAGACATCCTGGCGGTTTTCGCCGGCAAAGATGCCAAAATTATCACGAATAAATGCCTTGATAGCATCGGCATTCGCATTGCAGTCAAACCCATTGGCGGACGTGCTGGCCTGGCGGATACGTGCCAGGGTGAAGTCACGCAGCTCGCCCCGCAAACTGCAATGGGCGATCAGGTGCCAGGAACCCATGTAGCACAGCAGATGCAGCGGCAGAATGGTGCGTTCAGTAGTTTCATTTTTATGCGGCGAATAATAGATGATCTGCAGGGATGTCCTTTTCAGCAGGGCATCCAGCACCAGATGGAATGTGCGGCCGGCGGTATTGTAATAGCCGATATTTTTGAGCGAGATCCGGCTGTTGAGCTGTTTGAGATTCAGTTTGTCGGATGAACTGTAGATTTCAAGGATGTGGTCGAGCAGGTTATGCAATTCTGCCTTGAGCTCATTGTCCGGGACCGCGCTGATAAAACTGCCGGCCAGCAGCAGGGCTGTCAGTTCGGCTTCGCTGAGCCACAGGCTGGGCAGTTCAAAACCGTCCTCGCTGTAGCGGTAACCGCGTTGCGCCGCCGCATATTCCAAGGGCGCGAAGAGCCGGTCCCGCATGAAGTCAATGTCGCGCTGGGCGGTCTTGGTCGAAACCTCAAAGCGCTGCGCCAGAACCCCGGCATTGGGATAGACCTGATTTCTTACCTGATCATGAAACCATAAGAACCGTTCATAAATAACCTTGTTAGGCATAATCCCCTCCCAAAGTTCAAAAACATCTCAAATTACATAAATCTGCAAAGGTTACCGGACTGTATTCGGTTGACGCAAGAATTATCGTCAATATTTATCTAGTTGTCAACATTGCAATTTTATAACAAAATTTCAATTACAGAGCATATAAAGATCTGGGGAATTTGCTACACCGAAAGGCGGCGAACTGAAGCCGCCGTGAGGTCATCTTTCGCTATAACTTGCGATCTCCCCTAATGCCACCATCCAGTGAGTAATATCTTTCCTGGTCGTCTCGTCCTTGTTTACGACATAGAACAAACCCTGACCAAAGTACTCACCCACGACCACCGTGCCTAATAAATATTTCATATGTCCGCAGGAATTCATAACTGATGGACAGTTGCGCTGAACCTGTTCAATCTCATCCCTGGTCTTGATGGTCAGTATATATTTCTTGCCTTCGATTAACTTTTTAGACTTCAATGCACCACCTCCAGAACTATCGCGTGGTTATACAATAAAGGCCCGCAGCATGAATCGGACACCGAATTTAACCTCTTATGTTTTTTGACCTTCACCCATTGTTCCCCATTAGTTGCCGCCTCTGAACCTGAACAAGCGTCTGTCTGGTTTTCTCAGGCAATCAAAAAAACAATCGATCCAAGATCTGCTTGCTGAATACCCTCATTCCCTACCCCTCAAATTATTATAAGATCATGAGATCTCTCCTAATTGACTTCACGTTATATAATATAATTCATTTTTTTCATAGCAGTATTCATTGTTTTGACAGAACATCAAAATATTGACAAAGGGCTGTTCGGGGCAAAAAAAAAGCCAAGGACCGTTAAGTCCCTGGCCTTTGTGGTACGCCCGACAGGATTCGAACCTGTGACCTTTTGATTCGTAGTCCCATAACAGCACATTCACCTAGTATCACAATATATCATTTTAGACTTCACATTTCAGCATGTTAGGCGTATATATTCATCATGGAGTATCACGTTAAATCATTCCATTTTTGCCAAAAAGTGGGGACTATGTGGGGACAGACTGACGAATTGATCTTTCAAGGGTGACTCTATGGGGACAAAATGGGTTAAGACAAAATTCCCTGGTGTAAGATATCGACAGCACCCCACCCGCAAGCACGGCGTTAAGTTTGATAGGTATTATGCAATCAGATACCAGAAGGACGGCACCCGCAAGGAAGAGGGCCTAGGATGGGCCAGTGAAAGCTGGACAGAAGAAAAAGCAGCCCTGACCCTTGCCGAACTGAAACAGGCCAAGACAACCGGAAAAGGCGAGGCATCCCTTAAAGAACGAAGGCGCATTGTCCGCGAAGAGGAAGAGCAAAAGAAAATTGAAGGCCTGACCTTTGCCGAGTTCTTTTCAAAGACATACTTCCCGCAAGCCCAGCAGAACAAAACAAAAGGGTCCTATATAGCGGAAAAAAACCTCTTCAATCGCTGGATCAATCCGGCTATCGGAAACAAGCCTTTAATCAAGATCTCAGTCATAGACATTGAGCGAATAAAGCAGAACATGGCAAAGGCCGGACGGGCACCCCGAACAATAACATATGCCCTTGCAGTGGTCAGACAAACATTCAACCTTGCCAAAAGCCATGACCTATACACGGGAGATAATCCCGTCAGCAAAGTTAAGAAACCGACAGCAGACAACAAGCGCAACAGGTTTCTTACTCCCATTGAAACCGACATCTTATTTAAAACCCTCAAGGTCCGGGCACCACAATTACACGATATAGCCTTATTAAGCCTTGATACGGGCATGCGTGCCGGAGAGATATTCAACCTTACATGGAGCAATGTTCACCTTGACGAAGGCTTTATTATGATTATGGACACCAAAGCCAAACGCAACCGGCCCGCCTACCTAACTGACAGAACAAAGACCATGTTTGAAAGCCTTGAAGCTGGCGCGCCTTCTGATCCGGTTTTCAAAAATCGCAACGGCAACAAGGTTCAGGAAGTATCAAACACCTTTGCCCGCATAGTTAAAGACCTGGGCTTCAATGAAGGCATCACGGACAACCGCCAGAAGGTTGTTTTCCACAGTCTCCGACACACCTTTGCAAGCCGCCTTGTTCAGTCCGGCACGGATCTTTACACGGTTGAAAAGTTGATGGGACATAGCAACATAGCCATGACGGAACGCTATTCCCATCTAGGCAATGATCTAAAACGGGAAGCAGTCCGGAACATGGAAAAGACCTTTGCCCGGCAGGAAGAAAAAGGCACGGGCGCGGACACGGCTCCCATTAATCTAATGAATAATAAGAAAGGTTAGCCATGAGCGAAGAGCA
>CAYWBU010000197.1:0-4207 GCA_964456565.1 uncultured Bacteriovoracaceae bacterium | reverse complement strand
CAGCCGCTCGCGTTGAAGCAGGGCATCATAGTCGGCCGCCTGCGTGCCGCCGGAGACAAAGGAGCGCCCAACCACGCCGTCAAAACGCGGCAGCAGGAGTTTTTCGCCGCCGGCAAGGGCCGCGGCCAGATCACCATAGGTGCCGGGCCCGGCAAACAGGACCACTTCGGGCAGCTCTGCAAGCAGATCTTTGCCGTAGCGGCTTACCAGACAACCGGTGCAGATGACCTGTTTGCCGGCATCAATCAGTTCCAGAATCGTCTGCAGGGATTCCTCAACGGCCGAAGTCAGGAAGGCGCAGGTATTGACAATCACGGTGTCGGCCCGCTCGATGTCGTTTTCCAGGCGCACCCCGGCCGCGGTCAGCTGTTCACAGATATATTCGGAATCAACCAGGTTTTTGGGACAACCGAGGCTGATGACAGCGACAGCCCCGGTATCAGGCATCACTTGAAGACCGTGTTGCGGGCAATGATAACCAGACCGCCGGGCGAAATCTCAAAACGTCTTGTGTCTTCATCCTTGTCATAGCCGATTATGGTGTTGGGCGGAATTTTCACACCCTTGTCAATAATGGCCCGCTTTATCATACAACTGCGGCCCACATCAACATTTTCCATCAAAATGGAATCGGTCACCTCGGCATAGCTGTTGACCCTGACATTGGGGGAGATGATGGAACGCTCAACCTTGCCGCCGGAGACAATGGCCCCGCCGCAGATGATTGAATCCAGCACCGTACCGATGCGGTTACCGTCCTTGCCGCCGGCAAAAACCATCTTGGCGGGCGGATAGGGACTGTAGACCGTATGCACCGGCCATTCCGTATTATAAAGATTGCACTGGGGCGTAACCGACACCAGATCCATATTGGCATCGAAATAGGCATCCAGGGTCCCGATATCGCGCCAGTAGCCGTCACCATTGATCCCTTCAAAGGGATAGGCCACCACCTTGCAGTCCTTGAGCATTTGGGGAATGATATCCTTGGCAATCGAGAATTTAAAACAAGCTGAAAATGATCTGGAGAAAACAATCACCGCGTTAAAAGATGAGCTTCTTCATCAACATCTTGGTATTGAAGACATAGATACCCATGGAGACCAGCACACTGTGGGGATCGCCCGGCACGGTGAAGGGATTGTTTTTCGGTTTCTCCTGAAAACTGATAATCTCGTTTTCGGCATTGACCTGCATGACGCCGAATTGATCGGCCACGGAGACCGGCATCTTGACGACCCCGATGGTCAGATCGGCCTTGCTTTCGCGATGAAAATCAATCATGTCCCGGTAATTCATCTGGTAGATGTGGTCGCCGGATAGAATCAGGGTATGCTGCGGCATGACCTGCTGCAGCGAATAGATGTTCTGAAACACGGCATCGGCCGTACCCTCGTACCAGCTGTTGCCGATACGCTGCTGCGCCGGGATGTTATAGATGAATTCGCCCAGCGGCGACGAAAAATAAGGCAGCCAGCCCAGCTGGATGTGCCGGTTCAGCGAATGCGATTTATACTGCGACAGGATATAGATCTTCTTGAGCCCCGAATTGACACAGTTGGAAAGGGTGAAATCGATAATACGGTACATCCCGCCAAATGGCACCGCCGGTTTGGCCCGATCCTTGGTCAAAGGATAGAGACGCTCCCCCTTGCCGCCGGCAAGGACTACTGTCACAACATTTGCAGACATAAGATCACTCCCCTATCAGATTATGGATTGTATTTTTAAGCTCGGTCATATCATGGGACTTGACTACATAGGCATCCGCGGCCAGCGCCATGACATCATCCCTGTAGCTGGCATAGGCGCTGTGAATAATCACCGGTGTGCTGAACCGGTTTTTAAGGATATGCCCCATGGTTTCAAGGCCATCCATCCCGGGCATCCGGATATCCAGAATCACCAGATCGGGCAGTTCCCTCAAACCTTCCTTCTCTTTCATGATGGCAAGGGCTTCGTGACCATTGGAAGCCGAAAGAACCTCATAACCGTCATCAAAAAGTTCATCCTGAAGGAGTTGGCGGAGGGATGCCTCGTCTTCAACAAGCAGAATTTTCTTCATCGAGATCTATAATAAAATTTAAAAAGCCCATGTCAAATTCAGCCTCCTTCCCCGATGTAATGCTTAAATTATTCAGTTTGTTCACCAATTGCTTTCGTGCCCAGAGAAATCTTTTCGTGTCCGCTTGAACGCAAGGTATCCAGCACGGATACCACCCTGGCATACAGCACATTTTTTTCTGCCAGCACCACGATATCACTGCCCGGATCAAGCTGTTCCAATTCTTCCAATCCGGATTCCTCTCCCTGCAGCAAAAGATGGTCATTAAAAACCACAACCGGTACCGCCTGCATCGAAAGCTCGCCGCCGCTCTCGGTCTCCGGCAGATTGATCCGGCTGCCGATCAGGGGAGACCCCAGTGAAAGCAGAAAAAACACCAGCAGCAGGAAAACCACATCCACCAGCGGAGTGATATCCAGGGCTGCGATGCGGTTATTCCGGTTGCGCCTGAATTTCATCGTTCTCACCCTTCAGGTATTCAAGCATCCTGGCAGAGGTTTTCTCCATTTCAAGGATCAGATAATCACTGCGGGCCACCAGAATACGATAACCGATATAGACCGGAATAGCGATTGAAAGGCCGGCTGCGGTGGTAATCAGGGCCTCGGATATTCCGTTCGCCAGCATCTGACTTTCCGGGCCCTGGGTTCCGATGGCATGGAATGAGGCGATCATCCCGGAAACTGTCCCCAAAAGACCCAGCAAAGGCGAGACCGTCGCAATAATCCCCAGGATATCGATATAACGTTCAATGGAATAGGCCTCGCTGGCCCCCGCTTCTTCCATATAATCCTTAATGATCTCGCGACGCATGCCGGCATTTTTTATGGCAACCCGAATAACCGGACAGATCGGCGATGAATTGCGTTTTATCAGTTCTTCGATATCTTCCAGCCGGCCCATGCGTGTGAGCCGCTCAACCTCATCGACCAGATCCGGCGGGATGATTTTACTGGGACGCAAAGCCCACAGACGTTCGATAAAAATTGTCAGCGCCACCACCGAACAGAGCAGCAGTGGCCACATCAAGGGCCCTCCCTTTAAAAACATCTCCCATAAGCTCATCGTGAACCCCCCGAAAATTTAATAAACTATATCACACACCTGTTACGATTATTCAACCATCCCGAACAACTGCAGCATTTTTTTGCAACGATCTTGACAAGGCCGAACAATAGTGGAAATCTTTGTTTGTTCAGTGAAGTATATTCCCAGGAGGTTTTGATGAAAATACTGATCGCTTATCATTCAAAAACCGGCAACACAAAAAAAATTGCTGAAGCAATTTCTGATGCCCTGAAAGAAGAAACCCCCCAATTGAAGAGCATCAAGGAAGTCGACGATCCGGCGGTCTATGACTTTGTGATCCTCGGTTTTCCGGTATCAGCCCACAGTGCACCGGTTTCCGTCCAAAATTTTATCCGCGCCCTCCCAGAAGGCATCAAACTGGCCATCTTTTCAACTCATGGGTCCCAGCGCGGCAGCCGCATGGCCGAAGAGGCCGTCGCCCACGCCACCGGCCTGGCAAAAGGAGTAAAACTTCTGGGGTCATACACATGTCGTGGCGCAGTTGATCCCGGTCTGCTCGAAGAGCTGACAACAAAACCCGAGCATCGTGCCTGGGTAACCGAAGCCCAGTCGGCCGACGGCCACCCGGATGAGGCCGATCTTGAAGATGCAGCCACATTTGCCCGGTCTGTCCTGAAAAAGGCGTTATCTTTCTCTGATTTTAATAAAAAATAAAATTTCTGGGCCCTGCAGATTGCAGGGCCTTTTCGCTTGACTTTGCATTTCTTATTAGTAATAATTACTATTATTAAAACTTGGGGACGATTATGCCACTAAGCAGTCTAAGAATAACCAGGCAACGCAGTATAATTCTTGAAGAAGTAAAGAAATCCCACAATCACCCGACTGCCTATGATGTCCACGAACTTGTGCGTCAAAAGCTGCCGCACATCAGCCTGGGGACGGTTTACCGCAACCTTGAATTGCTCTCCGATCACGGGGTAATTCGGCGAATCGATTCCGGTCCCGGCCAGCGGCGCTTTGACGGCAATCTGGAACAGCATAATCACATCCGCTGCCTGGCTTGCGGACGCATTGATGATGCCCATGAGAATATCCCGATCGCCAAAGAAT
>CAYWBU010000196.1:2932-4260 GCA_964456565.1 uncultured Bacteriovoracaceae bacterium | reverse complement strand
AATACGGTATGCGGGCAGCCGCTGGTGGCCATCACCAGTCCCATCAGGGAGCTGAGACCGCGCTGGGCCGTGGTGAAGTGTGAAATGCAGCGTTCGTTGGTGATGACCTCGAGGTAGACCTCATCGTAGGAGGCCACCTTGCCCATGCGGGTCACGATGTTGGCCAGGTTGGTCATTACCGGACAGTGGGGATGATCATCCTTTTTAAGCGGACAGTTTGGGCACTGATGAAAATCAAGTTCCGCCCATTGCGGGTTTTCGTTCTGTTCGTCAGGAATGAGCTCAAGGGTTTGGCTGGCAACCCTGAGGACGAAATTCTCGCTTAGATCGTCTCCCATGCCGAAGATATATTCAATCTTGAAATATTCCATGCGCACCATATTAGAGAAGCTCGTTTTATAAATCCAGCAGGAATGTAATGCCTGAGCCCTTTAATCTGCGATCAGGGCGGTGAAATCCATGGCCAGCCGATGGTAGATTTTTTTTCTGAAGGGGGCCGTGATTTCGATAAGGTCGGTCAGGTTCATCCAGCTGAAATCGCTGAATTCATCGGACGGGGCCCGGCTCAGATCGATTGGCGTGCCTTTTTGCAGCCGGAACAGAAACCATTTCTGGACCTGGCCGCGGCCGTGTCGGCCGTTGCAGTTCTGCGGGTCCAGTTCATAGGTCAGCCAGTCGGGATGCTCCGCCAGCAGTTCAAGGCGTTCGGCGGGAATGCCGGTTTCCTCGAAGGCCTCGCGCAGGGCCGCATCCAGCGGTTCCTCGTGCGGGTTAAGCCCTCCCTGGGGCATCTGCCATGAGCCGGGGATATCGCTGCGTTCACAGGCCAGGACCCGGCCGGCATGATCAATTATCATAATGCCGGCACAGGCCCTGAAAAGATTTCGTGGCAGGTTGGTCTCGTCAGATTTATGCATTTATATCCGGATCTGATAATAAAAAAGGCAGGCATTCCGCCCGCCTTCTGGAATTTTTCGCCCGACCGGTCACATGTTCACTTCGCTGATGTCATTAATGAATTTGGAAACGGCAAACACCCGCATATTGTTGCTCTGTTTGTCGATGGGGAAGAAAAAGAAGCCCGGCTGGTCGAGGTGATAGGCGTTGCAGGTTCCCACCAGGGTTTCCCCGTCCTTGAAATTCACGACCACCTTCTGCCCGTAGAGGGTCTGGTCCTTGGGGAAATTTTTATCCTCATTGTAATCGGGGTTGCCCATGAAAGATTTGACGAAGAAGATGGCCTTGAGTTCGTCCATCATGATTTCGACCGGTTTGTCACCGGGGGCGGCATCTTCCATGCGCAGGTGAAATTTATCTCTGTTGGGGGC
>CAYWBU010000196.1:0-2832 GCA_964456565.1 uncultured Bacteriovoracaceae bacterium | reverse complement strand
GACAATATCGGGATTTTCGGCAAGATGAATGCCGGCAAGAGTTCGGTTATGAATCTCCTGACCCAGCAGCAGACCTCCATTGTGGATGCCACACCGGGTACAACCGCGGATACCAAACATGCCCTGCAGGAGATCCACGGCCTGGGGCCGGTCAAGTTTTTCGATACGGCCGGGGCCGATGAGACCGCTGGTCTGGGAGACAAGAAACGCAAAAAAGTTTTCGCCGATCTCAAGGAGTGTGACCTGGTAATCCTGGTGATCGATCCGGCCTCACGGCAGTTCGCACCCGAAGGCGAGATCCTGGAACAGGCGCGGACCATGGATAAGCAGATCCTGGTGGTCTTCAACCTGTTTGATCCGAGGCACGCGAACCTGATCGGCAAGGTTGAAGAAGCCCTGCCGCTGATGCGCTTTTATCGCAGCCTCAGCCTCAATGCCCTTGACGAGAAAGACCGCCGGCCGCTGCTGGAGTTCATCCTGGACAACTATGAATCGCGCAACCACAAAATGGATCTGCTGCCCTTTGTCGAACGTAATGAATACTATGTCCTGATTATTCCCATGGATGAGGAGACCCCGCCGGGGCGTTACCTGCGGCCGCAGGCCATGGCCGAGGAATATATCACGCGCAACTGGGCCTATCCGGTCTCCTTCCGGCTGGACCTTACTGCGGCGCGCAGTACGGATGAAGAGATCAGCACCGCCGAAAGACAGCGTTTTGATGAGTTTATTGCCAACTTCAAGAAACGTCCCCGGGCGGTCATAACCGATTCGCAGGCCATGGACGTGATGGTACGCTGGATGCCTGACGACATCCGTCTGACAACTTTTTCGATCATGATGATCAACTATGTCAGCCGCGGGCGGCTTAAAAGTTTTGCCGACGGCATCCGGGCGCTGGACAGGCTTGCGGCCGGCGAAAAGGTGCTGATCGTGGAGGCCTGCAACCATTCACGGGTGGGCGAGGATATCGGAACCGTGCAGATCCCGCGCTTCATTGCGCAGCACTATCCCGGCGTGGTGGTGGAACATAACTTCGGTCGGGAGTTTCAGGAGAACAGCTCTCTGCAGGAGTACCGCCTGATGGTACACTGTGGCGGCTGCATGATCAGTGCCCAGAAACTGGCCGCGCGCATCCGGGATCTGGAAACGGTGGGCGTGCCCTACACCAACTACGGCATCTTCCTATCATATATGCAGGGCGAGGATGCCCTGAGGCGGGTGCTGGAGCCGTGGGGGCTGGCCGGCCCCTGATGTTGTTAGCCTTCCCAATTGAATATTTTAATTGCCCGCCGGATAGTATTTTGCTATTTGGCCAAATAACCGATAGGGGGATATGATGGATGAAAGGACCCAACTCAGATACAAGGCCCGGGCCGATATCATCAAGGCCCTGGGGCATCCGACGCGCCTCTTCATTGTGGAGGAACTGGCAAGGTGCGAACACTGCGTCTGTGAGCTGACCGAGATGGTGGGGGCCGATATCTCCACGGTCTCCAAACATCTGGCCCAGCTCAAAAATGTCGGAATTATCCAGGATGAAAAACGCGGAACCCAGGTCTACTACCGCCTCAAGGTTCCCTGTGTGCTCAATTTTCTGGGATGCGTTGAAGCGGTGTTGCAGGAATCGGCCCGTGAGCGGCTGGCGATGATCGAGTAAAAAAATTTGGCGGTGAACTTGGCTAATTGGCCAAATAGCAGCAAGAGGTGAACATGAACTGGAAAAAAGAATGGAAGATCCTGGCGGTGCTTACGGGCGGTTTTTTACTGATATTCTACCTGCCGCTGGAATGGCTGCAGGCCAGTGAGCGTCTCAGTAATTCCCTGTGGGAGGGGCTCTATCTGGCGCAGTGGTATGCCCGCGAACATGTGATTTTCTGCCTGGTGCCGGCCTTTTTCATTGCCGGGGCCATCGGGGTCTTTATCAGCCAGGGCGCGGTCATGCGCTACCTGGGCGCCGGGGCCAACAGGTTGGTGGCCTACGGGGTGGCCTCAATCTCGGGCACGGTCCTGGCGGTCTGCTCATGTACCGTGCTGCCGCTGTTTGCCGGGATCTACCGCATGGGCGCCGGCCTGGGTCCGGCCACGGCCTTTTTATATTCCGGACCGGCCATCAATGTCATGGCCATCATCCTGACCGCCAGGATTCTGGGACTGGAGCTGGGTATTGCCCGGGCCGTGGGCGCAATTATCTTCAGCGTGGTGATCGGACTGCTGATGGAAATAATCTTCAGACGTGAGGAAACCGAGCGGGTGGCGGCGGCCATGCCGGATACGGACGGCGGCCGGCCGCTCCGGCAGACCGCGCTCTTTTTTGGGGTCCAGCTCGCAATTCTGATCTTTGCCACCTGGGGGGCACCCCAGGATTCAACGGGTTTATGGCAGGCGATTTTCGGCCTGAAATGGTACCTGACGGCCCTGATGACGCTTTTGCTGGGAGTGATGCTGGTTATCTGGTTTAGGGTGGCGCTTATCAAGGTGATTGCGGGTGCCCTTGGCGTTGCGGCCATCGGGGTTCTCTCGGGCGGGAACACCATGCTGACCTTTGCCGCCGGGATCATCGCCTTTTCCTGGATCACGGGAACTGATGAAAATGAGGCCGGTGAATGGTTTACGGCCTCCTGGGGTTTTGCCAGGCAGATCATGCCGCTGCTGCTCTTCGGGGTGCTGGTGGCCGGCATCCTGCTGGGGCGGCCCGGCAATGAGGGTCTGATCCCTTCGGCCTGGGTGGCCTCCGCCGTGGGCGGCAATTCGTTTGCGGCCAATATCTTTGCCGCGGTCCTGGGGGCCTTCATGTATTTTGCAACCCTGACCGAGGTGCCGATCCTGCAG
>CAYWBU010000195.1:0-4328 GCA_964456565.1 uncultured Bacteriovoracaceae bacterium | reverse complement strand
CTCAGCGAAAAGAAATGGGCGCTGTGCTTTCCTCCGCTGATCCTGGCCATCAACATCCTGGAAGCGGTTATGCGCGATTTCGAAGTCGGCTCGCTCTATCAGGCCCCCACCATTGAATTTATGCACAACCAGATTCAGTATTACATCGGCGGATCATGGAACTATATGAACGGCATTGCCGGCATCCTCAACATCCTCACGATCACCGGCTGGTTCGGTATCTGCGTCCGCAAACAGACCGCGAAAGATTCAAGCATGGACATGCTCTGGCCGGATATGCTCTGGTTCTGGATTATAGCCTATGACATATGGAATTTTGCCTATACCTATAACTGCCTGCCGGGCCACTCCTGGTACTGCGGTTTTGCCCTGCTGCTGGCCCCCACGCTCTGCGCCTTCACCGTGGGCAAGGGCGCCTGGCTGCAGCATCGCGCCTATACCCTGGCCCTGTGGTGCATGTTCGCGCAGACCTTCCCCATGTTCCTTGACAAGGGGGCCTTTGCGGTTCAGTCCGTTGCCAGTGCGCAGATTGCCGATGCCGCCAAAGGTATGGTTCTGAATAAAGAGGGTATCTATACCGTTGCCAGCGCCGCCCCCGACACCTCGGCCCTGTTTATCGTAAGCCTGCTGGCCTTGCTGTCCAACATCGCCGTGTTCGGCTACATGGTCTACAAGGTTGTCAAGACCAAGCGCAATCCGTACATGGGTGAGCTGTACACCGATCTTGCAAAATATCAGGAAGTCAAGGCCCTGGCTGAATAGCCAGCCTGTCCATCCGACATAAAGCGGTCCGGCGCTGTTACCAGCGCCGGACCGCTTTTTATTGTTATTGCTGATGTTTTTGGCGTTTAATGCATAGCTGTAGGGGGGGTGAGTTTTTAGAGAGGGCAATTGGGTAAATTTTTTATTATAATACCATGATAATGCTGGTGAAAATGGTAATTCTTTTTTGTTTTAAATAAAAAGTTGACATTTGGCTATTTTTCACACTTAATATAACCTTCAATTTAAACCACTCTTTTTGATATGAATTAGATGAGCATCAGAGAGTGAATGTTTTAATTTTGTTATAAAACCCTTTATACAAAGGCTGTTATGTCTTTGTACCCGAACGGAATTGAGTGAAAATTCTTTAGGGGAGGAGTGTCTTGAGACATACTCTGGGGTTCGTGAAATGTTTCCGGTCAGGGTGCATTACAGCCATAATTCTAACGCTGGTTGTTTCAGTGGTATCTTCGAAAGGCTATTCTGCCGAAGTTGAAATCGTAAGGGATTATGGTGATGTTATTGTCATGGAATATGACGGCAACTATGATGCCGTCGGAGCTTATCATTATGCCCCCCGTCAGAAAGTGGCCCGGACATTTTATGAAGCCCGGAACGACGAGTATGATTTTCTGTTGGTATTCACAAATTTTGGCTTTCTCATGCCCGAGAGCGATTACGGCAGCTCGGTCCGGGCCTTTTACTCCTCAATTAAAAATGACGTTGGCGGGATCGGGATATCAAGATTCGATTATTCCGCTCTTTATGGCAGCCAGGGAAATCTGCAGGGCACCATTGATATGGGGAATCTGCTGACCTATGCATCAGACCCGATTGACAGCAATTTTGCCGATACCATGGGTGTCCTGTGTCACGAAATCCTGCACCGCTGGGCGGCGCATGTACGCTTCAAAGATGGGAAGGGCCAACTGCGGAGCGATTTGCTGGGGTCTTCCCATAGTCATGAAAATGCCAGCCATCATTGGAGTTTCCTCCTGGATTCCAGGGGCTCTCTGCTTTACGGCAATGTTTGGCAGGACAATGGCGACGGGACATTTACATCTCTCCCGGGGTTGAAATATTACAGTCCGCTTGATCTTTATCTGATGGGGATGATCCCCAAAGAAGATGTTCCTCCCATGCTGCTGATTAACAGTGGAGATGCCGATCCCCTGCGGTTGCCGGAAAACGGAGTGACCATTGATGGGGAACCTGAATATGTCACAGTCGACAGTATTATTGACGCTGAAGGTCCGCGAAATCCAAATTGCAGCAATGCCCAGAAAAAGTTTAAGGTAGGGTGCGTTCTACTGGTAAGGCCCGGGACCCATACCGGGAAAGAGTTGACGGCTTACAGGAATATTGTAGAGGGTTGGGACCTGTGGTTTGCCAGTCTTACCGATGGCCGCGGCCAGCTCCGTTTTGATGAGGATATTCTTGGCAACATTCCGCAAAATCCCGGTTTGCAGCCACCGGTTTATATTCCAAGGGAAACCCCGGCCGAAATAAATGAAGGTCTGCAATGGTTGCTTGCCCGTCAGGCCGAAGACGGTTCCTGGATAGATTCACCGCAGACCGCCTTCAGGGATACTTATGAAAGTTTCCTGGCCCTGAATAATTTCAGGGCCGGCAGTCAACATGTGGTTGACAGCATGACAACTGCTATGACCTGGATCAACAGCAGGGAAACGTTGGCCACGGATTATCTTTCCAGGCGGATTGAATCCTATGTTCTTGCCGGATTTGAGACAGGGGATCTGGTTGGGGAGCTCATGGCCAGACAAAATGTCGACGGCGGCTGGGGCAGTAATCTGAATTATACCAGCACACCCAAGGATACGGCCTTTGCCCTGCGGGCACTGGCGGTTGCCGGACTGAAAGAGGACGGTTGTATCCCAAAGGCAATTGAGTATCTGAAGTCATCCCCAAATAGCAGCGGCGGTTGGGGCCTCTGTCAGGGCAAGGCCGATATCCGGTCTACCGTATATGTCCTGTCGGCCTTTAATTATTATCGTGACCGCTATTCTCTGGATGACCCCATCCGCCGGGCTTTTTTATGGCTGGAAGACCGGCAGAATTTTGATGGCGGGTTCGGCAACAGTCCGAGCACGGTCTACGATACCGCTTCGGCATTACTGCTGTATAAGGAATATGGCATACATTCCGAGGCCGTTACGGAAGCCCTTACTTATTTGAATGATCTGCAGTCTGAAGACGGCAGCTGGTATGAAAGCATTTTTCAGACATCCATGGCAGTAAATGCTATCTACCGTAATACGGTTGATCCCGATCTGTGCGTTACCACGGCCGACATTTCTTTTTCACCGGAAAAATTTGATCACCTGCCTTGCACGGTTAAGATGGTTGCCAAGATCAGCAATCTGGGTCTGACCGATGTTGATCAGGCCACGGTCAGTCTGTTTTCCGACTCAATTGCCGGCGAAAATCTTATGGAATCTAAAACGCTGGCCTTTCCGGGCAAGACCAGTGTTGATGTTGAGTTCGATTTGCAGATAGCAAGCGGAGATGCCTATCGATACTATATTGTTATTGATCAGGCGAATTTTGTTTTTGAATCAACCAAGGCCAATAATACGGCAATCAAGGTGCTTTTCCCTGAAGATTCCTATGATTTTACCCTGGATGGCGAGATTCTTCCTGTAGTTCCCGAGCGCGTCAATCTTGGTGAGAGCGTTGCAATGAACGTCAACGTAGTCAACAGGGGAACCACCGATGCCTATCAGGTTCCGCTCAGGATCTACATTGAAACAGCAGAGGGCCCCTATGATATTGCAACCCTGACTATGGATATTGCTGCCGGCGGTACTGTCACCAAGACTGTCGAATGGGTAGCTGACAGGTGCGGCGAATCCATGAATGTAATTGCCGAGGTTGATCCGCTGGGAGCTTTTCCCGAGAATAATGAAGATGATAATCTTCTTTGCGGGACATTGAGCGTCAACCAGTCGGATAAACCAAACCTGAAAATCTCATATGCCGATATCAGCATCAGTCCGATGCCGACATTGGAAGGCGGCGATATCCGCTTTGATGTCAGAATCAGAAACAACGGCTATGCCTCTGTCGCAGTATTTACTGTCAATTTCTACCTGGGCGTTCCGGGACTGGACGGTGTCCTGCTGGGCAGCAAGACTGTCACGGAACTGGCGGCGGACCAGGCGACAGACGTTTCTTTTATCTGGCCGTCGGCGGATAAATGCGGCAACCGGCTTGTGACTGTAACCGTAGATGAAGCGGGAAGCATTGCCGAGATTCTTGAAACGGACAATCAGGCCTTTATTGAATTTGAGATCCTTTCCCTGCCGGATCTGGCGGTTTCATCAAGATCGGTAACCATATCTCCGGTTGCGCCTAAATCCGGTGACCGTGTTGCGTTTAGTGTGGATGTAACCAACAGCGGAAAACAGGCGGCCGAAGATGTGGAAGTCGGCCTTTATGAGGATGAGGTCCTCATAGCGCAGGGGACTATCGCTGAGATTGCCGGTGGCGAAACCCGTTCGGCTATAATTGATTACGGCTCGAACGACCCGGCCGGCATCCAT
>CAYWBU010000194.1:0-4381 GCA_964456565.1 uncultured Bacteriovoracaceae bacterium | reverse complement strand
GCGCCATGATCGGAGGGCCCTGGTTCCAGTGCTTGTCAATCTCGTAGGCCTTGTTGAAACCGGCCTCGCTGCGGTTTTTGAGCCCTTCCTTGACGGCGGTGATGATGCTGACCCCGTCGGAATAGATGCCCACACTGAAGCCCTCGTAGAAAAAGCCCTCGGGCCGTTCGGGATTGATCTGCTGGGCCTTGGCGGCATAGTCCAGCGCCTTTTTGCCGGTCACGCGGCAGACATCTTTCGAGCCCTCGACCTTCTGACGTTTTGAAAGCTCGCCCACCTTGGCCAGCGTCCGGGCATAGAGCCAGTTGGCGTCATAGTTGCGGCTGTCGGCGGCCAGGATCTTTTCCAGGCTGCCGGCCACGGCCTGCATGGCGGCCAGGTCACCGGTCTCATCCGCCCTGTGAAAGGCTGCCATGGCCTGGTCCACCTGCGGCTGGACATCCGCAGCCATCAGGTTCCCGGAAAACAGAACAGCAAACACCAGCAGTATCAACGTCTTGTTTTTCATCTTCTCTCTTCTCCCTCGTTTTCATGTTTTGGTTCAGGACTGCCTGCCAGCATAACGCATTGGCCGGCGATCTTCACCTGAAATTTCAGTTTGCAGCATATCAAAAAAATTAAACTAATCGTTAAACCATTCCGCTATACGTGCCGTTAAAAAAAATGCTGATTGGAAATCAATCCATTAAAATGAGGAAGAACGGAGAACTATGCAGCGAGAAGCAAGCCTGAAACGCGACCCCGAGGTCTATACCGACCCCCACAACCTGAGATATGCCCTGCACAACCGCAAGCCCGATTACAGCCGCGACCTGCTGGAGATCCCGCCGGAGGAAAAAAACCGCATCCGCCGCAAACTGGAATGCCTCTACGGAACGGAAAAGGCCGGGCGCTGCCTGCCCGAGCTGGAACGGCTGATGCAGGTCTACCACGCCCATAAACCGGATGAGATGTTCGCCATGGAAGAAAACTTCAACCCGCGCGAACGCTTCACCCAGGATGACATCATCCTGATCACCTACGGCGACCTCTTCCGCGACCATAACGGCAGCCGGCCGCTGAACCTGCTGGGCGACATCATGCAGAACTACCGGGGGCTCAGCCGCATCTTCAACACCCTGCACATCCTGCCCTTTTTTCCCTATTCCTCGGACCGCGGTTTTGCCGTCACCAACTTCCGCGACGTCAACCCCCAGATGGGAACCTGGGAGGATATCGAACAGCTCAGCAGCCATTTCCAGCTCATGTTCGACGGGGTCTTCAACCACACTTCCAGCCAGAGTCCGGCCTTCGAGCGTTTCTTAAACGGCGACCCCAATTTCCGGGATGTCTTCATCGCCTATGATTCGCCCGAGGAGCTGACCGACGAGCAGCGCGCCGTGCTGGTACGGCCGCGCACCTCCGATGTCCTGAGCCGCTACGAGACCCTCAAGGGTCCCAAGTGGGTCTGGACCACCTTTTCCAAGGACCAGATCGACCTGAACTTCCACAACCCCAAGGTCCTGCTCTGGATTGTGGAGACCATGCTGATGTATGTGCGCAACGGCGCCAACCTGATCCGCCTGGACGCGGTCACCTACCTGTGGAGCGAGCCCGGCACCTGCTCGGCCAACATGGATCAGGACCATATCATCGTCAAACTGCTGCGCGACATCCTCAACGTGGTGGCCCCCGGGGTGGCGTTGATCACCGAAACCAATGTGCCGCACCGCGACAATGTGGCCTATTTCGGCAACGGCAGCGACGAGGCCCAGATGGTCTACAACTTCGCCCTGCCGCCCCTGGTGCTGCACTCCTTCTACCGCGGCGACTGCACGGCCCTGACCGACTGGGCCGCCAGACTGGAATATCCTTCCGATACGGCCACCTTCTTCAACATCCTCGACACCCATGACGGCATCGGGCTGATGGGGGTGCGCAATATCCTGCCGCAGGATGAAATCGATTTTGTCATCGACGAGGCCCGCGACCACGGGGCCTTCATCTCCTACAAGACCGGCGAAAACGGCGCCAGGGAACCCTATGAGATCAACTCCACCTGGTTCAGCGCCCTCAACCGCGACGGCGAGGACATGGACCTGCAGGTCAAACGTTTTGTGGCCTCGCGCAGCATCGCCCTGGCCCTGCGGGGCGTGCCCGGCATCTACCTGCACGGCCTGATCGGCACCCGCAACGACACCGACAAGGCCCTGGTGACCAAGACCAAACGCGACATCAACCGCAAATATGTGGATACCCAGTACCTGCTTAAACGCCTCAAGGACCCCGAATCGCGCATCCGGCGCATCTCGCAGGAACTGCCCAAACTGACCGACATCCGCCGGCAGCACCGCGCCTTTCACCCCAACGGCGCGCAGCACGTCCTCGACCTGGACCCCAAAGTCTTCGCCCTGCTGCGCCAGTCGCCCGAAAAAGATGAGCATATCCTGGCCCTGACCAATGTCAGTGACCGCAGCGTGACGGTCGCCATCCCCCTGAGCCGGCTGGAATCGCTGGAGATCCGCTGGTTCGAGCTGGTGGAGGAGGAGGTCTGGCATGTGCATGACCAGCAGCTGGAGATCACGCTGGAGCCCTATGCCGTGCGCTGGCTGATGCCCTTCACCGAACTGGAGCGCTGCCTCGACGACTAACAGCAAGGTCTTCCCTCCGACCGGCCGGATATGCTAAAAAGCGATCCGGAATTTTATAATTGCACGAGGGGAGACGCATAATGAAAACAGGAAGAACCAACTGGTATGGGATTGCCTTTTTATTTCTTTTTGCGCTGGGCAGCCTGAGCGGCTGTGCCGGATCGCAGTCCGCAGTATTTAAGGATATTGATGAGATCACCGGGAAACCGATCATCCCGGCCGATACCCAATATGACTATTCCTGGCAGCGCAAAATCACAATCGCCTCGGATCAGGCCGCCGAGCCCATCACCATCTCGGCCAATGTCTTCATGCCCGAGGCCCTGTACGCGGGCCAGCGTTTCCCGGCCGTGATCTTCATCAACAGCTGGTTCATGAACGAATATGAATATATCCGCCAGGCCCGGCTGTTCGCCAGCAAGGGCTACATCGCCCTGAGCTATTCCTGCCGCGGCTGGGGCCGTTCCGGCGGCACGATCCAGATGTGGGGACTGCCCGACCAGCAGGACTTCACCGCGGTGATGGACTGGCTGGTGGCCAACACCCCGGTGGACGCAAACAATATCGCCGCCTGCGGCATCTCCTACGGCGGGGTGGGCTCGCTCTTCGCCCTCACCCTGGAACCGCGCATCAAGACCGTTGCCGCCCTGAGCCCGTGCATCGACGCCTACAACAGCATGTTCGGCAACCAGACCCCGCGCCGCATCTGGGGCGGCCTGCTGGTGTTCTCCAGCAAGGGCCGTCTGAGCGACTGGGCCCGCGCGCTCTACACCAACACCATGCGCGGCGAAAACATCGATGAGGTCCGGCAGAACACCTATAACAGCTCGGTCATCAACTTTGCCGACCGGGTGGACAAACCGGTCTACATCAGCCACAACTTCGGCGACTACATGTTCCCGCCCAACTACACCCTGGAATATTTCAACAAGCTGGATGTCAGCCACAAACGCCTCGACTTAAACCTGGGCACCCATTTCAGCCACGAGGGCCCCGGGCTGCTCGGCGGCACCAAAAACGATATCTGGCGAAATGTGCATGCCTGGCTGGACTACTGGCTCAAGGGCATCGACAGCGGCATTGTCCCGGACCGGGAAAAGAGCGCCGTCATCACCATGATGCGCAAGGGCACGGACCGCTCCGGCTATGGCGAACGGACCGGCTACACCGCCGATGAGCTGAAGACCGCCACCCTCTACCTAAGGCCGCGCGCCAAGGGCAAAAAGGGCCGGCTGTCGACAACGCCCAATGATACCGCTGCCACCGATCAGATCAGCTCGGCCCGCTATTCCGGGGCCAAGACCGGCCCCCCCCTCATAACCGAGATGTTTGAGGATTTCGGCATCCTGCACAAACAGCCGACCTTCAATATCCGCCGCAGCAAGGCCATGCTGTGGCAGAGCGAACCCTATGAAAACGGCCTGCACATCCGCGGCAATGCCGGCATCAGCCTGAATCTGGCGCTCACAGAACCCAAGGGCCAGGTCATCTTATACCTCTATGATGTGAGCCCCTGCGGCCGGGCGGCCTTCATCACCCACACCTTCAAGACCTGGTGGGACGCCGTGCCCGGAGAACCACTGCATACCGAGCTGGATTTCTTCACCACCGCCTACGACCTCAAGCCGGGGCACAGCCTGCTGGTGGTCATGGACACGCGGGACGCGCTCTACGGCCGGTCAAACCCCAAAAGGTTCAAGGTGGACATCCATCACCGCGCCGCCCCCGACAAACAGATGGTCCTGACCATC
>CAYWBU010000193.1:2222-4385 GCA_964456565.1 uncultured Bacteriovoracaceae bacterium | reverse complement strand
AGCCTGCCACCTTCGCTAATCATCTGGAAATCCTGAGCCAATACGGTTATAAAGACATCAAGATCGGAGGAAAGCAGATATGAAGAGATGTATGTTTTTATTTACCATCCTGATGACAGCCCTGGCTATGCAGGGGTGCTCTTTCATTTCACTGGATATGGCGGAATTCATGGGCTTCCAGCCGCTGGAGGAACGCGTCATCAGAGAAGGCGGCCGGGACAAGATCCTGGTGGTGGAAATTCTCGGACCCATCAGGACCACTGCCGCCCGTGACGGCTTCGTCAAACAGCAGGGCACCCTGGAACGCCTGGACGATGTCTTTCACAAGGCCGTGACAGCAGCATCCGTGGTATCATCCTGAAAATCGACTCTCCCGGCGGCGGCGTTACCGCATCCGACCTGGTTTACCGGACCATCAAGGACTACAAGCAGACCTTCAAGCTTCCGGTGGTGGCCTGCATCGTCAACCAGGGAACCTCCGGCGCCTACATGGCCGCCATTGCGGCCGACGAAATCATCGCCCTGCCCACCGCCATTGTGGGCAATGTGGGCGTGATCATGGCCTCTCTCAGCCTTGAAGGCCTGCTGGACAAACTGGGGATCGATAACCAGACCATCACCTCCGGCAAATACAAGGATTCCGGCAATCCCCTGCGGGACATGACCGAAGAGGATCGTGAGATCATCAAGGACATCATCATGACCGACTACGAGGACTTTGTCGCCAAGGTCATGGCCGAACGCCCCGTCACCGAAACCGATATGCAGGTCGTATCAGACGGCCGGGTCTTCAGTGCAGTCAAAGGTCTTGAATACCCTCTCATCGACAGCATCGGGTATTATGAAGATGCCCTCAAGAAGGTACAGAAGATGGCGGCCGTGACCGATCCCACCGTTATCATGTATCGCCGTCTGGGTGAAATGGAGGGAGGCTTCTACTCCTGGCCCTGATGCAGACCAACAGCTCGCAGCGGATCAGCCTGGTAGCCATGTTCATTGCCATGGCCATCGCCGTGCACTGGATGGAGACCTTCATCCCGCGGCCCATGCCGTTTCTGCGCTTCGGATTCGCCAATATATTCACCCTGTGCGCGCTCTACCTCTTCGGCGGCAAGGAGGCCTTCCTGGTCGTTATCGCCAGGGTCATCATCGGGTCCCTGCTGGCCGGATCACTGTTCACCCCGACATTTTTCTTTTCATTGAGCGGCGGGCTGGCGGCCGGCACCATAATGCTGATAATGCCCAAGCGATATTTTTCACCGGTGGGCGTCAGTGTGGCCGGGGCCTGTGGCCACATGGCAGCCCAGCTGCTGGCAGCGACCCTGATCATCCAGCACATCTCGCTCATAAGCCTGGTGCCCATGTTTATTCTTGTCTCGGTCCTGACCGGCATGCTAAACGGGTATTGCACCGATCTGGTGCTGGAAACATTTAAAAATAAATACATGGAGACAGCAACCTTGCCGGGAACCGCGGCAATTAATTCCGAAAATGCAACAGACTGAAACTGAAATCACAATCGTTCCGTCCGGTGGTATGCGCGTACTCAAGAGCGGCGTACTCAAGGCCTATCTCGGATCATGCGTGGGCCTGGCCCTGCATGATCCGGTCAACCAGATCGGCGGCATGGCGCATGTTCTGCTGCCCGACCCCATCTGTTCGATTCCCGAATCCCACATGGGGTCCTATGCCAGCACGGCCGTTCCCCGGCTGGTGGAAAACATGATAAAACGCGGGGCCAACCCGGCCGCCATGGTGGCCTATCTTGCCGGCGGGGCCCTCGTTGATCCGCTTTCGCCATCCGACCTGAATCTCAATATCGGCGGCCAGACCCTTGAAATAACCATCAAGCTGCTCAGCAGCTACGGCATTCCCATAAAACAGCTGGAGGCCTCGGGGTACACTCCATTCCAGATGATATTTGAACCCTTCTCCGGCCGGTGCGCCATTGAACCGATCATTGGCGTGGCAGATGCGACCTCGACCGACACCTCCGAACAGATCCCCTTAAGCATTGAAAACCTGCGCGGCATTATCGACCGCATTCTGCCGGTGCCGCAGATAACCCTGAAGATCATCAAGATGCTGGGCGATACACAAATTGACATTCCCAGTATCGCCGCCGAAGTCAAAAAAGAGCAGGTCCTGACCGCCAAGGCCCTC
>CAYWBU010000193.1:0-2089 GCA_964456565.1 uncultured Bacteriovoracaceae bacterium | reverse complement strand
CATGCCCTCGGCACGGCCAGACTGTGCGAAAAGCTCGCCCAGATGAGCGGCAAGATTCCTGAAGACATGGCCTACACCGCCGGACTGCTGCACGACATCGGCAAGGTTGTCCTGGATCAGCATATCGCCAACGAACAGCCGCAGTTCTACCGTCTCCTGCAGGACCAGGACAGCGACTCCAGTCTGGTGGAAAAAGAGATGTTCGGGCTCGACCACAGCGATGTGGGCGCCCTGCTGATTGACGCCTGGCACTTGCCGGAAATCTACAAGACCGTCATCGCCTATCACCATAACCCGACCCAGGCCCCCGAACACCGGGAACTGGTCCATCTTGTCTACCTGGCCGATGTATTCATGCATAAGTTTGTCGCCGGGCTGGAAATCGAGCAGATCAACACCGCCGACATTGAGCCGAGCCTTGACCTGCTGGGCATCACGCCTCAGGACATCTTCGGCGTGATCGGGATTGTAACTGAAATTGACTGAGCGGAGCAGGCAGATGCCTAACACACCCATAAGGATCCTCGACTGCTCCATCCGTGACGGCGGTCTGATGAATGATTCGCGTTTCAGCGATGCAATGGTCCGAGAGGTCTTCAGAGCCGTGGACAGCGCCGGAATTGAAATCGTCGAACTGGGCTATAAAAACAGCCGCAATGTATTTTCGCCTTCACGCTACGGGCCCTGGCGTTTCTGCACCGAGGACGACATCGCCAGGACTACGGAGAATCTGGACTTCTCCGCCAGGATCGCCGTCATGCAGGATGCCCACAAGTCAAGGGCCGACGATGTCATTTCCCGATCCCAGAGTCCCATCGACATCATCCGGATCGCCACCTATCTCAAGGATATCGAACGCGCCATCACCCTGGCCAACAGCTCCACGGCCAAGGGTTATGAAGCCACCATCAACATCATGGCCATCTCGCATTGCGGCGCAGACGAACTCAGCAGGGCCCTCGATCAGATTGAAGCCGAAACCGACATTACGGCCTGCTATATCGTGGACAGTTTCGGGGCCCTGTATCCCGAAGATGTCAGACAGCTTGTGAGCCTGTTCAAAGCCAGCCTGAAGACCAAACAGGTGGGCATCCACTGTCATAACAACCTGCAGCTGGCCTTTGCCAACAGCCTGGCGGCCATTGACGCCGGCGCCACCCATGTCGACACGACCCTCTACGGCATCGGCCGGGCGGCCGGCAACTGTCCCACCGAACTGCTGCTGAACTATCTCAGGGACGAGCGTTACAATATCCGGCCGCTGCTGGATGTCATCGGACGGCAGATCATGCCGCTCACCCGCGAGATCGAATGGGGCTACCGCATCCCCTATCTGGTGACCGGCATCAACGACACCCATCCCCTGGAGGCTATCGGCCTGCTGGAGCTGGACGATGACGATCCGGGTAAATATGATTACGCCGCATTTCTTGAACGGATGTCGTAGAGAAAAAATCAGATCTTCGATCAATTAAGAAAAGAGGAGGTCCGGGAATGCCGGACCTCCTCCTGATCAGGCTTCCTGTTTGAGCATGTTCATCAGATACTGGCCGTAGCCGTTCTTGATCAGCGGCAGCGCCAGTTCCTCCACGCGACCGGCATCGATGTAGCCCATGCGGTAGGCGATCTCCTCCACGCAGGCAATCTTCAGCCCCTGGCGGTTTTCAATGGTCTCGATAAAGTTGGCGGCCTCCAGCAGGGACTGGTGCGTGCCGGTATCGAGCCAGGCCACGCCGCGGCCGAGCCTTTCCACCATCAGGTCGCACCACTCCAGGTAGACCTTGTTGACGTCGGTGATCTCCAGCTCGCCCCGGGGTGAAGGCTTGATATTGGCGGCCACATCCAGGACGCGGTTGTCATAGTAATAGAGTCCGGTCACGGCATAGTTTGATTTGGGTTTGGCCGGTTTTTCTTCGATATCCAGGGCACTGCCCTCATCATCAAAGCTGACCACACCATATCTTTCAGGGTCCTTGACCCAGTAGCCGAAGACCGTGGCGCCCTTTTCCTGGGCGGCGGCGCGCTGCAGCTGCTTGGTCAGGCCGTGGCCGTAGAACATGTTGTCGCCCAGCACCAGGCAGACACTGTC